>JAIFMO010000063.1 GCA_020048435.1 Sulfuritalea sp.
GAGGTAGGGCAGGAGGTAGCCGTGATACCAGGGATGCAGAAAATAGGTGGCGACGCTGGCGACCAGCGCCACGACGCTGAAGACCAGCGCCGCGCGCCGCAATAGCAGCAGGAAATCCATGGTGCGGGCTTCCTACTTGATGACGAGTTTGATGGTATTGAGCAGTTCGTCGGCGGTGGCCGGTTTTACCAGCCAGCCCGAGGCGCCCGCCGCCTTGGCTTCGACGCGCTTGGATTGCTGCGACTCGGTGGTAAGGAAAAGGATGGGCATGAACTTGTAGTTCGGCAGCTTGCGCACTTCCTTGATGAACTCGATGCCGTTCATGCCGGGCATGTTGAGGTCGGTGATCAGGAGGTCAACCTTGACGCCGCCCTTGAACTTGGTCAGGCCTTCGTTGGCGTTGTTGGCTTTCTCGACGGCGTAGCCCGCCTTGCCGAGAATATTGGATATCGATAACAGAATGGTGGCGGAATCATCGACAAGCATGATGGTCTTCATGGAACTTCCCCTATCAAATCAAATTGCAGTCAGGGCCAAGTATCGCCGACTTTCGCCTCGATAATTGTGAATAATTACCCCGATGGTGCCTTGCATCGCTGCGTCCCGCCCCTCAGCAGGTTTCGCCCATGAGCACTAATGCTACTGATTATGCCAGTCAAGAGGGCATAAACGGCAATATTTTTGGCGCGTCGGCAGGGGTAATATATCGACCTCGCCAACGTCAAGGCTAACCGGGGACACCAACATGCGCATGACTATCCTGATTTCGCTCGTTGTTTTGATGACGCTACCGCTCGCCGCCAGCGCGGAGCTTTATTCATGGAAGGACGCCAGCGGCAAGGTGCATTATGCGGACAAGCCGCCGCTGGACAAGAAGATCAAGCCGCGGGACGTGAAAACTACCGCGGTGCCGGGCGCCGCCGCCACAGCGCCAGCGACGGGCGAAAAAAACGACGGCGCCAAGGAGCCGGCATCCGAGTCGGCGGCCAATGGCAAGAGCCCGGAACAGGCAAAGGCGGAAGCTGATGCCCGCCAAAGCCTGTGCGACAACGCCCGCAAACGGCTCATTCAACTCGAATCGTCGAGGGACATTCTTGTTACAAAGAATGAAAAGGGCGAGTCCACGCCTCTGGTCGGCGAGGCCAAAACAGCCCAGACCGTGGCGGCCCGCAAGGAAGTCGAGTCCTGGTGCAAGTAAAGCGGTAAGGGGTATGGGGTGGTGGTGGCGCGCGCCGGGCTCTTATTCCTCGCCGGTGCCGCCGCCTTTTTTCATCACTTTTCCCTCGGCCGCGCGCTGTTTGCGAACTTCCTTGGGGTCGGCGACAAGCGGGCGGTAAATTTCGACGCGGTCGTGTTCCTTCAGCGCGGTATCGGGCTTCGCCAGTTTGCCGTAAATGCCAAACTTACCCTTGACCGAGTCGATCTCGGGATGCTTTTTTGGCAGCCCCGAGGCTTCAAGCGCCTGTATCAGGGTGGCGCCTGCCGGCAAGCTCAGCCGAACCAGTTCTTGCCGCTCGGGTTTGGCATAGACGACTTCGACGTGGAGGGTGGATTCGGTTTCAGCCATGGAGTCAGCCATATATCTGGTTTGCGCGTTTGACGAAGGATTCGATGAAAGTCTCGGCGATGCGGTGAAATACCGGTCCCAATACTTTCTCCAGCAGCTTGTTTGAGAATTCGTAGTGCAGCGAGAATTCGACCTTGCAGGCCCCTTCGCCCAGCGGAGTGAACTTCCAGCCGCCGTTCATGTGCCGGAAAGGCCCCTCGGTCAGTTGTATGCTCATCCAGCGCGGCGCTTCCTTGTCGTTGCTGGTCGAGAAATGCGCCTTGACGCCATGGAAATTGATATGAATGCGGGCGGCTGTTCGCGAGTCGCTGCGTTCCAGCAATTCGGTGCCGCCGCACCAGGGCAGAAATTTTGGATAGTCTTCGACCCGGTCGACCAGTTCAAACATCTGGGCGGCGCTGCGCTCGATCAACACTGAATTGTCTACGACGGCCATGATGGGGGGCTGCGATAGAATGTTCGATTCTACCGCGCCACGCCCTTTTCGCGCCCTTCACCCATTCCCATATCCATGAGCATCGTAGAAAACAAAAAGGCCTTCCACGACTATTTCATCGAGGAACGCTTTGAAGCGGGTCTGGTACTGGCCGGATGGGAGGCCAAGGCGATCCGTGCCGGTCGCGTGCAGCTCAAGGAAGCCTATGTGATCCTCAAGGGCAGCGAAGTCTGGCTGATCGGTTGCCACATCAGTGCCCTGACCACGGCTTCGTCTCATGTCCAGCCCGACCCGATCCGCACTCGCAAAGTGCTGCTGCACGGCGCTGAAATCAGGAAACTGATCGGCAAGGTCGAGCGCGCGGGCTATGCCCTGGTGCCGCTGAACCTGCATTTCACCAAGGGACGCGTCAAGCTTGACATCGGCCTGGCCAAGGGCAAGAAGGAATTCGACAAGCGCGATACCGACAAGAAACGGGATTGGGACCGCGAGAAGGCCCAGTTGATGCGCAATAAGCGCGGTTGATCGCTGGTGGTGCTCGTCCGTAATAGTTCACCCACCACGCTGCTGTTGATCATTACCGGCTGCCTGATGTTGCAGCCGCTATCGACCGACCTTTACCTTGCCTCGCTGCCGCACCTGACCACCTACTTCGCGGCAACGCCGGTGGCGGTGCAGCAAACGCTTTCGCTGTTCGTCATTGGTTTCGGCGCCGCGCAACTGATCAGCGGCCCGTTGTCCGACCGTCATGGCCGCCGCCCCGTGCTGCTGGGCGGGCTCGGCGTTTATATGGCGGCCAGCCTGGCCTGCGGCCTGGCGCAAGACCTGCCGACGCTGGTTGCCGCGCGCTTCGTTCAGGCCACCGGCTGTTGCACCGCCGCCGTCGTCGCCCGCGCCATCATCCGTGACGCCTACCCGCCGGCGGAAGGCGCCAGGGTGCTCGCCAAGGCCAGCACCTTGCTGTCGCTGGCGCCGCTGCTCGGTCCCATCGCCGGCGGTTATCTGCAAGTGGCCTTCGGCTGGCGTGCCGCCTTTGTCGTGCTGATTGTCTTTGGCGGGCTGATGGCCTTTGCCGCGTCGCGCTGGCTGGCAGAAACCAACCAGACCCGCAACCCGGCCGCGACTGATCTTGCCCCGCTGCTCGCCACCTATGGCCGCATCGCCGCCACGCCGACCTTCTGGGCCTACGCCTTGCCTGGCGCGCTGTCTTATGCGTCGATCTTCGCCTTTATCTCCGGATCAAGTTTCATCCTTATCCGGGGGCTGGGCGTGGCGACCGAATATTACGGTTATTACTTTGCCATCGGTGTCTCCGGCTATCTTGGCGGCACGCTGATTTGCCGGCATCTGCTCGGCCGCCTCGGCCTGGAACGCACGCTGACGGTAGGAACCACCCTGTCGCTGATTGCCGGCCTGGGTTTTCTCGCGGCCGCGCTGATGGGCGCCCATCACTGGTCGGTGGTGGTGTTCGCCCAATTTGTCACCATGGCGGCGCATGGCATTAATTTTCCCTGCGCCCAGTCGGGTGCGTTGGCTCCCTTTCCCCGGCATGCGGGCGCGGCGGCGGGGTTGCTCGGCTTTTTTACCATGCTGGCGGCCCTGCTTGCCGGCACCTGGGTTGGCCTCGGCTACGACGGCACACTGCTGCCGCTGGCAACGATTTCGGCCACGCTGGCGCTCATGCTTTTCTTTGGGGCAACCATTCTTTTTCCTTATAGAGTCATAAACTCATGATTATCAGGGGTTTACACAAAGAAGAAAATCCACTAACCTCCGCCGCCATGAAGAAATCAACCTCCCTTCAAGTAGCCTGCTTAATTGGCGCGCTACTTATTTCAGCCGCCGTCCGTGCCGATGACACTCCGGCCATCACGGTTTCCGAAGCACCTGTCTCTCTGGTTGACCGGGCTACCGCCAATGTCCAGAATGCGCTCGACCAGGCGCTTGAACTGATCGGCGTGCGTTATCGTCGCGGTGGCAAGTCGACTGAAACCGGCTTTGACTGCTCGGGCTTTGTCGGCCACGTCTTCAAGGAAGGCATGGGCCTCTACCTGCCGAACAGTTCGCGCGAAATCAGCAAGGCTGGCGAGGCCGTGAGCAAAAACGAACTGCGCCCCGGCGATCTGGTCTTCTTCAATACCATGCGGCGAACCTTCTCCCACGTTGGCATTTACCTTGGCGACAGTCTTTTTGTTCACTCGCCCCGCGCCGGCGGCGAGGTACGCATCGAGGACCTGCGCGAGCGTTACTGGGCGACGCGTTTCAACGGCGCCCGGCGTATCGCCAACGAAAGCTGAGGTTGGCGGCGGCTAGCCGTCATAAACATAAGTCTGTTTTTCATCACTTGCGCCGTAAGCTCCCTGGTGGATAGCAGAACCGGCGCTTGAAGGCGATGGTGGAATTGCTGACATGGGCATAGCCCAGCTTGGCGGCCGAGGAAAAATACCGAGTAAATGTCGGTGTCAAGTCGAATGTTCGCGCCGGCCCAGCCCCCTCGGTCAGCAGCGTTTTGCCGCACGCCTCGTCAGCATATCTTCGCTACTCAATCCAGTTGGCCAGCTTCAGCTTCGGCACCCGCTCGAATTCACGCGTGTTGTTGCTGATCAGCGTCACCCCCAGGCTCAGTGCATGAGCAGCGATCCATAAATCGTTGTTGCCGATCGGCGTACCGGCGCGCTCCAGATGAGCACGAATGGCGCCATAACGTTCGCCCACCGCAGCATCCAGAGTGATGACCAGAATCATCGACTGAAGACGCTCCAATTTATCCAGCGCGCTGCCCCGCTGGCTGCTCTTCTCCGCCCCATAACGCAATTCGCCGTAGGTGATCAGCGACATTCCCACCGAACCTGCCGCCAGCTTGGCAAACCTCGCCGCCACGGAGGGTGGACGTTGCTTGGCAATGTAGATACAGATATTGGTGTCGAGCAAGTAACGCAAGGAACTCATAGCGCCTCGCGCACTTGCGGAGGGCTGTCGTTGCGGCCATCCGCCATGAAGTCATCAGGCAAGCCCGCCAGTAACTCAAACGCTGCCGTCAGGTTGGTCGGAATCCGCCGTAACACTACCTCGTCACCGCGCCGCAGGATCTCGACCTCGCGCACATCGAACTGGAAATCCTTGGGCAAACGCACCGCCTGCGAGTTGCCCGATTTGAATACCGCCGCTGTCTTGATGGCGTGCGCCATGATCCGCCTCCTTGTCTCAATGTTGATACATGAAGTGTATACATCGAGCAATGGCAAGGCAATAGAAATATCTGGAGTTTCACCATGAACAAAATCCACCGCATCGTCTGGAACGCCGTGCGCGGCGCGTTTGTCGACGCGCTCGTCGCCTCCACCGGAATGCGCAGCGTGATCGATGTTGTTGGCCGATCTTTGGTCAGTCGTTGTTTCAAGCGTTCAGTCAGCATAGCGGTGCATCCTCAAACCACCCGCAGTTCCAGCTTCTTGCCGCACGCCTCGACGTACTTGCGCAGCGTCGCCAGCGTAGGCGAATGCTTGCCTGAAACCAGTGACGATTCCAGCCGGGCGACTGCAGGAGCCTTTGTGCCCATACGATCGGCTACCTGTTCCTGGGTCAGGCCGGAAGTCTGTCGCAAGGCCAGCACCATATCCAGTAACTTGAATTCATCGCTAACGTTCAGACGGTCGTATTCAGTTTTTACCTTCGGGTTTGATAGCGCAATGCGCTTCATTTCTTCATGCGTCAGCATTTTTTATCTCCTTCAGACGTTGCTCCGCAAGACAGCAGCGCCTCAGGGAGCCCCAGCACAGTTTCCTGCACCTGCTCGCTGTAGTACTTGATTACGTAAGTTGTCTTGCCCATGGCAAGAACATTAACAAACTTGTTAAGTTTCATCAAGAGGCAACACCATGAACAAAATCCACCGCATCGTCTGGAGCCGCGCGCGCGGCGCATTCATCGTCGCCCAGGAAACGGCCGCCAGCCATGGCAAGCCGTCCTCCACGCGCAAGGCCCTGCTAGCTTCAGGCCTGCTTGCCGCGCTTGCCGTCCCGCTAGCGCCGACTTTTGTATCAGGAACTCATGGGGAGGTAATCTGAAGTTCTTACAGCCTGTCAGGCGATTGACAAAAGCCAGTCGCTTTCACTGCCTTGCACCCGGCGACACGATTTCAGAGAATATGTTTCCAGGTCAGGGCATTGCGGGCAACGCGATAAACCGTGCCGCAAGGCAGGCAGAAGGTCTTGGGGCAAGTCAGATGCTTGTTGCGCCAGATGGCGGTCACCCAGAACAGAAAGCCCAGCAGGGCGCCCGCTATTTCGAACACGGCAAACAGGAATCCGGGCTCGATCTTCGGGCTGCCGCTGAACGGGAACGCGCTGAGCATGCCGCATAGCAGGCCGAACAGGACATAGCGCCAGATCGTCCAATAGTGGTGTTTGCAAAAATAGAAAAACACGGGATAGCTCACCAGCAACACGCCGACGAACACGCCGGAGGCCGCCAGTTCTGTGATCCCGTGCTCCCGCCCCAACCCCAAATACAACACCAGCGCCGCGAAGGCGCAGGCGAAACCCACCATGGCTACAATGACTCGACCCACCCCGGGCCTCCCATTCCCGTAGCTATCTTCTTTTGCATAGAGGTCATCCAAGCTCCTTTGCCACAACCGCCACCGAGGCCGCGTCGGGCAAGCGCGCCAGTTGCGCCAGCATGTGGTCCTTGACCAACGCAATGATCTGCTCGACACGTTCGTCGGTGAGGCCAAGACTGCGTGCGGCATTGCCAACCGCAGCGCTCTCCGCCGCGGAGAGTTCGCCGTCGGCGTAGGCCACCATCACGCACAGCGCGACGATCATGTCGCGCTGGCCGGCATCAGGAAAGTCGCTCGCTGTCACGTTGGCGGCGCCCTGGCCGTCGAGCGTTTCGAAGGCCAAAAAGTCGGCGGTAGCGGTACGGCAGGCATCGTAAAACTGGCGGATCAGTGCCACTTCTTCGGCGGTGCGCGCGCCGTCGATATGGGCAATGTGCAACATCAGGCGCGTGGCGGCGATGACTTGCGCGGGCGTTAGCGGAAGTTCGGTCATAAGGGGAAACATGGGGTGATCTCCTTCAATGGTGGATTGGCGGCCAGATTAGCGGCGCAGTGCGGACCGCAGTTCGGCGAGTTGTTCCTGCACTTGCTGCGGCGTCAGGCTGCGGAAGCGTTCGGGCAGCAGCGAACGGCGCGAGGTTTCGAATACGGCAAGCATTTCCATATAGCGCAGCATGGTGATTTCGCGCGGCGGCAGGAAGTCCTCGACCGCGCGGGCAAAGAGGGCTTCGCCGACAGTGCTGCTTTCTCCATCGTCACGCTGGGCGAATTCGGCCGCCAGCAGCGCCACGGCTTCAAGGTCGGCGTTGGAATAGCCGTCCAGCGTGGCGCAAATCGTCTCCAGCGCGGCGGGTGCGATGTCGGTTTTTACACCGTAGCGGCGCAGGATGGCGGTGACAATGGCGGCCCGCTCGGCGCCCGATTCGGCATAGAAAAAGGGAATCTTGCGGTCGAGTCGGCCGGGACGCTTGATGTCGGTGTCGAGCTTGTCCGGCCGGTTGGTCATCAGGATAAATAGCACCTGGCCGCGATTTTCCGGGTCGGACATGAATTCCTTCAGCCGGGCGATGACGCGCGAACCGGTGCCGCCGTCGCCGTCGCCATCGCCCTGGTTGCCGAAGCTGCGGTCGCCCTCGTCGATCACCAGCGCAATCGGGCCCATCGCCTTGACGGTGGATAGCACGCGCTCGAGATTGGCTTCCGTCGAGCCAACCCATTTCGAGCGGAAGTTCTTCAGCGCCACGCCGGACAGCCCGGCTTCCTTGAGGAAGGCCTTGATGACGAAGGTCTTGCCGGCGCCCATCGGCCCCACCGCCAGCAAACCCATGGGGGCACGGGCCCGCTCGCCGCCCCGGATCAGGCGGGCGATTTCGAGCAGTTCGGTCTTGATGTGTTCGTTGCCGCCGACGGCCTCGAGGCCGTGGCGCGGCTCGATGAACTCGATCAGGCCAGAACATTCCTTTTCGATCAGTTCGCGCTTGCGTTTCCGCACCACCTCGCTCATTTCGTCGAAGGGATTGGCTGCATCCGGCAGGCTGCGCGTGGGGTCCACCAGTTGCCGAATTTCGTCCGGCGTCATGCCGGCGGTGATGGCGGCAAGTTTGGTCGCGCGCTCGGCGGCGTTGGGCGTGCCGGCCAGCAGATTGCCGATAAGCTGGTTGCGCTGCGCTTCGCTTAATCCCTGTGGCCCTTCGCTGGCGACGATGCTGGCGAGCTGGATGACGCGCAGGCCGGCGGTCTGGTCGGACAACAGCTGCCTCTGTTCCGGCGGCATCCGCGGCGCGTAGTGGCGAATCGCCGCTTCGCGCGCCGCGCGGTCCGGCATCGCCACTTCGATGGCCGCCACGCGGGGGTTGGCCAGCAGCCCGGGATTGATTTCGGCCAGCGATTCGGTGATCAGGATGACCACGTTATCCTGAGCGGACAGCTCGTCGTCGAGCGACCAGCGATGCAGGGCGGTGTAGGCGCCACGTTCTTCCAGCGAGAGAAACTGCGTCTCCGTTGCCGGGAACAGAGCGCCGGCATAGGGGATCAGCAGCGCGTTCGAGGGCTTGTCTCGCATGCGCCGTTCCAGCGCGTCAAAGATACCGGCCAGGCCCTTGCCTTCGAGGTGACGATAGATTTCCGCCTTCTCTTCTGTCGTGCCACCGTGCAACACGCGCACGCCGCGGTCGGCGCTGAGTTCGTAGATGTGCTGCTTGTTGTCCTTGAGCAGTACGTCGGCAAGAAACGCTACCATGCCATGCGGCTTGTCGCCGACCAGGATGCGGTCGAAGACATTGCGGTAAAGCACGAAAACCGATGCCTCGCCGGCCAGATATTTCTGGCGCAGGGTGTCGGCCCAAGCCGGCAGCGGGGGCCGGGTAAGGACGGGCGAGGATGTGGGCGTGGGCGTGGGTTCGCTCATGGCCCGTTACATGGCCTTGCCGGTGGCAGCCGCCGTACCCGCCGCCTGGCCGGCGCGGACACGCTTCATTTCGTCCAGTTGCTGCCGCGCGGTGATCGCGCCGCTGCTCTGGCGCAGTTTGGCCAGCTTCACGTCAAGGTCGGAATCGCGCAGTTCGGAACCCATCTTGGCCTCAGCCACGGTGGTCTTGATGTGCTCGCGCACGGTATCCAGCGCGCGCACTTCGGCGTCCACCGAGAGGCCGTCGAGCTGTCCTTGTATCTTCAGCCGCGCCTGCGCGCTGAGCATCTGCGCCAGCATGCGATCCTTTTCGTCCTTGAGCTTCTGGATTTCGCTCTTGACTTGCAGCAGCGAGGTCTTGGCCTCGTCGGCGTCGCCGCGCGCCTGTTCCATGTCCTGTTCCAGCGTCTTGATGCTGGCTTCGAGCGCGTTCTTTTTCTGGATGAGGACGATGCCAAGTTCATCCTGCCCGGTCGCCAGTGCTGCGTTGAGATCGGCGGTGATGCCCTCCAGTTCAGTCTTCTCGCTGCCCAAACGGGCGGAAATCTCCTCGCGGCGACGCATGATGGCGGCGGTGGCCGTCTTCAGCTTGCCGTACTTTTCGATCATAGAGTCGATGGCGTTCTGGTAGGCGATTTCGGGGTGGC
>JAIFMO010000054.1 GCA_020048435.1 Sulfuritalea sp.
ATGCTGCGTGCCTATAGCAAGAGCATCGTCGCCGCCGTCAACGAATGTCGCGAGGTCAATACCTTCCTGCCAGCGTTGGGCTATACCTTTGCGCGCAATCCCGTCGAGGTGGTGGTGGAACACGACGAACGCGAGGCCGGCGAATCGAAGTATTCGCTCTACAGCCTGATCCGCCTCAACTTCGACCTGATGACCAGTTTCTCGGTGGTGCCGCTGCAAATGGTGTCGATGGCCGGCATCGTGCTGTCCTTCCTCTCGGCGCTGTTCGTCATCTTTCTCGCCATCCGCCGCCTGGTGGTCGGGCCCGAGGCAGAGGGCCTATTCACCCTGTTCGGTATCGCCTTCTTCCTGATCGGCATCCTGCTCTTCGCCGTCGGCCTGATCGGCGAGTACGTCGGCCGCGTCTATCAGGAAGTGCGCCGCCGGCCGCGCTACATCATCGACGCGGTGCTGGAGAAGAAGGAGTGACCATGGTTAGCCACAAAGCTATCGTCTTCGCCTATCACAACGTCGGCGTGCGCTGCCTCAAGGTGCTGCTCGCCGGCGGCGTGGACGTGGTGCTGGTAGTAACCCATCGGGATAGCCCGACCGAAACCATCTGGTTCGACAGTGTCGCCGCCACGGCGGCCCGCTATGGCATCCCGACCATCACCCCCGACGACCCCAATACGCCGGAAGTGCTGGCGCAGTTCGCCGCCATCGCCCCCGACTTCATTTTCTCCTTTTACTATCGGCTGATGCTCAAGCCCGCGCTGCTGAATCTGGCACGTCACGGCGCCTACAACATGCACGGCTCGCTGCTACCCAAGTATCGTGGCCGCGTACCGGTGAACTGGGCCGTGCTGTACGGCGAGACCGAGACCGGCGCCACCCTGCATCGCATGGTCGAAAAGCCCGATGCTGGTGAGATTGTCGCCCGGCAGGCCGTACCCATCCTGCCTGACGACACCGCCGGCGAAGTCTTCCAAAAAGTCACCCTCGCCGCTGAAATGGCGCTCCACGGCGTGCTCCCGGCACTGATTGCCGGCACCGCGCCGCACGTTGCCCAGGACCTCGCCCAGGGCAGCTACTTCGGCGGACGCAAGCCCGAGGACGGCCGCATTGACTGGACGAAATCCTCACGGGAAATCCATAACCTTGTTCGCGCTGTCGCCCCCCCCTACCCCGGAGCATTTTTTGACATCGATGGTCGTCGATTGCGGTTGCTGGGCACCCTGCCCGCCCCTGCCCGCGCGCCGCGTCATGCCACGCCAACCCTTTACCGCGACAGCAGCAACGATGCCACTGCCACCACTACCGCATTGATCGACTGCGCCGATGGCCGCGTGCTGCTCGTTCTGGAACTTGACGGCGAATGGGATGGCGTTGCGACGGTGCTCATCAACACACGTCCCGCCTGATCTATCGACCGCAAGTGGCCAAGCCGCTTATTGCTTATTGAGTACCGACGTCCGCCAGGCGCAAGAGATCCGCCAACAGGCTGGCGGCACTGGCGCGATAACCCTCCGGGGTCAAGTGCATCAGATCTGGTCGCGCCAGCGGGACGTCAAAATGGGCGAGACTGGCCATGCCGCAATGCCCGCGCAGGTCGCGCACCCAGCGCCCCCAGTCCCAGAGCAGGGTTTTTTCCTTGCGCGCCACCAAGGTAAGCGCGGCATTCACCCGTGCCAGATTGGCTGGCGGCAGACCGCAACCTACCTTCCGTTTTCTTCGTGAGGGATAACCGACGCGCACATCAGGCGGCAGCATCAGCATTACCGCCGGGGAATTTTTTTTACTCGTCTGGCGCAGCAAGCGCACCGCGCTGGTGACTTTCTCGATGAACTGCGCCTGCTCGAAATTCTTGTCCAAAGCTTCGTTGGTGCCGTATGCAAGCACCACCAGATTGGCAGGGCGCGCGGTCAGGGCTGCATCGATTGCCTCCCTGTTCCAGCCAAGCAATTCATCATACTGGGCACCGTTGGCGCCAACCGCATCAAGCACCACGCCAGGGGACAATTTTTCCAGCGCCAGGCCACCGATTGCCACCCGGGTTTCAGGCGCCATGGGGGCCGCTTTTATCCATAGGCGTTCCCCACCGACATCGAGCACGGCGGCAGTCATGATCCATCCATAATTCCCAGGCAGGGCCGCGGGCACGGGTATCGTGCTATCTCCGGTAGCCACGTCGAAGCCGCCGTTGTAAGGCACGACAGCGGATTGCAGTATGGAAAGCCGCATCAACTGGCGGGAAGAAGGATTCTTGAAGGTGAGGCGCGTGGTGGCGACCGCTGTCGCACCCATGCCGACATGGCCTCCGAATGGCGCCATGGCTGCCATTGGGTCGCTTGGGACGGCATTTCTTTTCCGGGCGGCGCGCTCTACCGACCACCCACCCTCGTTGGTTAACAAGACAGAATCAGAGCGTTGATTGAACACATAACCCGGCGTAATCCAGCCGATGCCGGCATCGCCGTAGCGCGCTTGGAGTCGGCGGCGTAACTCCCCCGTAAAATAATCACCCGCGGTATGCGAATCACCAATGTGCAGCCAGCGAAAGACGCTGGTCCATTTCTCGCCAGGCAGTGCCAGCGGACGGGCGACAGACGCGTGGAAATTGGGGTCGCCAAAATCGGTCAGCGCTCCGGAAACCTTCCCGTCGCGCCCGGCCAGCACCGGCGTCACCACCATGAAAAACCCCACGAGTAACGCGCTACAGTGGGCAGTCTTGCGCCACGCGCCGACCTGGTAGCGACGCTCAAAAAAACTCGACATGACTCCAGATGAGTTCGGCCAGCAGGCGATTTCCGGCCGGTGCCAGATGTATCCCGTCGCCACCCCGCAAGCGCTGAATTTCCCCGCTAGCACTGCTTTTCCGGTAGTTGGTAAAGGTGACGCCGTCATCGGTCAGAACATCGCTGGCCGGAATCAGGATAACCTTTTCGTACCGCGCGGCAACTTGCCGATAGATATCATTCAGTACCGGCGCCCGGTTAGCCAGGCGTTTGTTCGCCATGGGCGGCAAGGCCACCCAGATCACCCTAACCCCCTCTTTTTCGGCCATCGCTGCAATTGATTCGACACGCCGGGTGTAGATTTCCTTCCACGATGGCGAGTTGAACTGGACCATTTTCCCGCGGTCGATGATGTCCCATGCGTCGTTAGCGCCAACAAAAATAACCAAAACCGTGACGTTTTTCGCCTCGATCTCCTCCCTTACCGTTTTTGGCCAGTCGAAAAAACCGGGGTAAGCCAAACCGGTGCTTTGACGGCTCAAGTTCTTGAACTTGATTTTTTTGCTCTTCAACGGCCCCATCAGGAAGGGCACCAGCCCCTGCATGAGCGAATCGCCGCAGAAAAGCACTTTGTCGGCGTAACCAATTTTCACGGATTCACGCAAGATTGCGGTCGGCGCAACAGCCGTAATGGCTTCGTTCGCCGGAAGCCGTGACACGGCCCGGGACTGAGCGTTTTCCACCATGACATTCGGCTGATCGCCCTGCATGACTCGGTTCTGCAGCGCCACCATCTCGCGATCTGCTTCAGCCAGCAGCGGCGCCAGTTTGACTGGCAGTTCGAGCATGGGCGCGGGCGACACCTCCAGCACCGGCAGAATAATCTGGTGCTGTTGTCCGGCATACGCCACCACGACAGGCCATTTGAGCCAACCGATCAAGGCCAGCATGCAGATCAAGGCCATCAGGGTTCCGGACGGCCGCAAGGAAGGGGGACGAGAAGACAAGTAAGGTGCCTATGCAGTTGATTCAGTATTTGAAATAGATGAAAGCAGGCACGCCGCTGGGCCCCCACTCGATGCACAACCAGACAAAAGCCGTCAAACCCGCAAATTGCACCGGCCACGCTGGACGCGACAACCAGTCTACCCATTGGGGCAGGCGCTGGGCAACGTGAAATTGAATCATGAAGAAAAGCAGCAGAAGCAGCGCACCGCCAACCACATTGTAAGTAAAAAGAGCCTGAAAACGAGTCATGGCCGACAGGTAATCGAACGCCTGATCAAGACTGGCGGCACGAAAGAATATCCAGGCAAATGTTACAAATATAAAGGTCAGCGTTACCCGCCAGCCCGTAGCAGGCGTCAGATGACTCGGCCACAGGTTAACCAAAATGCAGGCGCCGCCATGCAAGAAACCCCATACGATTAAGTTCGCACTCGCGCCATGCCACGCGCCGGAAACAACCATTGCCAACAGCAAATTCAACTGCGTGCGCAGAACACCTTGACGGTTCCCTCCCAAGGGAATGTAGATGTAATCGCGAATCCAGCTTGATAGGGAAATATGCCAGCGATGCCAGAAATCTCTAGGGGAGCGAGACAAGTAGGGCAGGTTGAAATTCTCTGGCAGGCGAAAACCCAGCAGCCAGGCAATGCCGCGGACCAGATCGGTCAAGCCGCTAAAATCGGCGTAAATCTGGATTGAATAGGCCGCAGCGCCCAACGCCAGTTCGACCCCATTGAAGGCCGAGGGATTGGCAAACAGCGGATCGACCCATACTTCCGCCAGCCAGTTGGCCACCACCAGCTTTTTGAAAAGTCCGCGGGCAATGAGGCCCAGTCCGCGTTCGGGTGCGACAAATCGCCGGCGCAGTCGCAATTGGGGCAACATGTGTTCTGGACGGGCAATCGGCCCCGCCAGGACCGTGGGGAAAAAAGCCAGAAACAACGCGGTTTCTGTCAGTGTCAAGCGCTGGCAGACGGTGGCATTGCGATAACAGGCGACGAGCAGTGCGACGGCCTGAAAGGTATAAAAGGAAACGCCCAGCGGCACCAGAATATCCAAAGCCAGCAGATCCGCCAGCACACCCGCGAGTCCGGGAAGAGTTTGCGCCAACAAATCGCGCAGCGGCAGGTAGTACTTGAGCAAACCAAGATAGCCTACCAATGCCACCAGACCGACGATCAACCAAGCGCGCCGCTCCTCTGCAAGGGCTCCCCGGATACGTCCGGCAACAAAATAGACGGTGAGCGAAAAAAGCCCCAGCGAGACTGCCATGCGCACATCCAGGCTGCCGTAGAACAGGAATGAAAAAACCAGCAGGGCGTAGTTTTGCCAGGCGACATAGCGCGCGAGCAGCCAATAAACCGCGAAAAATACCAGAAACCCAAGGGCGAATTCAGGACTCAGGTACATTGCAACGAGGGGACACGGGGTGACGGAAACGAGAGTGCAAGGTTTACTTCGGTGTGTTTAATGGGAGGCAAACGCTCATTTCTCTTTGATCAGGGTGTAACGACGTATATCGCGGGAGATACCCTTGGCTTGGGTGGGTGACATCTCGGTTGTCGTGAATTCGTCGCAAATATGCTGGTAGGTTCCATGCGAAATCGTGACTTGATCGGGTTCGCCCAGTTGCTCAAGGCGAGCGGCCAAATTAACGGCCGAGCCGATGACCGTGTAGTCCATCCGCTCGGCGCTACCGAAATTGCCAACATTGCAAACGCCCGTATTTATGCCGATTCGCATGCGGAAGGGATGGTCATAACCCTTGACACGCCAGACCGCTTGCAGTTCCGTCATGCGCCGCTGCATGGATAGCGCCATGCGGACGCATTGGAGGGCATCTTCCTTGACCCCAAGCGTTTGCGGATCGCCAAAAAAAATGAGCATGGCGTCACCAATAAACTTGTCGATGGTCGCGCCATGATCGAGAGCAATCCGCGACATTTCCGAAAAATAGGTGTTAAGCAGGTAGGTGAGTTCTTCCGGATGGAGATCTTCTGTCGTTTCGGTGAAGTCCTTGAGATCGGAGAAGAAGATGGTCATCATCTTGCTCTTCGCCTCGATGGCCACCCGTTGCTCGCCTTCGAATATGGACTTGTAGACCTGAGGCGGCAGGTAATGCGACAGCTTTTGCGACAGGGAACGCAGCACTTCGGTTCGCTGCGCCAGGGCGATATGGGTGCGGACGCGGGCCTGCACCACCGGCACTCGAAATGGTTTTGTAATGTAGTCGACGGCGCCCAGTTCGAGGCCCATGGCCTCATCTTCCTGGCTGGCCTTTGCGGTGAGGAAGATCACCGGAATATTGCGGGTCGATACTTCAGCTTGCAGGCGGCGCATTACCTCGTAACCATCCATTCCCGGCATCATGATGTCGAGCAGGATCAGGTCGGGAGTGGGATCGCTTTGGGCGATCCGCAAGGCCAGCGGTCCGTTGGTAGCAATCTGAACGGTGTATTCCGCCTTGAGAAAACCCTTGAGTACATCAAGGTTTTCCGGCGTGTCATCGACCACCAGGACGCTCGACTTCCGGGTGAAATCGAGGGCGTTATCCATGATGTGCGCGTTCTCCAAGTCCATCCGGAAAGGTAGCCATGATACCGTCAAGTTCAGGCCGCAATTCCAGGAATGCGTTTGCCAGCGAAGGATCCAAACCATGCCCGGCTTCCGCACGAATCTTGTCGATGGCTGCGTCGACTGACCAGCAGGCACGGAAGGGCCGATTCGACGTCAGCGCGTCAAACACATCGGCAACCGCCGTCATGCGACCGGCGAGGGGGATATTGACGCCTGCCAGTCCGCAGGGATAACCGGCGCCATCCCAACGCTCATGGTGAGTCAATGCCACTGTCCGGCACATCTGCAGCAAGGGTGATTCGTGCATCCCGATGATGTCGGCGCCAATCTCACAATGTCGTTTGACAACAGCGAACTCATCGGCGGTAAGCTCGCCGGGCTTCAACAGAATCTGGTCGGGTACGCCTATTTTGCCAATGTCATGCATCAGGGCGGCCTGCCCGAGGGACTCGATTTCACTGGCCACCAAGCCAATCTTCTTACCGAGCAGGCTGACATAGTGACTGATACGCAGGACGTGCATGCCCGTCTCGTTGTCACGGTAGTCGCCGGCACGACCAAGGCGGTGAAGAATCTCCATCCGCGTTGCCTCCAGCTCCCGCGTCTTGGATTCCAGCAGCAGGGTGCGTTGCCGGACCAGGTCTTCAAGGTGGCGACGGTGATTTGCCAAGGTGATGTGTGTCGCCACCCGCGCCAGCACGCGCGGCGCGCTGGCCGGCTTACTGATGTAGTCAGCGGCGCCAAGGGAAAATCCCCGTGATTCGTCCTCAACGACATTACGTTCCGTCACAAAAATCACGGGGATGTGACAGGTATGCTCATTTGACTTGAGTTGGCGGCAGACTTCGAAGCCATCCATCTCCGGCATCATGACATCGAGCAGAATCAGGTCGATCTGGCTGTCGGACAGTGCAATCTGAAGCGCCAGGCGGCCGTTGGTGGCCATTCGCAACGCATAGTGGCGCTTCAGGATGCTCTTCATGGCATCAAGCACTTCGGGTGAATCATCAACGACAAGGATGGTCTGTAGGCTCACGGTCGATCTGAATTGACGTTGACGCCCAACTCGGCGCCAAGCTCAAGCAACGCACTGCGCGCCGCATCATAATCATAACGCTCAAGGCAATCGACAACATCACCCATAAGTTCACTGGCTTTGCCCGACGCGGGGATGAATCGGCGCAGATCGGCAACAGCATCCTCCGAACTGGCGTCGTACTTTGCCAGCTTGGCCAGTGCCGACCACATCAACGCGGGCAACTGTTCGGTATATTCCCCGCCCCACGCCGATGCCTCCGCTGTGGTAGCCGGCCGAGGCGGAATCATATGATCGACCCCTGTCAGGAAAAGGGACAGATCCGAGCTGACAGAATCAAGCAAACGCTCCATGCGGGCGGGGTCGGTATCCCGCTGCATGCCATGTTCAAGGTCGGCCGCCTTATCCCGCAAGCTATCCGCGCCGAGTGTTCCTGCGACACCCTTGAGGGTATGCGCAAGATGCCTGGCGTGGTCGCGCCGCCCTTCGACCAGGGCCAGGCGAATTTCGGCAATGGCGTCGCGATTGCGGCTGCGAAACTTGTCCAAAACTCTCAAATAGGCCGTCGAATCACCGCCCAACCGTTTGACGGCCTCATCCACGTTGATGCCTGGCAGGTGCGGGAGACTCGGGTCGGACTCCGGGCTTGCCAGCGGCTGCATCGCAATCTTGCCAGGCGCCTGGGCTGGTTTGACCCAGCGGGCGAGCGTCGCAAACATTTCCAGCGGATTGACAGGCTTGGCAATATGGTCGTTCATGCCGGCCGCCAGGCATTTTTCCCGATCCCTGATCATGGCACTGGCCGTCATGGCGATGATTGGCAGTTCGGCCGCGGAATACTGACCGCGGATTTCCCGCGCCGCCTCGACGCCATCCATGACCGGCATATGAACATCCATCAGAATGCCGTCAAATCGATGAATCCGGCACAGGCTGACGGCCTGCGCCCCATCGCCGGCAATCGTAACCAGCACACCGGCGCCTTCAAGTATCTGCCGCGCAACGTCCTGATTGATTTCATTATCCTCGACCAACAGCAATTGCGTGCCGACAATGCTGTCCAGTACACCACGCGCGCCCTCATCCGCGCTCGCTTGCGGGCTGGAACGACTGAACAGGCCAAGCACCGTGGCGAGCAACCGGGCCGCCGAGAAGGGTTTCGTCAGCATGGCGCTGATGAAGGGAAGTTCATGCTGGCGATAGGCATGACCGTGCATGGATATCATCAGGATTTTTGGCTGGGTAACGGCGCCAGCAACTGCCGCGACTCGGCGTGCGGTTTCGATACCGTCAAGTTCGGGCATTTCCCAATCCACGACAACGAGGTCGTAGGAAACGGACTTTGACACGGCGTTTTCATAGATAGCCAAGCCGTTCTGGCCACCAATCGCTTCGGTGACGCGAAACCCGATCTCCTCCAGATAGCGTCGCGTCACCTGCCGCGCGCGATTATTGTCATCCACGATCAGGGCAGTCAGGCCCTTGAATTCATCTACCACCGGACGAATTGCGTTTGACTCGCCCGCACGCTTGCCAAAGCTCGCAATAAACGAGAACTGCGTACCCTTGCCGGGAATGCTTTTGGCCTCGATGCTGCCACCCATCAAGCCCACCAACCGCTTGCAGATCGATAGTCCGAGACCGGTACCGCCGTATTTGCGGGTGGTCGAGCCATCGGCCTGCTGGAAGGGCTGAAACAGTTTCAACATTTCGTCGGAACTCATGCCGATCCCGGTGTCGGTCACGGTGAAACGCAGTTCCACGGTATCGGCGCTTTCCCCGGCAACGTCCACCGTCATCACCACTTCCCCTTGCCGGGTAAATTTGATGGCATTGCCGGCAAGATTGACGAGCACCTGCTCAAGCCGCAGCGGGTCTCCCATCAATCGTAGCGGGCAGTTCGACGCCACCTCGACGACAACCTCAAGATCTTTTTCCTGGGCCTGGATGGCCGTCAGATTGCTGACGTTGTCGATCACCCGATCAAGCTCGAACACCGTTTCTTCGATGCTCAGCCGCCCCGCCTCGATTTTTGAAAAGTCGAGGATATCGTTGATGATGCGCAACAAATTATTGGCGGAGGCGCCGATCTTGTCGAGGTAGTCGCGCTGCTGCTGCACGTTGTCCGTCTGCCGACACAGGTAAGTCAGACCGATGATGGCATTCATGGGGGTGCGAATTTCATGGCTCATGTTCGCCAGGAACTCACCCTTTGCCTGGTTGGCTGCATCGGCATTGGCGATACGCTGGCTCGTCTGCTTCATCAGCACTTGGATCACCGCCAGGGAAAAAATCTTCACCGCGTCTATCGTCGCATGGGTCCACGGCTCGGACGCACCACTTATTGTTTCCAGCCAGACCGCAAAGGAACGGCGCGGATAGATGCGGGGGCCATCTTTATCGATGGTAATTTCACCCGTGGGATTGCCCGCCCAGGAAATATTGCGAATGACCTCGGGCCGAAACCAGAGAATGAAACTGTTCAACTGCGGATCGAGTGCAATGGCGAGAAGCCCCGAGGCGACGCCAGCATAGCCCTCCGCCGGCGCGTGGAGCATCGACAAGCTATCGGTCACGAAAACGCCATTGGCAAATTCTTGGTGCTTGAGCCAGCCGAGTAGCGCCAGCAGATCGGCCCGCGGGGGCGTCAAGCCTATCTCGTAGGTTGTATCGCCAAAACAGGCATAGCTGCCCAACGCGTCCGCGAGACTCAGATAGTCAGACTTGTAGCGGGAAATCAGCAGATCGAAATCGGTGGAGGTACGCACCAGTTCGGTCAGGTTACGCAAACGCTGGCGGACGTTTTTTTGATTTTCCACCCAGGCAGTCTGCTCGATCGAACTCAGCTTCATCGAGACCGTCTTGCCAACGAATTCGATAAGTTCCCGCATATAGTTGGAAACCCGTCGTGGCAGTGCGTTATGGCATGCAACGAGGCCCCAGAGCTTGCCTTCATGCATTAACGAGACAGTAATCGTGGCGCGCACCCCCATGTTGCGCAGATACTCGATGTGGATCGGCGAAATCGCGCGGAAAATCGAAGAACTCAGATCCAGCGGCTTGCCGCTCAGTGGATTGACCCGTGGCACCAGCGGCACGGTGGGCGCTTCCGTGTCGGACAGAATCCGCACAAGGTTTTTCTCGTAAAGCAGCCGAGCCTGAGGTGGAATGTCGCGCGCCGGAAAATGGTGGTGAAGCAGTGACGGCAAGACTTCATTGCGACTTTCGGCAATGACTTCCCCATTCCAGCGGCTGTCGAAACGGTACACCATGACCCGGTCAAAGTCGCTGATCCGCTTCAACTCTCGCGCAATGTAATGGCAGTAACTGTCGAGATCGCTCTCGCGGTCGAAGTGCCACATCGACTCACGCACCGCGCCAAACAAATGTTCGACTGTAGCCCGTTTCCCCGGAGGAAACGGCTTCAGTTCGATAATCATCAAGGAATCTGCAAGGTGTGCAATCGCAGAAAGCGGGTGGTTATGCCCGACACAATTTGCGCGGCAATCCAGCGGAATGGTGCGACCTTCCGGAATAGCTTCGAGGCGGTTGCGCAGGACGACGATCGTCTCGTCGCAAATCAGATTGGAAATCGGCTGACCGATAATCGACGCAGCGGACTTTCCGAAGCTTGCCTCAATATTTTCACTTGCCATCCGGACGATACCCATATCGTCAATGGCCAACAACATGCCATGATCCTGGATGGCTCCGACGAAATTAATCGGTTCTGAAGCGCAACGTTGTAATGCCTCAGCAAGCAATGCCTGTGGGTCTGGCGGCAACTGCCGGGATACATCAGGTGCGTGCCTTTCATTGCTCAAGGGAACGACCTTTCGCCGCTGGGGGGGGACAAGCCACCAAAATCGTGGTCTGTCCCCTATTTTACTTACCAGCCCCAGCCGCCGGGAAACCAGTTGTTACCGCCGTTGTAGCCGTTGTTACCATTGCCATTGCCCCAGCCATTGCTGTTGCCGGACTCGTAGCCATTGCCGTCACCGTTACCGCTGAAACCGAAAGTCATGCTGCCATTACCCCGACCATTGCCGCGGCCGTTGCCGCGGCCATTGCCGCGACTGTTGCCATTGCCGTAACCATTACCGTTGCCGTAACCGTTGTCGCCCCACTGGCCGTAGCCAGGACCACCACCGTAGCCCGGGCCACCGCCATAACCAGGCATGCCACCGTAGCCGGGCATGCCGCCGTAACCGGGAGCACCACCGCCGTAGCCAGGAGCACCACCCCAAGCAGGCATGGCACCATTACCGGGAGCGCCACCCCAACCGCCGGGCGCGCCGCCGAAGCCGGACGGATAGCCCTGCGCCAGTGCCGTTCCGGCAAGCGCGCCCAGCGCGAGAGCGAACACCATTTTGCTGAATTTTGATTTCATTGCTTTGTCTCCAGGAAAAACCACCACGAAAACGGCATTGACCTTCAGGGACACGGATGCCCCTTGAACAGGCTTGCCGCGAGAAACGAAAATCAAAACCGGGGAACGGAGGGCGAAGCGGGCAACGCGTGGAAACGTCAATAATCAGTGACAATCGGCAATTAACAGCAAAATACGCAGCCGGAAAACGGCTCAAATCGACGATTGAAACCCACAAGGACCGCAGCCCAAAAAAGGGCACGCCCAGTAACTGCATACAAAAGTGGGGTTAGGCGTGGTTGGACTGCATTGTGCCCGAAAAAAGACCGGCGCACCGCCCGTATGGCGGAATTCGCGCAAAGCGGTCGAAAAAGTCTGCAGTCGACGCTGTCCATGCGGCAGTTCCACCCCGTCAGGGCAGTTCATCCACCTTCAGCCATATCTGCTGGTCGTCGCGGGTCGTGCTGGCGCCATACGACAAGGTGCCAGCCCGATCATGCGAGGCATCGCGTGTCGTTCCGCCCAGCGCCACCCACTCGCCGAGCCGCGCCGACACCGATGTCGTCAGCCGCTGCGAGTTGACGCCACCGGGCTGCGAGGCTGGCGTATCGTGCGTGGGGCTGATGTCCAGCGTCACTTGGTCGCCAACCACGCGGGGAGCCGCCTGGAAACCCGTGCCGATGTCGCGCCAGACGAGTCCTTCGGAGACAAGCGCCCCGGTGGGCGTCAGCACAGCCTGGCGGAAGGGCAAGGCGAAAGAGCGGCCGACGTTGATCATGGCGCGACCGCCCTCGATGGTCTGCACCATCTGCAAGGCGTTGTCGCGGCTGCTGTAGCGTCGCTCGCCAGCGCGGGCACGGACAGTACTATCGCCGGGACGCAAAACTACCGTACCGCTAGCGCCGACTTTTTCGGCCTCGACCTGCCCGCCCCGTCGCACGGTGATCAGCAGCCGGCGCAAGGGCCGATCGAGCGCCTCGACCACACGACGGATTTCGGCCTGATTACGAGGCGAGGCGCGAACGAACAAATGACTATCGACGCCGCTGAGCGCCCCGCCGGGTTCGATCAACGCTTGCAACTGCGGCAGTATCTGGTCGGCGGTGCGGTGTTGCAGGGCAATGATTTCCAGCGACTGCGCGCCAGCGCCACCCAGCCATGCCAACAGCAAGAAAAAAACAGCAAAGCGAGACATAATTCACTCCTTTCGCAACAAAGCCCATCCCCGGCTCGCGCCTTACTTGGTCTGTAGGGTGCTCATCCATATAATCGAAGGCGCCGTTCAAACCCCTCGACCATCCACAAGGAATCGCAATGAAACTGGAAACCATCGCCGTACATGGCGGCTTTAGCCCCGACCCGACGACCAAGGCGGTGGCGGTGCCTATTTACCAGACAACATCCTACGCCTTCGATAGTACCCAGCATGGCGCCGACCTGTTCGACCTCAAAGTACCCGGCAATATCTACACCCGCATGATGAACCCAACACAGGATGTACTGGAAAAGCGTGTCGCGGCGATGGAAGGTGGCATCGCCGGTCTGGCGCTGGCCTCGGGCATGGCAGCTGTGACCTATTCGATCCAAACGATTTCCGAGGCGGGTGACAACATCATTTCAGCCTCGACCCTTTACGGCGGCACTTACAACCTGTTCGCCCACACCCTGCCGCAATACGGCATCGACGTGCGCTTCGCCGACTACCGCGATCCGGCCTCCTTCGCGAAACTGATCGACGGCAAGACCAAGGCCATTTTCTGCGAATCGGTTGGCAACCCGCTGGGTAACATCACCGACTTCGAGCCGCTGGCCGAGATTGCCCACAAGCATGGCATACCGCTGATCGTCGACAACACCGTGCCCTCGCCTTACCTCTGCCGCCCCTTTGAGCACGGTGCCGACATCGTGGTGCACGCGCTGACAAAGTATCTGGGCGGCCACGGCAACAGTATCGGCGGCATGATCGTCGATTCCGGGAAATTTCCCTGGACCGAGCACAAGACCCGGTTCAAGCGACTCAATGAACCCGACGTTTCCTATCACGGCGTGGTCTATACCGAAGCGCTCGGCCCCGCCGCCTACATCGGTCGTGCCCGCGTGGTGCCGCTGCGTAATATGGGCGCGGCCATCTCGCCTTTCAACGCCTTCCTGATCCTGCAAGGGGTGGAAACGCTGCCTCTGCGCATGGACCGCATTTGCGAAAATTCGGTGAAGATCGCCGAATTTCTCAAGTTGCATCCGAAGGTCAGTTGGGTCAATTACGCTGGCCTGAAAGATCACAAGGACTTCCCGCTGGTCGAGAAATACATGGGCGGCAAGGCCTCCGGCATTCTCAATTTCGGCGTCAAGGGCGCTGGCAACGCAGGCGGCCGCGAAGCCGGCGGCAAGTTCCAGGATGCGCTCAATCTGGTCACGCGACTGGTAAATATCGGCGACTGCAAGACGCTGGCCTGCCATCCGGCCACGACCACCCATCGCCAGTTGGGGCCGGAAGAAATGGCCAAAGCCGGTGTTTCCGAGGACATGATCCGGCTATCCGTCGGCATCGAGCATATAGACGACCTCATCGCAGATCTCGACCAAGCGCTGAAGGCGGCTTGATTCCAGTGGACGTCCGCCACGCTCCAGCCCCTGCCTGCCTGGCCCAGTGCGACCCGACAGGCAGGGTCGACCTGGAAGACGCGCGCGTAGTCGAGTCGGAAATCGTGGCAATCCTGGCGCGACGCATGGGCCCAATAGACCCGGGCCTGCTGTCGCGGGCCATCGCTGACCTCAGCCGGGCCTATCGCGGCGAATATCCAGGGCTGCTGCGGTGTGACACGCTTTATCATGACATGCGTCACGCCCTTGAAACGGGGCTCACCATGGCGCGACTACTCGATGGCCACGCGCAACGCGCCGCTGCCGAAAACCTGCCGGCCATTGATGGGCGACTCGCCCTGCTGGGCATGGTGCTGGCGCTCTACCACGATATCGGCCTGCTGCGCCGACCCAACGAAGCGGACATCTGGGGGGCGACGCTGACGCCAGTACATGAAGAACGCGGCGTCGAGTTCATGCGCGGTTATCTCGCCGGCACCCCGCTGGCCGACCTCACCGACCTCACCGATCTGATCATGCCGACCAAGCTGGTCTTCAAGATTCCACCGGACTGGTCACCCCTGCGCCGGCACCTCGGCAGCCTGATCGCCACGGCCGATCTGCTGAGCCAAATGGCGGATCGCTGCTATCTCGAAAAGTGCCGCGATTTCCTTTTCCTGGAATTTAGCGCCATTGGTCTGGCGGGCACCAGCAGCAGCCCCTATCCCGACCGCGAAACCCTGCTGGCCAAGACGCCAGCCTTCTACACCGGTTTCATCGACCGCCGCCTCAGCGAGGAATTCGGCAACGTCCGCCGCCTCATCGCCGTCCACCACGCGGGGTTCGATCCCTACGACGCGGCCATCCGGCGCAATCTCGACTATCTTGCCGGCATTCTCGCCAGCCAGGATTTCACCCGTCTGCGGCGCCACCCCAAGACGTTCGTACCCGAAGGGAAACTGTAACCGGCGGCGCGCCTTGGCTATTTTCCTGCTGACTCAGCCGCATTTGCCTTCTTCGACTTGTCATCGCTGCCGCTACCCGTAACCGCCCGCACCCCGGCTGCGGTCACATCCACAGCAGCCCCCACCACCGAGGCACCCGCACTAACCACCGTCGCACCGACGGAGACCGCAGCATCGGCGACAGCGATAACCGAACAACCCGACAACGGCAAGAGGAAAGCAAACAGGAAAATAGAACGTAGCGAACGAAAAAAAGGCCAAGTCTTACGACCTGGTCCCTGAATCAGGCGCACACCAAGGGATTCGACCTTCTTACCCACGAATTTGTAGCTTTGCATATTGTGATCCACTAGCGTCCAGTTCGATGAATCGAGAGTTCCAATTTAAGAAGTGTGCCATACAATTAAACGGTCGCGACTTGTGCGTAAAATGCCGAGTGCGAATCCCCCTCCCCCAAAGAAGCTGCCGGAAACATGCAGAAATTTCGCACCCTACTGAAAAGGAAACTGCTGACATGGTCACTATGAAAAAAAGCTTGGCAATGGCCGCTGTAATTGCGGCCGCCGTCACACTGCCAGGCATTGCCTCGGCGCAGTGGACTTCGCAACCCAACGGTTGGGGCTATCCGGCGGGTGGTGCATATCCCGGCAACTGGGGCAACAATAACAATGGCTGGGGCAATGGCAGCGGCTATGGTAGCGGCTATGGCCGGGGCAAAGGTGGTGGCCGCGGGCGTGTCTGCTTCAGCATGGATGCCAGCGGAAACATGGACGACTGGATCAACACCAACGGCTGGGGCAACAACGGCTGGGGTAACGGCAACGGCTGGGGCAACAATAACAATGGCTGGGGAAATGGCAACGGTGCGGGTAATGGCCGCGGCTATGGTCGGGGCAACGCCCGCGGCCAGGTCTGCTTCAGCATGGATGCCAATGGCTGGATGGACGACTGGTTCAACGGCAACAGTTGGGGAAACAATGGCTGGGGCAACAACGGCTGGGGTAGTGGCCCGTGGCGCAGGGGCTGGTAATAGCGCAAAAAGGCAGTTGAGGCTGCCTTCAATCCTTCTCGGATGATTTCCCGGGAGGAAGTTCAGAAGGAAGTGCAGGCAGCAGCCAAACCAGCAAGAGCGGAAGCACGGGAATCGACAGGGCCAGCAATAACCAGAGCGACCCGACCCGATGCTTCCGCTTGGCAATCATGACGGTTGGAATGGCCGCCACGAGCGTCACAACAGTCAGGATGATCGCGCCGGAAACCAGCGCATCCAGAAAGGCCGCATCGATTCCAAGTTGGCTGAGCAGTGCCGCAACTTGCGGATCGAGCACCCTTACTTCTCGTTAACGGTGAGCCGGGCCTTGCTCTGGCTTTCAGCCGTGTTCATGGCCGTGATCTGCCGACCAAAGGCATCGCGCTCGGCGATGGGCCGCTTGGTGGCCTGAATGCTTTTGATACAGCGCCAGCGTTTTCCGCCACCCTTCGTGGCTATCTGACGCATCTCTTCTATCGGATGATGGGTGCCGCAGTGGTAGCAGTAGGCAGTGGATGACATCGCAACACTCGATCAGGTTACTGGTGGGGGGAGAGAAGGCTAACTACCTAGAAACTAAGCCGATGCGCCCGGCTTCCTGCCAGGCGTCTTGGGTGGGATATATCCCGCCACGCGGCAAAGCGCCCCCTCGATCTTCTCTGTGCCTTCGAAACGGGTCACGCTGCACTGTGAAATTTCGCCACGCGCCGAAAGGTCAGCCAAGGATGCGCGCACCTTCGCAAGCGGAATACCCGTGCCTTCGGCGATCTCGGCGTCGAGGCGTTGGCCGTGCTTTCGCAGGTATTGCAGAATTAGCGCTGAGTGCATCTGGGTGCTCCTCGGAATGATGGTTGGCAACGTTTCATCGTCAAGATTGATGGAATTTGCTTACACGGGCGCTTATACTACTTACAAAACGCATAAAAGGCAAGGGCCTAGCCTTAGCTAAGCCCTTGATTTTATTGGTTGCGGGGGCAAGATTTGAACTTGCGACCTTCGGGTTATGAGCCCGACGAGCTGCCAGACTGCTCCACCCCGCGTCAGAGAGGAACGATTCTAATCAAACCAGTCCAGCAGGTCAACATAAAGATTAATCACAAAGGTTCACCGCGGCAACAATCTGCCAATCGGCGGATTTGCCGCCAGTTTTGTTTGATAACCGGGAAATTGCGGTCCGTCAGCACAATGGAAACTGCGTCAATGTTGACCGATCACCAGAAACATTGGGGCGTGGGACAGTGGAGCACTTTCCTCGTCGAGCGCGAACTGCCCGTGATGCCCCGTTCCAAGGCAATGTTGCGCACGCTGGAAGAACAGCGAGACGGAGCGCTTGCTGCCCGCGAACTTGCCGACATCGCCTCGCGCGACCCTTTCCTCTGCCTCCGCCTGCTGCGTGCAGCCGAGAAACGCCGCACCCGCAAGCTCGGCCATGACACCACCACCACCCTGGCCGCCGTCATGCAGTTGGGCACCGACACCTTCCGGCACCTACTGCTTGACAGCCCGGAAACCGATGAATCCAGCCCGGGGCTGTCTGCCTGCGAAGGCCGCTCGGTACTGGCGAGCCAGCTCGCGGTATTGTGGAGTTCCGCCCGCGCCGACATTTCGCCCGAAGAAGTCGGCATGGCCACCCTGCTGGCCGACACCGGCGAACTGATGCTGTGGTTTTTTGCCCCCGAACTACCGCAAGCCGCCGTCGATGCGCTGGCCAGTGGCCGCGCTCATCGTTCGGTGGAGGCCCAGCAAATGACCTGCGGCTTCCATTTTCACGACCTCACCATGCGCTGCGCCGAAATGTGGGCCCTACCGCATCTGCTGACCGAACTCATCCGGGGCGTCGACAACGTCCGCGCCAACATCTCGCGTTTGAGCCTCGACACCGCCCGCCACCTGATGGCGGGTTTCGATAATCCTGCCCTGCCCTTCGATCTTGCCGAGGCCCACAAGCTGATACCGCAGGCATCGCTCGAATGGCTGGCCGCGCGCATGATCGGCCTCGATGACGAACGCCAGATTGGCATCGTCATTCAGGCCCAACTTCTGCTCGCCGATTCCGGGCAGCATTGAGCGCGCCCGCCGTCGTGACCTCGCTGATCAAAGAATACGCACGCTGGCGCGAGACGCGTCTGGCCGAGTTAACCAAGGAAGACGGCTGGCTGACACTGGTCAACCTGATCTGGCTCGACGATGGCTGGCACCAACTCGGCTCCGCCTCTTCATGCGATATCCAGCTAACTGGCACACCACCCCGTTTTGGCACGCTTAGCGTCACTGGCAATGCCGCCGAATGGCAACCTGACGGCGGCATGCCGCAGGTACTGCACTGCGATTCTAGCGGTAGCACCTCCGTCATCCATCATGACGCGATAAGCTTCTTCCTTATCGAACGAGACGGCCGCCTCGCCCTGCGCGTGCGCGATGCCAACAGCGCCACCCGTCGCGACTTCACCGGAATCGATTGCTTTCCCTTTAACCCTGCCTGGCAGGTCGAAGCCCGCTGGGACGGCGCCCTCGCCCATTTTCGTATGGGCGATACCAATTTCACCCTGCGACCCCAGAAGCCCGCCGCCGACCTGCTGCACTTTGTCTTCGCTGACCAGACCAGCGGCCGCGAAACTTACGGCGGCGGCCGCTTCCTGCACGCTGCCCCAACACAATCAGACCGGCTGCTGCTCGACTTCAATCGCGCCATCAATCCCCCGTGTGCGTTCACTCCCTTCGCTGTTTGTCCCCTGCCGCCGCCGGAAAACCGGCTACCGATCGCAGTTACCGCCGGCGAAAAATGTTACTCAGCACCAAACAGATGATAGGGCTCTTCGCTGCTTGACGAACCTGCTGATATCCACGTCGTCGATCCGTTCAAGCAGGATATATTTCTCTGTACTTCAACCCACCCATTTCAAATTGAGAACCGCTGGCCTTGTCCAGCTGAGATTCTCAATATGACCTCTGCTGCGAGCTTGAAGCATCGTGGCCGGGATGGCACATGAAAGCCATGCGGGCGAGCCCCTTCTGGCGCCAGGTGCAATAGCGCACGCAAGTCGGTCCAGCCGAGGACGGAACCCGCTGGTTTCACTTTAACTCTGCACCAGAGCAATTTAGCCGTGTTTCTTTCGCACCCCAATTCTTTCACACCCCAATCCCCCTCCTCCCAACATTTATAGTAGATTTGCTCACTTTAGATTTTTTGCAAACCCGACACTGAAGCAGGCAGCTTGCCCTACCCGGAGGAGCGCCCGTGAACCCGAACCCCGACCGCAAACCACTGATTCTAATCGTCGACGACGCTCCGCAGAACCTTGCGCTGATGGACGAACTGTTGTCCGATCGATACACCGTCAAGGTCGCACCCAACGGCGCTCGCGGTCTCAAACTCGCCCACGCCGTGACGGGTTCGATGTTTGCCGACAACTCAAGGACGATCCGGCAACGCGGGACATACCCGTGATATTTCTCACCGCCAGGACACAGGTCGACGATGAACAACACGGCCTTGAACTCGGCGCCGTGGACTACATCACCAAGCCAATCAGCCCGCCCATCCTGCTGGCCCGGGTGCGAACCCATCTGACGCTCAAGGCCGCGGCTGACTTTCTGCATGACCGCAATGCCTATCTGGAGCAGGAAGTCGAACGGCGCTCCGAGGAAGCTCGCCACCGCGCCGAAGAGGTACGCGCCAGCCATGAAGTCATGCTGGTGGCGCTGGCCTCGATCGCCGAGACACGCGATAACGAAACCGGCAACCATATCCTGCGAACGCAGCACTATGTTCGCCAACTGGCCGAACACTTGAGCAGGCTGCCGCGTTACGCCGGGAAGTTCGACGACCAGACTATCAATCGCCTGTTCAAGGCTGCGCCCCTGCACGACATCGGCAAGGTCGGCATTCCTGATCGCATCCTGCTCAAGCCCGACAGGCTCACCGCCGATGAATTCGAGATCATGAAGACGCATACCACGCTTGGACGCGATGCCATCGAGACGGCACAGCGACGGGTCGGCATCCGCGTCCCCTTGCTGGAGGTCGCCAAGGAAATAGCCTATTCGCATCAGGAAAAATGGGATGGCAGCGGCTACCCCGAAGGCCTCGCCGGCGAAGCCATTCCTTTGTCCGCGCGCCTGATGGCCATTGCCGACGTCTACGACGCCCTGATCAGTCGCCGTGTCTATAAGGAACCCATGTCGCACGAAGCCGCCCTGGAAATCATGGCGACCGGCAGGGGTGGTCACTTCGATCCCGATATGCTCGACGGCTTTCTCGATATTCAGGATCAAATTCGCGCGATAGCCGACCGCTACGGCAGTGATGAACCCGCGGCAGCCGAACTCAAGCAGCGATTTGATCAGGCCACGGGGTGAGCCGTTTATCTCGGCAGACAAGAACAAGATCGAGGAAAGGAATCCATGAACCCCGAGAGACGCAGCGTTCTTCAAGCCATGCTCGCCACGGTGCTGATGCCGGCCACAGTCAGCGCGCAGTCCGACGGCGGCGAAACGCTGATCCGCATCAACATCCCCGGGCCGAACGCGTTGCCATTCCTGCCCATCGAACTGATTTCGGTACTGAATTTCGACCGCGAGGTCGGCGCGCGTCTAACGGTGCGCTACCAGCCGAGCGGCATTCACGCCATCGAGGATATGCTGGCTGGCAACGCCGACCTGGCCGCCCTGGGCTTTTCGACACTGCCGGTTTTACATGCCAATGGCAAAGACGTCGTGGCCATCTCACCGCTGTCGGGGCGGACGATTCCGGCGTCGTTGCTGGTGCGCAAGGATACTGCCAAGACCGTGCGCCGTGTCGCCGATCTCAAGGGCCGCACCATCGGCACGTCGACCGGCAGCATCAACAGCAAGACCTACTTGCAAATGGCCGCGCAGTTGGTGCTGACCGCCCATGGCATTGCCGACAACCAGGTCCGCTGGTTGCCAACGGCGCAAAATTGGCAAAGCCTCAGCGGCGCCATGATCAGCGCATCCGCCGACGCGGTAATCTGCGAGGAGCCCTTCTCAAGTCGCCTGGTGAAGCGTGGTCTTGGCAGCGTGCTGGTTGATCTCTCCGATCCCGCGGTCGCGGCGAAGCTTCCCGGCCTTGACCACCACCGTACCGCCATCGCCACGCGGCGAGCGCTGATACGCAATCAGCCGGAGAAGATGGAATTGTTCGTGCGCATGCTGCGCCGTACCCTGGTATGGATGCAGGCGACCGCGCCCGAGCAGGTGGCGCGGCACGCGCCGGTCGGCACGGCCGAAGAACGGCTGGAAATCGCCACGTTGCTGAGCAAGTTCCCCGGCATCTACAGCCCCGATGGTCGCTTCAGCGTGCCGCAGATTACCGCGACCGACACCTTCCTGCGCGCGGCGTTGCCCAACTCGAAACTGGCGGCGGCCGACAGCCTCATCGACGATCACTGGGCCGGACGTCGCCAATGACAAAAGCGAACACGCCGCCCTTGCCAGCGGCAAGCACCCGGCGCCGGCTGTCGATCCGACGTCAGGCTTTTTTGCGCCTGATCGGCGTCATCGCCATTCTTACGATAGGCATCTCGCTGGTAGGCTACAACTCCTTCCAGACGCGACAACTTCGCGAAGTTGAACAAAAGCGGGCGGTGGCGCAAGCCTTTTACACCGACGCATTGCCCAAAGTTGAGTCGCAGTGGAAATCTCAGGCGGAGACAATCCGCAGCCGTATCGAGTTCGCCCGCATCATTGAGGAACCCACGGCATTGCGCTGGGCCAAGCTCAACAGTTTTCTCACCATGCAGCAGGAATTCCTCGAATTCACCACCATCATCGTGTTGGGCGCTGATGGCGCCGAGCTCTACCGATTTGGCTCGGAAGGCGGCAAACACGCGGCTGCCGACGCCGCCATGCACGGCGGCTGGTATTTCGACGATCGGTCTCGCGAACTTTTTCGCGTACTGACGGTACCGCTTTGGCTCGGCCAAGCGGGACAAGGATCGCTGTTACTGTTCCGGCCGATGAACACCTCGATGCTGACTTCGCTAATGACGCCCGAAATCCGCCTGTACCTTGAGGCCGCTGGCGGCGTGATCGCCAGTTCCCGCCCCGACCTCAAGCCGGGCAGCGCGACACAACATGAAGGTCTGATCTCCGACGGCAAGGAAATATTGATCCAGTTTCGCCTGCCCTGGCCGCATGCCGGTCCGCAAGCGCCCACACTGATCGTGCACCGGGAGTTCGTCGATAGTTTCAAATTCAGTGAATTCATGATGCGCCCGCTGACCGCGATTGCGTTGATGATCGTGATGCTCTGGTTTGGCCTTGGTCGTTGGCTGACCCGCTCGGTGCGGCGAATAGAGTCGCTTGATATCGCCACGCACGCCTTCGCCGACCAGATTCCGGTGGAAGAAGCCGAACCCATGCTGGCCCCCGCTCAATCCGGCAACGACGAAATCGGCGATGTCGCCATCGCCCTGGCCACGCTGATGCACCGTGTCAGAGCGCGTGAGCAGGCTGCCGCCGAACAGGTGCTCGATCTGACGGCAAGCGCGCACTGGATGATTTCGCCCGTTCAGGGAGACGGGGCCGAACTGGTGATGAATTCTCGCCTGGCGCGACTGCTCGGGATCGTCGATCAGGACACCGCAGGCCATTCCCTCGAAAACGATATCTACCCCAACATTACCGCCATCGACCCACGGTCGGCCGACGACGTGAGAAACATGATCCGGCGCATGTTGCAGGGCGAATCAGCGGAAGAACATTTGATATTCCCCTTCCGCCGCCCGCAGGATGGTCAAATCATCTGGCTCTCCACTTTCGGCATTGCGGAAGAGGATAAGGACGGTCGGTTCCGCGCGGTCGGTTCTGTTCAAGACATTACGCCACAAAAAACCACCGAAATGGCGCTGGCCGAGGCGAAGCAACTGGCCGAAGCGGCAACCCGGGCCAAGGCGGATTTCCTGGCCAACATGAGCCACGAAATCCGCACGCCGATGAATGCGATCTACGGCATGAGCCACCTGCTGCTCAAGACCGAACTCACCCCGCGCCAGCAAGACTACGTCAGCAAGTTGCGGCAGTCGGGTGAGCATTTGCTGGGCATCATCAATGACATCCTCGATTTTTCCAAGATCGAAGCCGGCAAACTGACGATCGAAGCGACCGAATTCGAACTCGACAGCGTGCTGAGCAACGTCGCCAACCTGATCGGCGAAAAGGCGACAAACAAGGGGCTCGAAGTCATCTTCACCGTTGCCCATGAAGTCCCCACGGTACTGATCGGCGACCCGCTGCGACTCGGCCAGGTTCTCATCAATTACGGCAACAATGCCGTCAAATTCACCGACAAGGGTGAAATCCGGATCATTGTGGATGTCCGTGAGATCAACGAGCAGAATGTCCTGCTTGAATTTATGGTCAACGACACGGGCATCGGTCTTACCGAAGAGCAGAAGAGTCGCCTGTTCCGTAGCTTCGAACAAGCCGATGGCTCCACCACCCGAAAATACGGCGGCACCGGTCTCGGCCTCGCCATATCCAAGGAACTGGCGCATCTCATGGGCGGCGAGGTCGGCGTCGACAGTACGCCAGGCGCTGGCGCAACCTTCTGGATGACCGCCCGGCTTGGCATCGGCGCCACCGCGCCACGCAGCCTTGTCCCTAGCGCACGGCTGTGTGGCACGCGGATATTGGTCGCGGATGACAATGAAACAACCCGCAAGACCTTCGTCGACATTCTTCGCCATCTGAACTTTGAACCTACCGCCGTCGCCTCCGGTGAAGAAGCGATTGCCGCCGTCGCGAGCCTGGCGGCGGTCGAGCGCCCCTTTTTGGCCGCCCTCATCGATTGGCGCATGCCAACGCTCGACGGCATCGAAACCATCCGGCGCATTCGCGCACTCAACTTGGCCCAACCGCCGGAACTGGTGCTGATTACCGGCTTCAGCCGCGAGGAGGTGCTCAAGCAGGCGGAAGGTGCCGGCATCGACACCGTGCTGATCAAGCCGGTGTCACCCTCGATATTGTTCGACACCTTGCTGCGCGTGCTGGGCGAAGAACGGGCCACCCCGCCGACCACCGCCACCACGACCACTGAACTTGAAACCATGACGGCAATCCGTGGCGCGCGCGTCCTGCTGGTCGAAGACAACCCCATCAACCAGCAGGTCGCCACCGAATTGCTGCTTGATGTCGGCCTCTCGGTCGATGTCGCCGACAACGGCAAGATGGCCGTGGACATGGCGTTGGCGGCTGCCTACGACATCGTGCTGATGGATATGCAGATGCCGGTGCTTGATGGTGTCGAAGCCACCGTGCAACTGCGCAAGCATGCCCACCTGGCCGACCTGCCCATCATCGCCATGACGGCCAATGCCATGCAGCGCGACCGCGACCGCTGCGCGGCTGCCGGCATGAGCGATTTCGTCGCCAAGCCGATCGAACCAGCGGAACTGTATCGCGTGCTCGGCCAATGGATTCAACCGCGTCAATGCTCGCCTGACGCGACCGCCTCCCGGCCAGAGCGTCTGCCAGCGCCCCCGCATGATGGCGTCGAAGCCGCTGACACTTACCCGGAATCGATCGAGGGTATCAATCTTGTCGCGGGCTTAAGTCGGGTACGTGGCCGCAAGGCCAGCTACTACGCTTATCTGTGCCGCTTTGCCGAGGGTTATGCGGACGCCGCGGAGAGAATTCGCGGCGCTCTGCTCAATGACAACGCCGGAGAAGCGGAACGGTTGGCGCACACGGTAAAGGGAACCGCGGCACAGCTCTGCATCAACGATCTGCCAGATCATGCCAGCGCGCTCGAAGAGGCCATCCACGCATCCTGTCCCGGTGAAAGTATCGCCGAACAACTTGAAGCCTTTTCAAACTGCCTCATGACGCGTTGCGATGCCATCGTTAACGCGCTGGCACGCCAGCAACGTCGGGAAGCGAGGGTGGAGAATGCCACCAATACCGCTCAAACCGAGCAATCCGCGCACCGTGCCGCACTGCTGGAACAATTGCGCATGCTGCTTGCCAGCGACGATGCCAAGGCCGCCCGCCTGCTCGATGAACAGGACGAGATACTGGCGACCGCATTCTCAGTCAAGGATTTTCGTACTTTGCGCCAGGCTATCCGCGATTTTGACTTCGAGCATGCCCTTGCGCTGCTACAGGCGGTGTGCACCCAACAGGAACGGCCGTGAACCGCGTTCGGTACCTCTGTTCGTGGCTCGCCGGCAACGGTTATGGACGAAAAGCCCGATTAGCAAAAAGTCGGCGCTAGCGGTACGGCACCGCGGCGAAATCGGCATTCCCGGCGACCGGCCAGGAATGCCGTTTTCATTTTGTCGCCGCACACCGAAATATTAGCAAATCACGGAATAGTGAAACAGATTGATTGCATTTTTGTTATCCGCTAAATTCGCTGCCGGATCGTGCCAATGCCATGTTTTTCCGACGATTCGCTGTTCGGTTCTGGAGGCGGAGCCGAAACCCAGAATTCCTTTTTGGCTCAGACCGGGCAGGCGGGTCGAGGAGGGGTATTTTTGATAATGCGTCGACCAGAGAGTCGGCCACGAGGACGACAAAGTGATGGACAAAGAGCAGCCAGCAACGACTACAGAGACCACAGCGCCCACCGCGACGACGGCGGCCACGGAAAAACCGGGAATTTTTGCTCGCCTATGCTCCCCATCCAGGCATTCTTTCCTGCGAGTCATGTTCATCGGCGTCATCGGCGGCATCATCATCTGGGGCGGCCTCAACATCGGCATGGAATACACCAACCGCTCCGAGTTCTGCATCTCCTGCCACGAGATGACGATTCCCTTCGAGGAACTGAAGAAAACCGCCCACTACAAGAACCGCAGCGGCGCGGCGGCGCAATGCTCCGACTGCCACGTCGCCAGCAGCAAGCATCCCGCCGATTACATGTTCAAGTCGTTCCAGAAGCTGATGGCGGCCCGTGACGTGATCGGCCACATCACCGGCATCGTCGACACCCCGGAGAAATTCGAGGCGCATCGCATGATCATGGCGCAGCGCGTCTGGGATCGCATGAAGGAGCGCGATTCCAAGGAGTGCCGCAACTGCCACAGCTTCGAGAATATGGACCCGACCAAGCAGAAAGACCGCTCGGTGGTCAAGCATGAAGGAGCACGCGAGGACGGCAAGACCTGTATCGAATGCCACAAGGGTGTCTCACACCAGTTACCGAGAGAGATGCGCAAGGCCGAACCGGTCGCGGCGGCTGCTCCGGCACCAGTTTCACCGACCGCCGAGGCGCCCAAGGCCGAAGCGGCCGCACCTGTAGCCGAAGCACCCAAGGCCGAAGCCGCACCTGCCGGTGCCGCACCGGCCGCACCAGCTGCGGCCGCCGCCGCAGTTGGCCCGGACTGGAGCAAGGTTGCCAAGCGCAATATCAAGCTGTTCTACCCTGGCCAGGCCTCGGTGGAATGGGTGCTCAACAAGCCGGACCATTCCTCGGCATCGGACATTACCGACAAGAAGCGCCCCTGCGCCAAATGCCACGAAGGTGATGCCGACGACGTCGGCAACAAGATCGTCGCTGGCAAGCCAGTCGGCGTTGCCGGTGTCGTCATCGAGCCCAATCCGATTGCGGACAAGGCCGGCTTCATCCCGGTCAACTTCCAGACCACGCATGACGGCTCGAAGATCTACTTCCGCTTCGAATGGACCCCGCCGAAGACCACAGGCACCAAGCTGGACAGCAAGAACGAAGTCAAGCTGTCCATGATGTTCGACGGCGGTGGCACGGTCGACCTGGCCGACCAGGCCGGTTGCTGGGGCACTTGCCACACCGATTTGCGCAGCATGAAGGATGCGGCAGATGACAAGAAGACGAAGTACATCAAGGGCGCCGACCTCGCCAGCGGCAAGTTCATGGACCTGATCCAGTTCAAGAGCGGCGACAAGAAGCCGGTCGACGGTTACGTCGCCGACACGCGCGTGATGGACGGCGGCAAGGGACTCGTCTCGGCCGAAGGCAAAAAGGAGGGCAACAAGTGGGTCGTCACCTTCGTGCGCGACATGGCCGGCGGCGGCAAGGGCGATCACAAGATCGTCCCCGGCAAAGTCTTCAATTTTGGCTTCGCCATCCATGAGAGCTTCACCAACGCGCGCTTCCACTATGTGTCGCTGGGTTACCAGTTCGGCCTCGACAAGGCCGCGCCGGACGTCAAGAACTACATTAACGTAGTAAAGCAGTAAGCAGTCCATTCTGTTCAAGAAGGAAGAGGAGGAGATGAAAATGAAAATGAAATTGAGCACACTGGCATTTGCCGTGGGCGCCCTGGCGATGTCGTCCACGACATTCGCCGCGCCGCCCAGCGCGGAGATGCTGTCCTTTGCCTGTGCCGGCTGCCATGGCACCAACGGCGGCAGCGCCGGCTTGACCATGCCCAGCCTGGCCAGCCAGTCGAAATCCTCCATTGTCGAGGCAATGACGAAGTTCAAGAGCGGCGAGCGTCCGTCGACCATCATGGGTCGTCTGGCGAAAGGCTACAGCGACGAGCAGATCACGGCCATGGCCGAGTTCTTTGCCAAGCAGAAGCTGCACGTCACCAACCAGAAGGTCGACAAGGCGAAGGTAGCCAAGGCCGCCAAGATCCAGGAGAAAGCCTGCGGTCGCTGCCATCTGGAAGATGGCAAGGATGGCAAGGACGACACCCCGGTGATGGCCAGCCAGTGGCTGGAATACTTGCAGATCCAGATGTCGCTGTATGAATCTGGCAAGCGCAAGATGCCGGAAAAAATGGCCGAGAAGGTCAAGGAAACGTCCAAGGAAGACCTGGACGCGCTCATGCACTTCTATGCAGCCCAGAAATAAGGGAGGACAAAATATGACTCTGGATCGCAGAAGTTTTCTGAAGTTGCTTGCTGCCGGCGCAGCCGGCGCTGGCGCCGCCGGCCTGCCGATGATCGGCCATGCCGCCGAAATCATGCCCAAGAAGGGCCGTCGCGTCGTTGTCGTCGGTGGCGGCTACGGCGGCAGCATCGCCGCAAAATACATCCGCATGCTCGACAAGAGCATCGAAGTGGTGCTGATCGAAAAAAACAAGCAGTTCATTTCCTGCCCGTTCAGCAACCACCTGCTGGCCGGCTTCATCAAGGATCTGTCGACGCTGTCTTTCAGCTACGACAAACTGGCGTCCAACCACGGCATCAAGATGGTGTACGACGAAGTGACCGCCATCGACGCCACCGCCAAGACCGTGATGACCAAGGGCGGCAGCATCGCCTACGACCGTCTGGTCGTTTCGCCTGGCGTCGATTTCCGCACCGAGGAAATCGAAGGTTACGACGCCAAGACGCCTGACATCATGCCGCACGCGTGGAAGGCCGGTCCGCAGACCATTCTGCTGCGCAAGCAACTCGAAGCCATGAAGGATGGCGGTACCGTCGTTCTCACCGCGCCACTGGCCCCGTTCCGCTGCCCGCCCGGACCTTACGAGCGTGCCGCGATGGTGGCGCACTATCTGAAGACCAGCAAGCCGAAGTCAAAACTTATCCTGCTCGACGCCAACCCCGACATCGTTTCCAAGGGCCCTCTGTTCAGGAAAGGCTGGGAGACCCATTACGCCGGCATCATCGAGTACCGCAAGGCGGCGAAAGTCACAGCGGTCAACACCAAGGCCATGTCGGTCATGGTCGAGGGTATCGACGAGGTCAAGGGCGACGTCATCAACGTCATCCCGGCCCAGCGCGCCACTGCGTTGATGGCCAGTGCCGGCCTGATTGGCGAAGACAAGAAGTGGTGCCCGATCAACGCCACCACCTTCGAGTCGACGATACACAAGAACATCCATGTCATAGGTGACTCGTGCAATGCCGGCGCCATGCCGAAGTCCGGCTACTCGGCCAACTCCGAAGCCAAAGTCTGCGCCACCAACATCGTCGCGGCGATGAACGGCAAGGAACTGGTCGAACTGTCCGGCATCAACACCTGCTATAGCTACCTGACCCACGACGAAGCCATCAGCGTGGCAGGTGTCTATACGGTCAAGGACGGTGCAATCGTCGGCGTACCAAACTCTGGCGGCGTCTCGCCGATCGACTACTCCGCCGCCAAACTGGAAGCGCCCTACGCCCACAGTTGGCTCAAGAACATCCTTACCGAGATGTCGACCTGATCTTCGCTGTATTGCAGTCAATCAAGCCCCGCCTCGGCGGGGCTTTTTTTATTGGGGAAGCCCTCGGTCAGCCGTGGCCGGTGCTACCAAAGCCGCCCTCGCCACGCTCGCTCAACCCGAACTCTTCAACGATATTGAAGGCCACCTGTAGCACCGGCACGACCACCAGTTGCGCCAGGCGGTCGAGCGGATTGAGCGTGAAGGGCTCGTGGCCGCGATTCCAGGCCGAAACGCAAATTTCACCCTGGTAGTCACTGTCGATGAGCCCGACCAGATTGCCGAGGACGATGCCATGCTTGTGACCCAGGCCGGAACGTGGCAGGATCAGCGCGGCCAGTCCGGGATCGGACAGGTGGATGGCAATGCCGGTCGGCACCAGTGTGGTCTGCCCCGGGTTCAGCTTGATCGGCGCCTCGATGCAGGCGCGCAGATCAAGACCGGCCGAGCCGGGCGTAGCATAGTGCGGCGGCGTGTCATGCAGCCGCGAATCGAGGATGCGAACGTCTATTCTGTGCATGGCGAAATCATGTTGGCAATGTGATCGACGATGCCGCGCGCGACCGTGAGCTTGTCGGCCAGCGGCAGCGGGTGTTGGCCCTTGTCATCGAAAAGGATGACGGAATTGGTGGCGCCGCCAAGGCCATCCCGCACCAGGTTGCCCACCACCAGGGGCAGCTTCTTGGCGTGTCGCTTGGCTTCGGCAAATTCCGCGAGATTCTGGCTCTCGGCGGCAAAGCCAACGCAGAAAGGCGCTTGCGGCAGTGCGGCAACCTCTGCAAGGATATCGGGATTGACCACCAGTTCGAGCGTGAGCGAACCCGCGCCTTTCTTGATTTTCTGCTCGACCACATTGACCGGCCGGTAGTCGGCCACCGCCGCGACCGCGATAAAGATGTGGCGTCCCGCTAGCGCCGACTTTACAGCGTCGCGCATGTCGAGCGCACTGGTGACATCGATGCGATCGACGCCCACCGGTGTTGCCAGCGACACCGGCCCCGCCACCAGCGTGACATTGGCGCCGGCCTCGATACAGGCCTGCGCCAGTGCGAAACCCATGCGGCCGGAACTCGAATTAGTCAGCCCGCGCACGGGATCGAGCGCCTCGAAGGTCGGCCCCGCCGTCAGCAGCACGCGGCGACCGGCAAGCCGCTTCGGTTGGAGGAAGGCCGCCAGCGCATCGAATATCTGCTGCGCCTCGAACATCCTGCCCGCGCCGGTTTCGCCACAGGCCTGCTCGCCCGAGGCAGGACCGAGCACACTAACGCCATCGGCCGCCAGTTGCGCGACATTGCGTTGCGTGGCGGCTTTTTCCCACATCTCGACATTCATCGCCGGGGCCACCAGCAAGGGGCAATTTCGGGCGAGACACAGGGTGGTCAGCAAATCATCGGCAACACCGTGGGCCACCCGGGCCATGAAATCGGCCGTGGCCGGCGCCACCAGTACCGCCGCCGCGCCACGCGGTAGATCGATGTGCGCCATGCCCCGCCCCGCCAAGCCCGACTCGTTCCACAGATCGGTCCATACGGGCCGGCCAGTCAATGCCTGGAAGGTCGCGGCGGTGACGAAATGCGCACCCGCCGCCGTCAGCACCACATCGACCGTGGCGCCGGCCTTGACCAGCAGGCGCGCCAATTCGGCCGCTTTATAAGCCGCAATGCCGCCAGTGACGCCCAGCACGATGCGTTTTTCAGCCAGTACTGCCATGACAGGTAGAATCTCCGCTATATCAAAACCCGTGAAATTCTAACCTCATATGGCGAAACCTCATGGCAATAACTGACTGGCCCGAGGACGAACGGCCGCGCGAGCGGCTGCTTAAACAAGGCGCGGCGGCACTGTCCGACGCCGAACTGCTCGCCATTTTCCTGCGTGTCGGCATCAAGGGTCAAAGCGCCGTCGATCTCGCTCGCACACTGGTTGGCCGCTTTGGTTCACTCACCCGCCTGTTCGCCGCAGGTCGCAGCGAGTTCGTTGCCATTCCCGGCATGGGCGACGCCAAGTTTGCGCAGTTGCAAGCCGTGCTGGAAATGTCCCGCCGCGCCCTGCGCGAGGAAATGACCACGCGCGATCTGCTTTCTACGCCGACCGCGGTACGCGACTGGCTGCGCCTGCATTTGGGCAGCCTGGCGCACGAAGTCTTCGTCGCCCTGTGGCTCGACGCCCAGAACCGACTGCTTCTCCATGAAATATTGTCCACCGGCTCGCTGACCCAGACCAGCGTCTACCCGCGTGAAGTGGTCAAGCGGGCGCTGACCCACAACGCCGCCGCCGTCATCCTCGCCCACAACCACCCTTCTGGCGTGGCCGAGCCATCCCACGCCGACCAGACGCTGACCAACAACCTAAAACAAGCCCTGGCAATGATCGACGTGAAAGTGCTCGATCACTTTATCGTCGCCGGCAATAGCAGCCCGCTCTCTTTCGCCGAACGCGGACTGTTGTAAAGCTTGATTGCATCCCCGAATCTCGTGTATAGTGCGCGGCTTTGCTGAATCTGCGACTTTTGGAGCACATGATGTCCCGCGTATGCCAAGTGACGGGCAAGGCCCCGATGGTGGGAAACAACGTTTCCCACGCCAATAACAAAACGAAGCGCCGCTTCCTGCCGAATCTGCACGCCCGCAAGTTCTGGGTTGAATCCGAGAACCGCTGGGTACGCCTGCGTGTCTCGAACGCCGGTTTGCGCACGATCGACAAGAGGGGTATCGATGTCGTCATCGCCGAGCTGCGTGAGCGCGGCGAGCGCGTCTAATCAGGAGGAGCGATCATGGCCAAGGGCGGACGCGAAAAAATAAAGCTGGAATCAACTGCCGGAACCGGGCATTTCTACACAACGACAAAAAACAAGAAAACCACGCCGGGGAAGCTGGAGTTCATGAAGTACGACCCCAAGGTGAGGAAGCATGTCGCCTACAAAGAGATTAAGCTGAAGTAAGCAGTCGCCAGCCATCTCGGCAGCGTCAATCGCTGCCTCCATAAAACCCGCTCCGGCGGGTTTTTTATTGTGCCGAACGGTGACGAATTGTGCCGGCTTGGCGACAAATTTCATAAACTACGCCCAATCTCCCGCTACATTCAAGGTGAAAACCATGCAATCCGGCCCCAGAGAAATCGCCACCCCCTTCCGCCCTATTCCGCTCGACGTACCGGAAGGCATGAAGCCCAACGAGTTTTTCAACAGCACCGAAAACCTCAACGACCTCGTTCATAACAACGGCCTGTTGCAAAACCCCGAAGGCCTGCTGCTCTACCGCAAGGCGCTCGGCCACAGCAATGAGTTCGACTGCTCGATCATCTACAACACCTCGCAGCGCATTCTCGACCCGCTGGGCCGTCCTGTGCGCCGCACGCAAGTGCCCGATCCGGTAAAGAATGTCTGGAACCGCATGAATCAGATCATCATCGACTTCATGCTCGAACGCTACCCTGATGCGGATGAAACATTGGTGCTGGCTGGCGAAGCCAGTCTCGACGCCACCTGGCCGCTGACTTCGGCGGGCGTGCCCAGCATCCGCATGCTGCACAACCACTTCATTGCCTTCGACATGAAAGCCTTGCGCGCGGCGCCCATCGCCGACGCCAATAATCCCAACCTCACCGATGGCGGCCAGCACTCGCTGTTCCAGGCGCACATGCGCGACGTTTATCGCGCCTTCTTCGACGAACTCGATTTACGGATTCTCAAGCCCTGCGAAGCAGGTTCCTGCCGCATCGCGCTCACCGGTTACCCCCAAGGCCTGCCCAGCTGGGAAATACAGGGGGGGGTGGATGCGCTGAAGGAGGTGCGTTTCTGGAAAGAATACGACACTATTCTTCAGGGCTTCATCGACTTCTATCGCACCTTTTTCACGCAGGTGTCGACCCGCAATGCACCGCTGCCGCGCGACATTTATTTTCCCGACCTGGTGGAAGACAAGCTCCAGTTCAACAACGATTTTCTCAAGGCGGCGAAAATGGTGCGCGACCGCTGTATCAAGGACGCCAAATACGCCAACTCGATCCGCTGGCAGCCGGCCTTCAAGCAACTGATCTACCGCAACGACGAAGGCAAGCTCATCGTCACCATCAGCCAGAACTCCATCGGCAACGCCATCACCGAACTGCTCGGCGTGGTAGTCAAGCGCGAACCGGATAGCAACGCCTACGGCCGCGCCGAACCGGCGCTGATCGAACGGCTGCTGGAAGTGCGCCGCCGCCTGGTCGAGGCCGACCTTGGCGAAGGTATCGCCACGCCGCACTGGGCGGCGACATAAGCAGAATTATTTTGCGGGGTCACACCGCAAACTTACGCCGAAACTGTCCGCACTACCCGCTGCGGATAGGGAATATCGATGCCTTCGGCCTGGAAAGTCTTCCAGATCGAAAGATTGATGTCGGAACGGACCTGCTGCGTACCCTCGTGCGGGTCGGCGATCCAGAAGCCCAGCTCAAGATTGATGCCGGAATCGGCAAAGTCGATGACAAAGGCCTTGACTGGTGGGTCGGTCAGCACGCGGGGCTGCACCTGCGCTGCACTGACGAGTACCGTCATCGCACGGTCGAGATCGGTGCCGTAGGCGACCTGCAACCGCAGTGAAACGCGCACGCGCGGGTCGGAAAAGGATTCATTTTGCACCACCGAACTGACCAGCATCTCGTTCGGCACGATGGCCTCGACACCGGTCATGCCCTTGAGTACCGTGAAGCGCGTGGTAATTTGCGTCACTTGGCCGCGATCATTGCCAACAGCGATCAGGTTGCCGATGCGGATCGAACGATCTAGCAGGATGATGAAACCCGAAACATAATTGGCGGCGATCTTTTGCAGACCGAAGCCGAGGCCAACGCCCAGCGCGCCGCCAAAAACCGACAGCGTGGTGAGATCGAGCCCCACCAGCGGTAGACCAACCATCACTGCGATCAGGATCAATAGCGCCTTGGCCAACCGCGAGAACAGCACGCGCAGGTTGCCATCCAGCCCCGTCGCCGCCATCAGCCGCGCTTCGACCGCTGCGCCGGCCCATAGCGCCACCAACAGCGTCGCCAACAGCACGCCAGCGCCTTGCAGGATCAACCAGAGATTGAGATTCTGCTTGCCGACGGCGAACTGCACGCCTTCGAGCAGGTCGATCAACTCGGGCAGCAGGCCGGTGATGTGCAGCGCCACAAGGCTCCACACCAGCAGCGCGAAGAGCCTTTCAAAGTTTGCCAGCCAGCCGGCATCGCCCAAACCGAGCCGCAGGATGAAGAACACCAGACGGATCGCCGCCAGCGACAGCAGCAGCGGCACGGCCAGCGACAGCAGGTTTACATGGTGCCAGTGCGCCAGCAGCGGCCGGGCGATCAGCACCAATATCAGCGCAGAAAGCGGAAAGGCGATGCGAACCATGCCGCGCCGGTGGAAGGGCAAGGCGGCGCCGCCGCTGGCCAGATGACGGCGCGTGACGGTGGCGGCGACAAACCAGGCCAAGCCCAGGCAAGCCAACAGCGTGGCAATCTGCCAGACCACTTCGGTCTGGTGCAGGTCAGTCCATATCTCGATCAGCAGTGCGCCGAATTCGGTTCGCATGTTTGCCTCGTTCACTTTGCCGAGTAGGGCTCGGCATCCTGGCGATGACGCTTCCAGTTGTCGAGATAGGCGCGCGCCAAGGGTGCATTGCCGCGCAGGATCAACATATTCTCGGCATTGCGCGCTTGCGCCGAAAAACTGAAATTGTAGCTACCGGTGACGACAATGGGATCGGGATCTTCGCCATCGATGATCATGACCTTGTTGTGGGCGGCGGCATAGCGCACCTCGTACCAGATCGGAATGCCGCTATCGTGCAGCGTGTGCAGCAGGCTGCGCTGATTCTTCGTCGCCTGCTCGCGATCGGCCAGCATCTCGATCTTTACGCCGCGCTTCTTCGCCTCGCCCAGCGCCCAGCCAATGTTGCGGCTGCTGAAGACGTAAGCCTGGACGTGAATGCTGCGCCGCGCCTCGCGAATCACCCGCAGTAGCGCACCCTCGGCGTCGTCCCAAGGCGTGAACAGCACCTCGACGCTGCCCTGAGCAGTCAGCGTCGTCGCCCAGACCGGAGTCAGCAGCAACGGGAACAGCAGGCCGAGCGCCAACAGTAGCGTCAAGGGCGCGCGCTGGCGTCTCACTTGCTTCGTTCCAGCACGGCCGCATAGAAACCATCGGTGGCATGCGTGTGCGGCGCCAACCGCATGTCGACGGCGCCGGCGGGCTGATTCAGCTCGATGCCCTGCTTCGCCAGAATTTCTCTGGCCGACAAGCGCGCGAAGTCGGGATGCGCGGCGAGGAAGGCATCGACTACCTGCTCGTTTTCCTCCGGCAGGATGCTGCAGGTGGCGTACACCAGCCGTCCGCCGGGTTTCAACAACCGCGCCGCGCCGACCAGGATGTCGGCCTGCTTGCGCGCCAGTTCCGCCACGCTTGCAGGCGTCTGCCGCCACTTGAGGTCGGGGTTGCGCCGCAGCGTGCCCAGGCCCGAGCAGGGCGCGTCGACCAGTACGCGGTCGATCTTGCCGGCCAGGCGCTTCACCTTGATATCGTTTTCGCCGGCAATCAAGGCCGGATGCACGTTCGACAGCCCCGAGCGCGCCACGCGCGGCTTCAGCTTCGCCAGCCGCTTTTCCGACACGTCGAAGGCATAGAGTCGACCGCTGGAGCGCATCAGCGCGCCCAGCAACAAGGTTTTTCCGCCGGCGCCGGCGCAGAAGTCAGCGACCATCTCGCCACGTTTGGGCGCCAGCAGATGTCCCAACAACTGGCTGCCCTCGTCCTGCACCTCAATGTGGCCGTCGAGAAACAGCGGATGTTTCGACAA
>JAIFMO010000207.1 GCA_020048435.1 Sulfuritalea sp.
CAGAACCCAGCTTCGTCCAACTGCCGCCACCCAGGGCAAGTACGGTTGCCGTACCGCTAGCGCCGACTTTTTGCTCGCCCCCCGGCGTAGCGAATCGCAGCGCGCGGTCTTCGGCGCCATTGTCACTATCGTCCCAACCCAGCCAGCGATGACGCATATGAAACCGCACGCCAGCGCCGCGTAGCCGATGCAACCAGGCGCGCAGCAACGGCGCTGCCTTCATTTCGGCGGGAAATACCCGCCCCGACGAGCCAACGAAAGTATCGACACCAAGCCCGTGCGCCCACTCGCGCAAGGCCTCGGCGTCGAAATTCGCCAGCCACGGCGCCACCCATTCCCGCCTATTGCCGTAGCGGCCAAGGAAATCAGCGAAGGGCTCGGCATGCGTGAGATTGAGGCCACCCTTGCCAGCCATAAGGAATTTTCGGCCCGCCGAGGGCATGGCATCGTACAGATCGACGACAACGCCCGCGCCAGCCAGCACCTCCGCCGCCATCAACCCCGCCGGACCGCCACCGATCACCACGGCCCGGCCGCCGTTCCCGTTCCTGTCGCCACCAACACCATGAACTTCATTCATGGTTTCAGTCTACTTGACTCGTCTGCGATAATGCGTAGCTCTCTGGTCAGACTCGGCCAGTTTCACTTCCCTGCTTTGCGGGCATGCCATGACCGAACCCATTGAAACATTCGCCGCGCTAGATCTGCCGCCGGCCCTGCTCACCGTTCTCGCCGATGTCGGCTACGAAACGCCCTCGCCCATCCAGGCCGCCTGCATTCCGCTCTTTTTGGCGGGACGCGACCTGATCGGTGAAGCGCAAACCGGCACCGGCAAGACCGCCGCCTTCGCCCTGCCGCTGCTGGCCAAGCTCAATCTCGCCCGCAAGGTGCCGCAAGCGCTGGTGCTGACACCCACGCGCGAACTGGCCATCCAGGTGGCCGAAGCCTTCCAGAAATACGCCCACAACATGCCGGGCTTCCATGTGCTGCCGGTGTATGGCGGGCAAAGCATGGTGATCCAGCTGCGCGCCTTGCAGCGCGGCGCCCACGTCATCGTCGGCACCCCCGGTCGCATCATGGACCACCTCGAACGTAAGAGCCTCAACCTCGACGGCCTGCAGACGCTGGTACTCGACGAGGCCGACGAAATGCTGCGCATGGGCTTTATCGACGACGTCGAGTGGATACTCGAACACACGCCGGCGACACGCCAGACCGCGCTGTTCTCGGCCACCATGCCCGACCCGATCCGCCGCATCGCCCAGCGCTATCTGCGCGAACCGGAACAGGTCAAGATTCGCTCGGCCACGACGACAGTGGCGGCCATCAGCCAGCGTTACTGGCAGGTGCGCGGCGCCGACAAGCTCGAAGCGCTGACACGCATGCTCGAAGTCGAGGAAGAGTTCGAGGCTGCCCTCATTTTCGTTCGCACCAAGATCGCCACCGTCGACCTCGCCGAAAGACTGGAAGCGCGTGGCTACGAAGCCGCCGCCCTCAACGGCGACATGACGCAGGGCCTGCGCGAGCAGGTCATCGAGCGGCTGAAGAGCGGCAGCCTCGACATCGTCGTCGCCACCGATGTCGCCGCGCGTGGCATCGACGTGCCGCGCATCAGTCACGTCATCAACTACGACGTGCCCTACGATACCGAATCCTACGTTCACCGCATCGGCCGGACTGGCCGCGCGGGACGTCCGGGCGTCGCCATCCTCTTCATCGCACCGCGCGAGATGCGCATGCTCAAGGCCATCGAGCAGGCCACCCGCGCCAGGATCGAACCCATCCAGCTGCCCACGCGCGGCGAGGTAGCCGAGCGTCGCGTCGTCCAGTTCAAACAGCAGATTCTCGACGTACTCGGCGAGGAAAACCTCGATTTCTTTTTCGAAGTGGTGCGCCGCATGGAGAGCGAGGAAAACCTCGCCACCCGCCAGATCGCCGCCGCGCTGGCCTTTCTCGCCCAACGCGAGCGCCCCTTGCAACCCGATGGCGTCGACGTCCCCGCGCCGCCGCAGTATCCGGCCGCGCCCGTGCGCGCCGAGCGGCCCGCACCCGTTCATACCGAGCGTCCAGCCCGTGCCGAGCGCCCGGCCTACCCTGAGCGTCCCGCCTTTGCCGATCGCGGCGAACGACCAGCACCGGCGCGGGCCGATCGACCACCCTTTGCCGAGAGAAACGAACACAGCGAGCGTCCCGCCAAAACCGAATGGACGGAGCGGCCGCCTCGCACTGAACGCCCACAGCGCGAGTCGCGCCCCCTGGCCGCCGGTCCGCTGGCCCGCTACCGCATCGAAGTCGGCCGCAACCAGGGCGCCCTACCCAAGGAAATCGTCGGCGCCATCGCCAACGAGGGTGGCATTGACGGCAAGCTCATCGGCCAGATCAACCTGTTCGACGACTACAGCACGGTTGAACTCCCGGCCAACCTGCCAGCGGACATCATGGACACGCTCACGCGCACCCGCGTCCGCCAGTGTCAGTTGAAAATTCGCCTGGCGGAAGTAGGCGAAGGCGACAGCCCGCGTCCACCCCGGCCGCCCCGGCCGAGTTCCCCCTGGAGCGACAAGGCCGACGGGGGCGAAAAACGCCCCTTCACGGGCGACCGCCCACGGCAGGAATGGTCGGCCAAACCACCATTCCGCGGTGACAAGAAGCCCGCGTCCAGCCCGCACGCCAGGACGGAAAATAAACCCGCCGGCAAACCCTACGGCAAGACATTTGCCAAACCTTTCACCAAGCCCAAAAAGTATTGATACGGCTTCGGCCGCCGCATGACAAGACCGCTCAGGGCAGGCGATCTTTAATTTTGAACACGGATCGCGCGTCCTCATGCGCGCGATCCAGCGTGCGCATCGAGGCGTCGTCGTCGTGGGCGCAGAAAAATTCGGCGTCTTGCGCGCGCATCACCAGTCGAATCGCCTCATCGTCGGCAATGTCGTACTTCTCCGTGATCAAGGTTGTCACCTCGTCGAGATACGCCTCGTAGCTCATGGGTTCCGTCGCAGGTTTCTTTGTCATGGTCACTCTCGCTCGATTATCGAATTACACCCGGGTTCAGGCCCGCTCCAGTCCGAGTTCTCGCCGCACCATCAGGCAGTCGTCCGAACCAGACTGAAACTCACGGCAGACCAGCGGCCGCTTGTCATAAACATCGCATCCCACCCGCGTGCCGATCACGCCGTCGAGCGCGGCACAGCGATGGCCATGGCTCTGCATGCGTTCGTTGTCGAAGTCGATCAGATCGTCGGGAATACCCTCGCCATCGCGCGGCCCCATCAGCACCGGCCAGGTTTCCGACCAGGCGCAGCAACCGCCGCAGCGTTGACAATCGGGCACCACGGCCTCCTCGGCCGCTCCGGTCACTTCACGATCTTGGTAACGGTGCCGCCACACTGCGCAAAGCAGGTTCGGTGGTCATCGTCACAGCGGGCGGTGTCTTCGTTCGCCCAGCAACTCGACTTATGTCTTTCGCATTCCTTATGCTTTTCCTTGCTGTTGGCGCCGGCCAGACAAGAGCGCAACGACTGTTCGGCGCGGTGCTCGCAGGCGTCGAGTTCCATGCGCGAGCGGCGAATTTCATTGCCCCGACAAGCCTCGCGGATGGCCGCGCACTGCGTGACGCACTGCCGGCCGGCATCGCTGGCCGGCGGCCGCAATTCATAATGAATCGTCTGACAGCCCGTCGCCAGCAAAGAGAGGGCACCCAAGGTCAAAATTACCGAGATTGTCTTTCGCATCGTTTTCCTCATCACTGTCAGGGAATCACCGTTGACCGCAGTATGCCGCAACTCCAGCGTTACACAGATAGCGCAGATCGATTTGCACGCTCGGGACGCCATGTTGGAGAATAGGGCAAAGTCCAAGAGGAAAAGTCCATGAAACATTCGCTCACAGTCACCCTGCTTGCGCTGATTCTTCACCTGGACGCCGCTCTTGCCGCCGGCGTGCAGCAGTTTTCACCCCAAGGTCGCATCGATCAGCAAACCCGGGCAACGGCCCGCTTCAGCGCCGATATGGCGAAGCTGGGCGATGTCGCCGCGCCGGCGCCATTCACGGTCAATTGCGGCCCGGCTACGGGCGAAGGTCGCTGGATCGATGCCCGGACCTGGGCGTGGCAACTATCACAACCCCTGACCGCCGGCGAGCGCTGCGAGTTTTCGCTGCTTCCCGGCCTGAGCGCGCTCAACGGCGAGGCGGTGAGCGGCAAAAGCCGCTTCGAATTCTTCGCAGCCGGGCCATGGCCCCGCGCCGTCCTGCCCCATCCGGGCAGCGCGGTGGATGAAGAACAAGCTTTCGTCATCAATGCGGGTGGGCCGCTCAAGCCGGCCTCGGTGGAGAAGAATCTCTGGTGCGAGGCGGACGGCGTCGGCAACCGCATCGCGGTGCGCCTGTTGCCGGAGGCCCAGCGCAAGGAAATCCTGACGCAGGTACATGGCAATTTCGGCCCGACGCCGCTGATTGTCAGTTGCACCGAGCGCCTGCCGCCAGGGGCAAAGATGAAACTGGTATGGGGCAAGGGCGTCGAGGCGGTCAACGGCACCCCGTCGGCGAAGGAGGAAAGCTTCATCTTCACCGTACGCGAACCGTTCCGCGCCAGTTTGAGTTGCGAACGAGAAAAGGCCGGCGCGCCCTGTTCGCCGCTGTCCGCCGTCACCGTTCAATTCACCGCCCACGCCGAGGCGAAGCTGTTGCAGAAGATACGGCTGGCGACGCCCGAAGGATCGCGCAGCCCCAAAGACCCCGAGCGCGACAGTAGCGCGCGGGAGAACATGGCCCGCTCGGTCATCTTTCCCGGCCCTTTCCCGCAAAACGCCGAACTGCGGCTGGAACTTCCCGCCGGCATCAGGGATGACGCCGGCCGGCCGCTCGACAACGCCGCCAGTTTTCCGCTCAAGTTCCGCACGGGCGCCCTGCCCCCGCTGGCCAAGTTTCCCGGCAGCTTCGGCATCGTTGAACTGAAAGAAGGCGGACTATTGCCGGTAACACTGCGCAACGTCGAAGCCAAGCTCCCGACGAGCAACCTGACGCTACCCGGCAGCCATCGTTTCTCCGACAAGCGCTTGACGGAGGATGGCGACATTATTGCTGCGATGGAGGCGCTGACCCGCTTCGAGCGGCAGACGAAGAAGGTCAAGCTCCATCGCGGCGGAAATGGCAATGGCAACGGCAAAATCGAGGATTACGAAGACCCTTATTATGCTCGCGAGCTATCATTCCTCGCCCCGCAAAAGGGTGTCAGCCGCCAGGAATTACCGAAGCCCGGCGGCACGGCCGAGTTCGAAGTGGTGGGCATTCCGCTCGGCAAGCCCGGCTACCACATCGTCGAAATAGAAAGCCGCCTGCTCGGCGCCGCGCTGCTGTCGTCGCCGAAACCGATGTATGTGCGCGCCGCCGTATTGGTGACCAACCTCGCGGTGCATCTGAAACTTGGCCGGGACAATGCCCTCGTCTGGGTCACGGCGCTGGATACGGCCAAGCCGGTCGGCCATGCCGCCGTGCAGGTTTCAGGCTGCGATGGCAAGACGCAATGGCAGGGCAAAACCGACGCTCAGGGCCGGGCCTTGATCGACAGGCCCATCGAAGTGCCCACCTGCGAAGACAGCAGCTTCGTCTTTGCCAGCGCCCGTCTGGACGATGATTACAGTTTCGTGCGCTCTGACTGGAACGAGGGCATCGAGCCCTGGCGTTTCGGCGTCGAAACCTGGGGCGAGCGCAGTGATTTCAATATCCACACCATCTTCGACCGCACGCTCTTCCGCGCCGGCCAGACTGTCTCGATGAAACACATCGCCCGCGGGCGTGGCAGTCGCGGTTTCAGTTTCCCCTCGGCGGAAAACCTGCCGACCAAGCTGACAATCCGCCAGGCCGAAACCGGCGCCGAGTTCTCCCAACCGGTTTCGTGGGACGCACAAGGCAGCGCCGTGAGCCAGTGGATTATTCCGGATTCCGCCAAGCGCGGCGCCTACGATGTAACCCTTGCCGGCGGCAAGGGGGGCGAGGTTCTGAGCGGCCAGTTCCGCGTATCGGATTTCCGTCTGCCCGTTTTCACGGGTCGCCTTCAGGGCGTACCGGCGCGGCAGGTCGCGCCGGCCAAGGTGCCGTTGACGCTGGGGCTTTCTTTCCTCAACGGCGGCGCCGCAAAAGGCGCCGCGGTGGACGTCTCGGCCACCTTGCGACCGCGCTGGCCGAGATATGCCCACTTCGAGCGTTACAACTTCGGCATCGATTTCGACGACAAGGCGCTGACCGCCTTTGGCGTTGAACGCAGTAACGATGAGGAACGCCTGGTCACCGATAGCCAGAAAATCACGCTCGACGGGGCCGGGGCCGGCAAGTTGGAAGTAACACTCCCGGCCAAACCCAAGGGGCCGAGCGAGCTTTACGCCGAAATGCGCTTCACTGACCCCAACGGCGAAATTCAGACCATTCATGGCAGCGTCGAACTGTGGCCGGCGGCGCTGGTGCTGGGCATGCGCGTGGCCGATTGGGCGGCGAGCCGAAAGGGCCAACAGATCGAGATTGTCGTACTGGATACCAACGGCAAGCCCATCGCCGGACAAGAAGTGACGGTACGGGCAAAACGACGCATCGACTACAGCCACCGGCGGCGTATCGTCGGCGGTTTCTATGCCTACGAGCATCAGGCCGAGTTCTCCGACCTGGGTGAGGCATGCAGCGGCCGCACCGATAGCCGTGGCCTGCTTGTCTGCGAACCAAAGTCTACCGAACCGGGGTCGATCTACCTGCTGGCGGAAACCCGCGACGGCCAGGGCAACACGGCGCGCACCAGCAGCAGCTACTGGGTCACCGGCGGCGGCGACCTGTGGTTTACCGCCGGCAATCAGGATCGCTTCGATGTCATTCCGGAAAAGCGCGAATACAAGCCCGGCGAGACCGCCCGCCTGCAGGTGCGCACCCCCTTCAGGGAAGCCACGACGCTCATTTCTGTCGAGGCCGACGGCATCATCGACACCTACGTCCGCCCACTGTCACGTTTCAACCCGGTCATCGAGTTGCCGATCAAGGGCGAATGGGGACCGAATGTGTTCGTTTCCGTGCTGGCCGTGCGCGGCCGCGTCGAGCCGCTCAAGTGGTATTCCTTCTTCCAGTGGGGCTGGCGCGAACCCGTCACCTGGTTCAAGGAGTGGTGGAGTCCGCAGCAACCGACGGCCATGGTCGATCTGGCCAAACCGGCCTATCGGCTTGGACTGGCGGAAATCGGCGTTGGCACCGATGCTTTCAAACTTCAGGTCGAGGTCAGCAGCGACAAAAAAGACTACCGCCCACGCGAGGAAGCAACGGTAAAGCTCAAAGTCACCACCACCGATGGCAAGCCCGCCCCGGCCGGCACCGAGGTGGCTTTTGCCGCCGTCGATCAGGCATTGCTGGAACTGCGGCCAAACGAGAGCTGGAATCTGCTGGAAGCCCTGTTGCCCAAGCGCGCCTATGAGGTGGAAACCGCCACCGCGCAGTCGCAGGTGATCGGCAAGCGCCATTTTGGCAAGAAAGCGCTACCGCCCGGCGGGGGCGGCGGACGCGCGCCGGCGCGCGAACTGTTCGACACCTTGCTGGCATGGAATCCCCGCGTCAAGCTCGACGCGGCCGGCATGGCGACGATCAAGGTGCCGATCAACGATTCGCTCACCGAGTTCAAGCTGGTCGGGGTGGCGACGGCAGGTGCGAGCCTGTTCGGCACTGGCGTAATGGCGGTGCGGACAAAGCAGGACTTGCAGTTGATCTCCGGCCTGCCGCCGCTGGTACGCGAGAATGACCGCTTCCAGGGCCTGCTCACCCTGCGCAACGGCACCGCCCGCGCCATGACCGTAGCGGTGACAGCCAAACTGGGTAATGGCAGTGGAAGTAGCGGGCCGCTCGAAACCCGCCAGGTAAAACTGGCGGCGGAAGGCGCGGCGGAATTGCAATGGAGCGCACAGGCACCCGAAGGCGTCGGCCAGATGGCGTGGGAATTCGAGGCCAGCGAGGCCAGCGAGGAAGGCGGCAGCGGCGCCAGGGATCGCCTCAAGATCGTCCAGCAGGTCGCGCCGGCCGTGCCCGTAACCGTGCAGCAAGCGACCTTTATCCGCATCGAAGGCAAATACGAGGTGCCGGCCACGCTGCCGGCGGGCGCACTGCCGGGTAAGGGCGGCATTGAAATCGGTCTGTCGCCGAAATTGTCGACGCCCCCCCCCGGATTGAAGCGTTATTTCGAGGAATATCCGTTCTCCTGCCTCGAACAGAAGACCTCGATTGCCGTCGGCCTGCGCGACCCGAAGCGCTGGCAGTCAATCGCTGCCAGCCTGCCGGCTTATCTTGATGGCGACGGACTGGCCCGCTATTTCCCCGGCGAAGGCGCCGGTAGCGTGACACTGACGGCCTATCTGCTCGATATGGCGAGCCTGACGGGCTTCGCCCTGCCCGACGATGCCAGAAGCAGCATGATCCAGGGCCTCGGCGCCTTTGCCGAAGGACGCCTCAAGCCGAAATACTGGTCGCCGCTGAGCGATCAGGGCAACGATCTGCTGGTGCGCAAGCTGCTTGTGCTGCAAACGCTGACGCGGCAGGGCGTCGCCACGACCGGGCTCACGCGCATTGCCGCCGCGCTTGACGTGGAGCCCTTGCGCCTGCCCACGGCGGGCCTGATCGACTGGTATCTGGTGGTGAAACGACTGCCGGATCTGCCGCAACGCGCGGCACGCCTCGCGGCGGCGGAACAGGAACTGAAGAATCGCCTTTCCTACACCGGCGGCCGGCTTGGTTTCACCACCGAGCAGTCCGACAGTTGGTGGTGGATGATGGTCAGCGGCAATTCCAATGCATTCCGCCTCGTCGAAGCCGTGCTGGATGAACCGGCCTGGAAAGATGACCTGTCCCGCCTGGTGCGTGGCGCCATGGAAAGGCAGGTGCGCGGCCACTGGAGCACCACCACGGCAAACGCCTGGGCCAGTGTCGTGCTTGACAAGTTCGGGCGCAAGTTCGAGCGCGAACCGGTAGCTGGGGTCACTCAGGCCCGCCTGGGCAAGGCCGCCGCCGAGTTGCGATGGACACCCGGCGATGACCCAAGCCCGCCACTCGCTCTGGCCTGGCCGGCGACGGGCAGCGGGAATCTCGCCATCGGCCACGAAGGCACGGGCAAACCCTGGGCCGCGATACAGGTACTGGCGGCGATTCCCTCCACAGTCGGCAGCCCCCGCGCCTTCGGCTACCGCGTGACACGGACGGTCACACCCTTGCAGGAAAAGGTGGCGGGCAAGGTCAGTCGCGGCGACTTGTGGCGGGTGACGTTGCGCGTCGAAGGCGATCAGGATATGAGCTGGGTAGTGGTTTCCGATCCGATTCCAGCTGGCGCCCGCATTCTCGGCGATGGCGATGGCCGCGACTCGCGCATCGCCACCCTTGACGAGGAAAAACTCGCCCGAAAACTGCGGCCGACCTTTATCGAACGCAGTTTCAGCACCTTCCGCGCCTATTACGAAATGGCGCCAAAGGGCCCGTTCCAGATCGACTACACGCTGCGCATCAACAACGCCGGCGAGTTCGGCCTGCCGCCGACGCGGGTCGAGGCCATGTACGCACCCGACGTGTTCGGCGAGGCGCCCAACGGCAAGGTGACAGTGGGCGAATGAGGGCAGGCGCATGAGACTGGGCGAATGAGGGCGCCAGGCGCCGCGCTGGCGGTGGCGTGGCTGCTGTTTGCCGTACCGCTAGCGCCGACTTTTGCGCTGTCATCATTGCAGGAGGTGAAGGCGGGCTATGTTCCCTCCGATGCCTGGCTGCTGGCCCGCGATGGCCGCCCGCTCGCCAGCCTGCGCATCGATCATCAGGTGCGCCGCCTGCCATGGACACGCTTGCCTGAGATTTCGCCCGCCTTGGTCCGGGCCGTGATCCTGTCCGAGGACAAGCGTTTCCACGAGCACGACGGCGTGGACTGGAAGGCCGCCGGCAATGCCGCCTGGCGCAACTTCTGGGGTGGCAAGATGCGCGGCGCCAGCACGTTGACCATGCAACTGGCCGGCCTGCTGGAAGAAAACAGCAAGCGTCGCGGCCGCCGCAGCCTGCTTGAAAAGCTGTCGCAAACCGCCGTGGCCTTGCGCCTCGACAGGCAGTGGAGCAAGCAGCAGATTCTCGAAGGCTATCTCAACCTCGCCAGCTTTCGCGGCGAACTGCAGGGCATCGCCGCCATGAGCCGGGGCTTGTTCGGCAAGTGGCCGGACGGGCTTGACGAGCGTGAATCGGCGCTGGCGGCCGCCTTGCTGCGCGCGCCCAATGCCACGCCGGCCATTGTCGGCAAGCGCGCCTGCGCCATCCTCAAGGACATGGAACGGCCGGGCGAATGTGCGGGTCTGGAAAGCCTGGCGGCGGTGGCGCTGACGGGTGGCCTGCGTCAAGCGGGTGACACCCCGCCCCTGGCGCCGCATCTCGCTCGCAAACTGCTGGCGCAAGCAGGACAAAAGCTGCCATCAACGCTAAACGCCGACCTGCAAAAATTTGCCGCCGCATCGCTGCGACAACATCTGGCGGCGCTGGCGAAACAAAACGCCCAGGATGGCGCCGTGCTGGTGGTGGATAACGCCAGCGGCGAAGTGCTGGCCTGGGTCGGTTCCAGTGGCGATCTGTCGGATGCGGCCGAAGTCGATGGCGTCACCGCCCTGCGCCAGGCTGGTTCGACGCTCAAGCCCTTCCTCTATGCGCTCGCTTTTGAGCGGCGCAATCTGACGCCGGCCTCGCTGATCGAGGATGCCCCGCTCACGCTCGACACGGGTAATGGCCTCTATGCACCGCAAAACTATGAACCCCGCTATCGCGGTTGGGTTTCGGCACGCACGGCCCTGGCCAGTTCGTTGAATGTTCCCGCCGTGAAAACCCTGGTTCGCATCGGCCCCGACGCTTTCCAGCAGCGGCTGCGGCGGGCCGGCTTCGATAGCCTCTCGCAAAGTGGCGACTGGTATGGCTACAGTCTCGCGCTGGGCTCGGCGGATGTATCGCTACTGATGTTGACCAACGCCTATCGCACGCTGGCCAACGGCGGCCGCTGGTCGCCACTCAAGGTCGCCGCCGGGGATAACGTTACCCTTGCCTCCCCGGCCACCCCCTGCAGCGAAGGCGGTTGTACCGGTGTCTTCGCGGGCAAAGCGCGCGCAGCCTTCACTCCCGCCGCCGCCTTCCTTGTCACCGACATACTGGCCGACAGAAATGCCCGCGCCGGCACCTTCGGCCTTGAATCCTGGCTCGCCACGCCCTACTGGACCGCGGCCAAGACAGGAACCAGCAAGGATATGCGCGACAACTGGTGCGCCGGCTTTTCCCGCCGGTTTACCGTGGCTGTCTGGGTCGGCAATGCGGCCGGCAAGCCCATGCACGATGTCTCCGGCGTCTCCGGCGCGGCGCCGGTATGGCGCGAGGTCATGGACTGGCTGCACCGGGGAGAACCGAACAGCGGCCGGCCCCGCGTGGCAAGCACCGCCCCCAGTCCACCGGCGGGTATCGTCAAGACCACCCTGCGTTTCGAGCCGCCGCGCGAACCACCACGCCAGGAATGGTTTCTCGACGGCACCGCGACAAGCATCGTGCGGGCCGCCGACTCGCGCAAACTGGCGCGGATCGACTACCCGGCCGACGGCGCGATCATCGCCATCGATCCGGACATTCCCCCCACCCGGCAACGCCTGCCGCTGCGTCTTTCCGCCATCGCGGAAAAAGGCTGGCAATGGCGCATGGACACCCGGCGCCACGGCCGCGCCGACCGCCCGACAACCTGGCTGCTCCAGCCCGGCCGCCATCGTCTGGTGCTGGAAGACAGCAACGGCCGCGAACTTGACTCGGTCAGTTTCACGGTCAGGTCAATCAAGGGCAAATGAACCGTCGCCGCCAAACCCCGGCTTGGAAGTCCCCTCAGCGTCAGGATTCCAGTACCCGCATCTCGGTATTCATGTAGCGCAGCCGGCTCGCCAGTACGCTGGCCAATCCTTCCATGAGGCCAAGGGCCAGTTTCTTGTGCTCATCGGCGAATTTATCGAAGGTCTTGCGCGAGAGCAGATAGAGATCGGTATCAGTAAAGGCGGTGGCCTGGGCGGAGCGAACCTCGCCGTCAAGGAAGGCCATTTCCCCGAAGAAAGCGCCGCGACCGAAGGTGCCGAGGTGACGGCTCAGCTTGTCGTTGATCGGCAGCATGATCCGCACCGAGCCGCGCCGGATCAGGAAGAGTTCGTCGCCGGTTTCACCGCGCGTAAAGATATTTTCGCCCGCCTTGTAGGACCGCTTTTCCATCGCCAGTTCGAGCGCGGCGAGCGTCTCCGCCTTGCGCCCCTTGAACAGTTCGATGTCGCTCAGGCCAAGTGCCTCCTGCTCGCCCAGTTCGCATAGCACGTCCTTGAGGATGCGGTCTTCGACCCATTCGAGGGCTTCGTCGAGTTCCCCGAACAGGCGCACCGGACTTTCTTCCCGCACCAGGCCGACCTGATCGAAATATTGCTCCATGTCGCGCCCCGAAGGCAGGTTGTGCGGCAACTGGCTGAAGATGAGGAAGCCGTGGCGTTCGCCCAGCACGTCCTTGATCTGGTCGAGTACATGGGCCGCGGTCATGTCAACTGTCTGCACGCGGCGCATGTCGAGGATGACAAAGTCGCGAGTTTTCAATTCCGGCTCCAGCGCCGTGTATAACTGGTCCGCGGTGCCGAAGAAAATACTGCCCTGCAACTCGATGACTACAGCCCGACCGCCATGCTGGACCAGGATTTCCATCTCGGCGTGCGTCCGCACCCGTTTGGAGAAGTTCTCGTTGCCGTAGCTCTTGCGGCGCACGATGGAGCCGCCAATCTGCTCGCGGATGAACAGCATTATGGCAAGCGCAATACCAACGCCCGACGCCGCGATCAGGCTCACCGTCAGCGCCGTGACGACCACGGCGGCGATAACGACGAAGTCCAGGATGGTCGAGCGCTGCTTGAGAAACTGGAAGCTGTGACGGTCGATCATGCGCACGCCGACCACGATCAGGATCGCCGCCAGCGCCGCCACCGGCACCCAGGAAATCAACGCGCCCAATAACAAAAAGGCCACCAGCGACAGCACCCCTTCGATGAATCCTGAATAGCGGGTACGGGCGCCGCTCGACATGTTGACCAGCGTCGCGCCCATGGTGCCGGCGCCGGGCATGCCGCCGATGAAGGCGGAAGCGATGTTGCCCAGACCCTGACCGATGAGTTCACGGTTCGAGTTATGCCGGCTGTGGGTCAGCGCATCAAGCACGACACAGGTCTTCAGCGTATCGATGGACAGGAGCACCGCCAGGGTGAGCGCAGGCATGAGCAGCATGGCGAAATCCTCGATTTCGAGCTGACCCATGCCGGTCCAGCGGCCACGCATGGCATCGACAAAGCCGCCGCCGGCACCACTCTCGCCCCCCGCTCCACCCAGGGGACCGATGACCATCGGGTTACGGGGGTCGAGCAGCGTGGTATCGATCAGGGACAAGCCGAAATAAGCCAGTACGCCCGCCAGCAGCGCCAAGATGGCGGCCGGAACGCGTTGGGTGACGCGGGGAGCAAACAGCATGGCGAATATGGTCACGGTGCCGACCACGATGCCTTGCCAGGCCCAGAGCACCGGGGAAGACAGGGCTTGCCACAGGTGAGTGCCGGTGGGCGCGCCCATGAATTTTGGCACCTGGCCGGCGATGATATAAAGGCCAACGCCGGAGAGGTAGCCGCTGACCACCGGATAAGGCATGTATTTGATCAGCCGGCCGAGGCCGAGGCTGCCGAACATCACCTGAAGCGAGCCTGCCGCAAACCCTAGCGCCGCCAGCAATACAACCACCACGACATCGCTGGTGCCTTGCTGCATGCGTTCCATCACAAAGGCCGCCAGCACCGCGGCCGCTGGCGCACAAGGCGCCGTGATCAGCCGGTTGGTTCCACCCATAACCGATGCCACCAGCCCCAGCGCCGTCGCACCGAGGATGCCCGCCAGCGCCCCATAGGCGGCAAACGAACCGCTGAGGGGCGCATAGATGGTGACGCCGAAGGCAATGGCGGAAGGCAGCGCCACCAGCATCGCGGCAAGTCCGCCCCAAAAATCACCCGTTTCGAGTTTGGGTAGCTTCACAGACTGTCCTCCCCTATCGATTGTCTTTTTTTACGCTGCCACCTTACACCTACGCCCTGCAAAAGCCAACGCACGCAGACACCTACGACGGGTTCATTCGCCCTGTAGTCGACGCGCCTCGATCAGCACCGTGCTGGCGCCGTCGGTGAGCCAGGCCTGACCGTCCTGGATCGTGCATTGCAACTGCATGCCGCGTTGAACCAGCGCCGCCAGCGCGGCGGATTGCTCGCTATCCAGCGCCAGTACCCGCAGTTTATCGAGCCGTGCCAGCGTGGCACCCTCCTTCGCCCACCAGAGGTCGACCGTGCGCCCGCCGTAGGCCAGCAGCACCACCGCGTCGGCGCGTCCCGCCGCCTTACGCAATATTCGTTCGTCGGGCAGACCCACCTCGATCCACAGCTTGATGTTGCCGGAATAATCCTTGAGCCACAGGGCCGGCTCGTCGTCCGCCGACAGACCGCGGCCAAACTCCAGCCGCTCGTCGGCGAACAGCGCGAAAGCCAGCAGGCGCACCATCATGCGTTCGTCGGTTTCGGACGGGTGGCGCGCCAGCATGAGGTTATGCTCGCCGTAGTAAGGACGGTCGAGATCGGTGATATTGAGGCTAACCTTGAATACGGTGGATTTGATGGCCATCGGGGCTTGTCCGGTCATTGCCCGGGCAACGTTCGCCCGGAAAAAGGCGCGACTATACTGCCCATTGTCTCCATGTAAACCATGTCGCAATATCGACCACCATGCCATCCGAAATGGGACTGCCACCATGAGCAGAATCAAACGCTGGGGAATGATTGTCTTGCTGAGCACGACCACCGTGCTCGGCCTCGGTGCGCTGGCGACCTGGTTCGCGGTGAAGGCACTGAAGACCCAGATCGAACAGGCGCTCGGCCCCGAGAGCGAGATCGGCACCATTCAGTTGCACTGGAATGGCGCCGAGATACGCGACCTGCGCCTCAAGGCCCCGCCCGACTGGCCGGCCACCGACACGCTGCGGGCGAAGCGCATTACCGTCGAACCCGAGTTCGGCAGCCTGCTGTCGGACAAAGTGCGCATCGCCCGTATCGTGATCGAGGAGGCCTACGTTTCGACCCTGCGCACCCGGGACGGCAAGCTGCGAGTGGTACCGAGCCTGCTCGAAAGGAAATCAAAAGAGGACGACAAGGCGGCAACCGCCGCACAAGCGGTCGCCATTGGCCTCATCGAACTGAAGAACAGCACCATGGTTTTCTACGATGCCACGCTGCGTGGCAAGAAATTGGCGCCGTTCGCGGTGCACCTCGAACAGCTCGACGCGTCTGTCACCGACCTCGCCCTGCCTGACCTCAAGGAGAAATCGCGCCTCAAGTTCGACGGCACGGTGAAGGGCGAACGCGGCGACGGCCGCCTGCACATCGAAGGTTGGATACGCTTCGCCGATCTCGATTCCGATATCACCACCACGCTGCGCGACGTCGACCTCCGCGCCCTGCAGCCCTATCTTCTCAAGGCCGCCGAGACCGGCGTCAAGCGCGGCACGCTCGCGCTCGACCTCCACGCGACCATCAAGGACAAGCGCCTGCATGCGCCGGGCAGCGTCACGCTCAACCAACTCGAACTGGACAGCAGTGGCGGCAGCTTCATGGGCATGCAACGCAAGGCAGCGGTCCGTCTGATGAAGGATCGCAAAGGGCAGATTGCGGTCAAATTTACGCTCGACGGCAAGCTCGACGATCCGAAGTTTTCGCTCAACGAGAGTCTGGCCACGCGCTTCGGCGCGGGGGTGGCCGAGAGTCTTGGCGTCAGCATTGAAGGCATCGCCCGCGGCGCCGGCGGCCTTGGCCAGAAAAGCATCGAAGCCACCGGCAGCGCCGCCAAGGGTGTCGGCAAAGCCGTCAAAGGCATTTTCAAGAAATAAACCAGGGAGAGTGCATGTCACATTATTGCGATGAACAGTCACCGCCCGACGAACTCGCCGGCATCGGCATTCCGCGCCAGGGCAATTTCGACCCGGCCGCCTTTGAGCGCGCGGTGGCCGATATGCTGACCGCCTGCGGCATCTCGCCCGACTCGCCGCACACCGGCCGCACGCCGCAACGCGTGCGGGAGTTGTGGCAGAAGCGACTGCTCGGCGGCTACGACATCGACCCGGCCGAGGTGCTGGGCGAAGGCTTCGAGGATCGCCGCGCGGATATGGTGGTGATCCGCGGCATCGCCATCCACGGTGTCTGCCCCCATCATCTGGTACCGTTTCGCGGCGTGGCGCATGTTGCCTACCTGCCCGGCGGACGCCTGCACGGCTTTGGCCGCATCGCCCGACTGGTCGATGCCATCGGCCACCGCTTCACCTATCAGGAATGGATGACGCGCGACATCGCCGAAGCGCTGATGCAACATGGCAAGGCCCGCGGCGCGGCCTGCGTGGTCGAGGCGGAACAACTCTGCCTGCTGCTGGGCGAAGACAGGCGCGGCGACGAGCGCGTGGTGACGCAGGCATTCACCGGCGCCTTTGCCGACTCCGACCAATTGCGCAACGAATTCCTGCGTGCCACCAGCACGCGCGCCTTTTGATCGCCACCGCCCGCCAAGCCGATATACTTTCGCCCTTGCACAAATTGTAGAACTCCACTCCGCCCATGTCCCTTGCCTTTGACGTTACCGAAGACGACTTCGACCCGCTGGTCGTCGCCCGCTCGCACGAAACCCCGGTGCTGGTCGACATCAGCGCCGACTGGTGCGCCCCCTGTCGTGTGCTGGGGCCGCTGCTCTACAAGGCGGTAAACGGCTATGCCGGCAAGTTCGTACTGGCGCTGGTCGACGCCGACGAAAACATGCGCATCGCCGGCCGCCACAAGGTCCGCGGCTTCCCCACCGTCATCGCCTACAGTCATGGCGTCGAGCTTGATCGTTTCCATGGCTCGCAAACGATGGGCTTTCTCACCAAATTTATCGACAACGTCATTGCCAGGCACGCCCAGCATGTGCCGGGCACGGACGGCCACTCATAGGGAAATCACACATGAACCAGACAGCAGAACTCAACCACCGTTTCGCTAGCGCCGACTTTTTGAACTTCGAGGAGAAGACCGACGGTTTCGTGGTGGCAAACTTGACGACCCCTTTCGCCACCGCCAGCATCGCACTGCAAGGCGCCCATGTGATGACCTACCAGCCGGCGGGCCAGCCGCCGCTGATCTGGCTCAGCAAGTTCGCCAAGTTCGCGCCCGGCAAATCGATTCGCGGCGGCGTGCCGGTCTGCTGGCCCTGGTTTGGCGCGCATGCCACCGATGCCAAGCTGCCGGGACACGGCTTTGCCCGCACCGTGCCATGGGATCTGGTCGATGCCCGCATGCTGCCCGACCAGCGTGTGCGGCTCGTTTTCGAACTGGAGCAGTCCGATGCCACGCGCGCGCAATGGCCGCACGCCTCGACGGTGAAAAACACCATCACCATCGGCCAGGAACTCGAAGTCGAACTGGCGACCACCAATCTCGGCGCCTCGCCATTTGAACTGGGGCAGGCGCTGCATACCTATTTCGAGGTGGGCGACATCCGCCAGACCACGATCAGCGGCCTTGAAGACTGCGAATTCATCGACAAGGTTGCCGGCGGCGCGCGCAAGACCCAACAAGGCGCGGTGAACTTTACGCAGGAAACCGACCGGGTTTATTTCGGCACACGCGGCCATTGCGAAATTCGCGACCCGGCGCTGGGACGCACCATCGTCATCACCAGCACCGGCAGCCGCTCGACCGTGGTTTGGAACCCGTGGACCGAGAAGGCCGACAAGATGGGCGATTTCGGCCCGGACGGCCACCTCGCCATGGTCTGCGTCGAGAACGCCAATGCCGTCGACGACGTTATCCAGCTTGCGCCCGGAGCGACTCACCGCATGACAGCGCAGTACCGGTCGATCAAGGCGTAGGAGCAGAAAAGGCGGGCGGGGCTGCGTCCGGCCTGCCCGCCTTCTGCCCGACCAGACAGTGCAGCAGCGCCTGTTCGTCCGGCGATAATTCGGCCGTGGCATCGTCGCCGACAAAATGGCGACGGAAGGCAAGCGCGGCCGCTTCAACGCTGGTGGCGTGGGTCACATTGGTTGCATTGGCGGCATTGGCCACGTCATAACCCAGCGCCTGCAACGCCGGCGCCACGGCAAAACCCGGCGGTGGCGTGGCGCTTGTCTCGCACCAGAGCCCGAAACCCTGCTCGGCCAGCCTTTTCCAGGGAAAAAAGCGACTGGGATCGACCTTGCGGCGCGGCGCAACGTCGCCATGGCCGAGAAAATTGCCGGCAGGAATACGATAACGCGCACGAATGTCGGACAGCAAGGCGAGCAGCGCGACCAGTTGCGGCTCAGCAAACGGCTCTTCGCCGTTATTGTCAAGTTCGATGCCGATCGATGCCGAATTCAGATCGGTCAAGCCGCCCCAGTACGATTCGCCGGCATGCCAGGCACGAGCGCGCTCGTCGACCAACTGATAGGCCGTGCCATCGCGCGCAATCAGGTAATGGGCGCTCACCCTGCGCAACGGGTCGGTCAGCGTGCGCAGCGCCTGCCCGGCGGCATCGCTACCGGTCTGATGCAATATCACGAAGTTCGGCCGTCGTTCGTCAAAATTCGGCGAAGGCTGCCAGCGGGCGGCCACGCCCGAGCCTTGCGGTAGCGGCGCGCAGGCGACCAAAGCCAGCAGCAGTGGCGACACCAGCAGGGCAGAGACAATTCGGGCGCGGGACATGAGCGGCGGATTTTAACCTTCCCGGCATGCGCGGCCCCATTCTCGACCTTGCCCCGGAAAGGCGAAATTCCGCTCTACGCAACGGACTGCGGCTGATTTCTCCAAATATGCCGACTACCGCTTCCCAATTGCAAATTCGGCGCTACAATCCGTTCGCCATTTCATCATTTCAGGGAGGTAAGTGCATGAACAAATCCGAACTCGTAGAAATCGCCGCCAAGGAAGCCGAGCTCAGCAAGGCTGCCGCCGAGCGTGCCCTTTCCGCCATCATCGGCGCCGTCGTCAAAGCTGTTGCCAAGGGCGATTCCGTCACCCTCGTCGGCTTCGGCACCTTCAAGCCCGCCAAGCGCGCGGCACGTACCGGCAAAAACCCGAAAACGGGCGAAGCCATCAAGATTGCAGCCACCACCGTACCGCGTTTCTCCGCTGGCGCCACCTTCAAGACCGCCGTCGCCGGCAAGAAAGCAGCAAAGAAGAAGTAATTCGCCAAAAGTAATCGATTCTCCCGGTTCTGAAAAAAGCCCGCTGCAAGCGGGCTTTTTTACGACATTCCTCACACCCCATACAGCACAAACGCAGCCCAGAATCTGGGTTCGCTCCACTCCGGGTGCTGCATGAATTCCTGCTTGGTCTGGCGCAGCGCATCGGGTTGCGATATCCCGCCCTTGATCTTGGTGAAGAAGCGACGCATGAACTCGGCCGTGGCATCGTCGTCCACCGGCCACAGGCTGAGCAGCGTGTTCTTGTTGCCGGCGACAAACAGCGCATAGGGCAGGCCCATCACGCTTTCGCCCGCCTGCGTCCTGCCCACTCCGGTGTCGCAGGCGCTGAGTACGGTCAGGTC
>JAIFMO010000151.1 GCA_020048435.1 Sulfuritalea sp.
GGGCGATCTTGCGGCCAATCTCCTCGTTGAAGTTCTCCGGGCTGGCGCAGGCCGACTCCCCGGTGACGGTGAAGCCGTTCTGCAGTTCCAGCACGCAGAAGGTAAGCACACCAAGAACGGACGGGTAGACCGAGCCTTTAGTTGCTCCGCAATACCCATCGGCTGCCGTGAAGTAATATTCCTGCTTAATGTTCGCCTCGATGTCTGCCATCATGATGCGCGGTGCCGTAAGACCTTTGTCTTCGATTTCCTGCTCGATGCTGCCGTTCATAGTGAAATTTCCAAAGTTGGTTGAAATGTATGCAGCTTTGCTTTCGCTTCGAGGTAAGCCTGGTGAGCTTTCGCGGGTAGATCGTATAAACCAAGATAGATCGCCCTACCTTTTACACAAATGCAGGCCTGCCACTTCCTGCAACACTTGTTAAAGGTGACACCAACGTACCCACTGGTATTCGCCGCCGTGATATTCACGTTTTGCTTATTCTCCGAGCAGCTTGCTTCTCGCAAATTAGCAATGCGGTTATTCAACGGGTTTCTGTCCCGATGATCCAAGAACTTTGAAGGCCAACTGCCGTGAACGTAGAGCCACGCCAAACGGTGCGCGGCGTACTCTTTGTTGCTGATCTTGATGCGCCAATAACCCTTGGAAGTAACGCTGCCGGCCTCTTTTCCGGCACGAGACTGCTTTCTGTTCACTCGATTGATGAACACCCCTGTTTCTGGATCATATGAAAACAACTCGTGGAGGCGCGCTTGTGTAATTTCCATAACCGGCCCCTAAAGCGTGTCGCCGCGCATGCGGGCGCGGGTGGCTTCGGGCAGTGCGGCGTACTCGTCAGCCGACATGGTGTTTACGTCAGGCAGCGCCTTCGCGCCGAGCTTGTCGGAGTCCATGCCCGCGTCCTTCAGCGACGCCGGCTGCTTGTTCTGCGTCGCCAGAGCCTTCTCCACAGCCTTCTGCTGACGCTCCTCGGCGGTCTTGCTCTTCGCCGCGTCGTCGAGGGTGGGCTTGTCGTCTGCTACCTTGTCAGCCGGTGCACGCATCTTACTGAGCTTGCTCAGCACCCCTTGTGAAGCGTCGAGCAGCGCCTGCGACGGCGGTACACCCTTACTCACCAAGTCCTGCTGCACCAGGACGATCATCTGCACCACGTCGGGGTCGAACTCCTCGGACTTCTTGTTCAAGATCGGGTTGTCCGCTTCCAGGCGCGTGATCGCCACGTTCAACCGCTGCTTCTCAAGCTGCTGGTCGACAATCTGCGTGGCGTCCTGCTGGGTTTCTTCGCGGGCGATCATGCGGTTCAGGCGGCGAATCTCGACGCGGACTTCTGCAGCCTTGTCGGTATCCCCGTCGATGAGGTGCCCATCCAGCTGCTTCTCCAGCGCAGTGAGCCGGCTGTCCATCTCGGCCAGGCCGTCAGTGCGCTGCTGGGTCTGCGTCTGCTGCTGCAGCCGAGCCTCGGCCTCCTGTGCCCGACGCTCAGCGGCCTCGCGGGCCTCGCGCTCCTTGTTCACCGCCTCGTCGAAGCGGCTCTTCGGTATACGGGCCTCGAACTGCCCCTTCTCGTTGCGCGGCTTGTCGTCGTCGACAACCTTGTCGTCAGCCTTGTCAACCTTCTGATCCAGCGTTTCTTCCACCACACCTTCGACGACCGGCTCGACCACCGGCTCGACGACTGGCGCTGGTTTCTCTGCAACAGGCAGGGTGTCACCCTTGTCCAACGTCGTGAAGTCGATATTCTCCAGGTCCGGCCCCGACTCCATATTTTCCATATCCAATGGCATGCGTGTTTCTCCTAGTGGTTTACGTGTTCTCGCCGCGCAGCTCTGAAGCGCGAGCGCTCTCCTGCTGCTGGCGCTGCTGTTCTGCCTGCTGTGCCAGCTGTTTTTCTTTCAGTTCCAGTTCGCCTTGCATCTTTTCGCGTTGTATAGTCAGTTCGCCCTGCATCTTTTCGCGTGCCAGCGCCATCTCCTCCTGCATCTTTTCCCGCGCCAGCGCCATCTCATCGCGCTGCCGCTCGCGCTCCATCTCGATCTTCGCCAGCTCGATAGCACCCTGCCCGCCGTCGCCACCCTGCTGCATCTCCAGGGTCTCTTTCTCGGCACGAACCTGCTGCAGCTGAGCGTCGGAGAGCGTCTTCTGGGTAGTGGCCTCCTTGCCACTCACCTCGGCCTCTGCCGCCCGCTTCTGGAACGCCATGGCTTCCTGGGCTTCTGGGGAGTTCTTGTTCCCCTCGATCTGCTTCACAATCTCGCCACGGCGCAGCAGGCGGGAGTTCTCGATCAGCACGGCGTCCGGAATCTGAACACCAATCTCGCGCAGCGCTCGCGCCTGCTCGAACTGGCTGTCTTCCAAGCTGGCCCGGTACGGGCTGGAGGTGATGACGATGCTGTATTCACCGAGCGTGAGGTCGTTCGTAATCTCGCCCGTCACTGGGTCCACGTCGTTCACCACGATCTGCTCGTTCTCGCGGGTGAAGTCGTCCTTCGTGATGTTCAGAATCCGCTTGTCCGTGTAGAACTCCTGCACCAAGTCCAGCACGTTCCGAGCGAGGATGAAGTCCGTGCGCTCCAGGTTGTCCAGCACCTTCGACATGTTGATACTGCCGCGCTGGTTCTTGTACTGTATGGCCTTCGCCGCCACGTCAGCCCGGTCGAACCCCATCATGGAGTCCGACACGTTACTGATCGTCTTCATGTGCTCCTCGGCCTTCATGCTGATGCGATCCAGCCCGCTCGGCGGCTGGTTCGGCACGATCTTCTGCGGCGGCTGGGAGTTCTTCTTGTACTCCAGCACGAGGCCCGTCTTCGCCCCACCGGCCTCCAGCTCCTCGATGCTCATGTTGACCAGGCTGTCTTCTTCGACGGCCCAGCCACTGTTCGCCGTGGTGTTGACGATGTGGAGTTCCTGTGAGGACACCTTGTTCAGAATCTCCTGCGGCCCGAGCAGGTTCTCGACGAGGCCCACGGTCTTACCGTAGCGGAAGTGTGGGAAGTACGGCACGATGGTGAAGTGCTTATACGGACTCCAGTCGTCGTGGAGGACGATGTCGCTGGCGGTCACAGTCCACCGGATACGCTTGATCAACTTCTTGGTCACGGCGATGTTGCCGCCCATGCGCTCCAGGAACGCCGCCACGCGCTCTCTGTCCCAGCCTGCGGGAATCTGGCGCATGTCGCCGGTCGTGATGTCGACGAAGTGCTCGACCTTGTCCAGCTTCCGATACTGCCTGTCCAGCACCCGCACGTTGCGGAAGGTCGTCAGGTCGAGGCCGGTGTACGGCCAGTTCCCCTGCCCTGCGAGGAACGCGTTGCCCCCGAACGTATCGCGCAGGCGGTCCACGCTGTCATAGCCAAAGCGGTTCAACGGCCCGCGCTGCTTCAACAGCTCGGCGTCGTCCTCGTTGTAAAGCACGGCGATGTCCTGGGTGGTAAACCACTTCGTCACCGACACGTCGTTCCACTTGTCCGGGTCGTACTCCTCGGCGTCCGGGTCAATCACCACGTTCTTGCTGTTCTGCAGGGCGATGTTCACCTCACCGAACACGCTGTCCCGATAGTCCATACGCACGTCGTAGAAGCCCCGGCTGCGAATACAGCCGTCCGCGAACACGTCGCTGCGCACCCACGGCAGCTGGTTGTTCTGCCCGATCTGCATCCAGACCTTGCTCAGCGCGTCGGCCACCTCGGCAGGTGAGCCGCTGGAGGGCCGGAACAACACCTCGGTGCGGTTATAAATCTGCTCGCCAAAGATCGTCGATAGAATCGACAAAATCTTGTTGATAGTCATGGCAGGGCGTTTCTGATCGCGCAGCTCTGCCATGTCCTGCTCTAACCACTGGTTGCCAATAAAAAACTGGTCGCAGCGGTCAGCTTTCGCCAAAAACTCCAAGTGCGAGCGGTCTCTGCAATACGTGTACCGACGCCACTGTTCATCGGCAAGCTGTTCGTTTACGGGCATCTGGGCCACCTCTCGTAAATGTTTGACAGATTATATTAGATTATGTTAGAAAACACCACCTAAGCACTCATGTGCGTGCCCCCTGAACCCATCAACGCCTTGAGCTTATCCTTCCAGCTCTTCACCTTCTTCGGCCCATACTCCTTCTGCTTCGGCGCGGTGCGCGACAGGGTCAAGCGTATGCACCACGCCAACGCGTCGATCTGGTCGTCGTGCTTGCCCGCAGGGAAGCGCAGCATCTCGCGCTCAAGCTCACCCCACCACGAGGCCTTCTTGTCGAAGAACACCTTGCCGCTCTGCATGCGGCCCTTCAGCGGGCTGGCGCGAACCATCTTGTCTGTCAGGGGCACCAGCACGTCGTAGCTGGGCCAGTGGCGCTTCTCGTCGCAGGCCTTCAGGAAGTTCGCCGCGATGGACTTCCATATCTGCCCATCCTCCACCCCGATGCACGTCACACCCCACTGCTGGGCATACTCGACCATGGTCTCCGCCAGCTTGATACCGTCTGCCGTCTTGAACCGCAGCACGTCCAGCACGTAGGCACCGTCGCGGTGGTCCACCGCTATCGTCACGCCCACGGTGTAGTCCGACTCCTTGCCGGTGCTGATGGCGAAGTCCCAGGCCTGGTAGACATACACGTCCGCCAGGCGCGGTGCCGTGCTGTAGAAACTGAACATGTCCTGGGTGAAGTACACCCCCTCTTCAGGCGACGGACTCTGCTGGTAAATAGCTGACCACCAGCGCTGCTGGCCGAGCGCGTAATACGTGGCCTTGCGCTTCAAGAGACTCGCCAGCGTGTAACGGGCGGGGTGCAGGGCCGTGTTGTGCGGGCGGGTCAACCTCGCCCCCTCGGGCACGTCGCTCCCCGGCGACAACTGCTGAATACTATCGTCGGGCATGATGTACTCGTCGCCGTGGTCGTTGATGGCCGGGTAGCGGACTACCTCGAACACGTCGCCGTCGCCCATGGCACTCACCTGCTGCAACCGGCCCGCCAGATCATCCTCGTTCCACCAGGTATTATGGCTGACTAAACCGTTGGCAATGAAGTTCTCGGTGTGGTCTACCTGAACGTCGAAGACCTCCTCGACACCGTCAAGCTCAACGCTTACGACCTCCTCCAGCGTGAAGTCGGAGATATTTAGCGGCGGCAAGTGCCACCGACTCATTGGCAAGGTGTCCGATTCCTGCGTTGCAGTCGTTGCAGAGCAGGCCTCTGACCTTGCCTGTGTCGTGGCAGTGGTCAACCGCGAGCTTGCTCTTCCAGTGAGCAGGCGAACCACCGGCCTCAGCAGGCTTGCCACAAATAGCGCAGCAGCCATTTTGAGCAGCGTACATAGCGTCGTACTCTTCTGCGGTGATGCCATAGCGGTGCTTGAGCCGTGCGGATCGCCGCGACTCATAGTTGTGCGAGGGTGGGCGGTGCCCGGATGCCCAGTGTGCTTGCCGGTAGTGTTTCTCGCATAATCCGCGACACGTGGCAGGCTCGTGGCACCCCTCGGCAGAGCACTCAACGCCTCGCCATTTGCCCCACTGCCCCTCACGGTTACGATTCTCGACGCTGATGTCAGATTTTTTGAACGTACCCATGTGAGACCTCCATCCGGCAAGACTGTCAGAAACGGATGTCTCTGATTAGCTCTAACAATCTTACCAGAACTCATGGTAATTTTCAATACTGAATCAAGACCATTTGAACGCAAAGCCTTGACAGTAGTGGCTGCGAGGATGCCACCAGCGTAGGTGGCGACCTCATCACCGCGTGTTAGAGCATCGAGCCTGCGCTGCGTGCCGTCAGCCATCAACACAGGTGTGTCGCCGGTCATGCACATGATAACCAGTACACCGCCACCCGGTGCCAGCCGGGAGAGCGCGGTCGAGATATACCACTCCCAGATGTTGTCGCGGATCACCTGCGAATCTGCCGCCTCGGCGTCCTTCACCGGGTCGTCAATCATCAGGATGTGCGCGCCTCGCCCGGTAATCATCGTGCCCACGCCCGCCGCGAGGTAGCCGCCGCCCCCGGTGGTATTCC
>JAIFMO010000095.1 GCA_020048435.1 Sulfuritalea sp.
CGGGAAAACGCTCGAAGCAAATCAACCTTGCAACACATTATGCAGACGTTCGGTTATCCTACGACCTGACGCGCGACCAGCTTTCCGCCGCCGCACGCGGCGTGGGCTACCCGGAAGTCGCCGCACCACGCAGGATCCGCGTGGTCGAAACCATGCTGCTACTCGGCTCAGGAAAGATCGACTATCGCCTCAAGGATTGGGCGATGGCACACTGGTTTCATGACGAGCAGAGGCAGCAGGACAAGGAGCCGCAATAATCCTCAACCATCACCCTGTGATCCGTCATCAGTTACGCCACCAGTTCCTGATTCAGTGGTTGATCCTGGGAATTGCGCTGGTAACGTTGGGTAGCGTTGTTGTATTCGACCTCTATGAGGAGCGGGTTCGCTCGGAGCGCCTGGAAGGTGATCGGCTCCAGGCCCAGGCAAGGTTGATCAATGCCAATGTGACGGGCAACCTCGCTGCGATCAACAAGGTATTGGCAGGACTGCGCGACGAAGTGGCGCCAAAGGTGTTCGACCCAAGCCTGAACAAACAGCTGAAAACGTTGACGGAGGTCATGCCGGGTGTGCGTACTATCTTGTACCTCGACAGAGCGGGCATCGTCCGTGCGGCGAGCAGGCCAGAATTGGTTGGCACGGATTTTCAGCAGCGCACTTATTTCCAGTTACCCCTGCAGCATGCCGAAGCAGAAACCTTGTATATCTCGCCACCCTTCAAAACGGCTTTGGGAGTCTTTGCGATTAATGTAGTACGCACGATGCACGACTCCAGCGGAAAATTTTCCGGGATCGTCGCCGCCACACTCGACCCCGACTATTTTCGAACTTTGCTGGCATCCGTTCTTTATACCTCCGACATGTGGGTGGGCATTGCCCACGATGGCGGGCTCCAGTTCATGATGGAGCCTGATCGAGATGACCAGGCAGGCAAGAATCTGGCACAGCCCGGCTCATTCTTCACTCGTCACCAGGAAAGCGGCAAGGATGAAAATATCCTGACCGGCAGGGTTTATTCAACTGGTGAAGAACGCATCATGGCGCTGCGTACCATCCGCTCCCCTGATCTGAAGATCGAGGGAGCGTTGGTGGTTGCTGTGGGCCGTGATCTCGCCACCGTTTTTGCCGCCTGGAATCGCGATGTCAGGAGCGAAATTTCACTCTTCACCCTGCTGGCACTTTTTACCTGCGGCAGCCTTTACTTTTATCAACGCCGTCAGCACCAGTTCGATCGGGAAAATGAACGGATAGAGACTGAGAGGCAGGAGAGTGCGCGCTTCATAAGAGCCGTCACTGACAATATTCCCTGCATGGTCGGCTACTGGACTAACGAACTGCGCTGCGGTTTCGCTAATGGCGGATATCTCGAATGGTTCGGCAAGACAAACGCGGAGATGCGCGGCATCCGTATCCAGGATTTGCTGGGTGACGAACTGTTCAGAAAGAATGAACCTTATATCCGCGCCGCGTTAGGCGGCAAGCGCCAGCAGTTTGAGCGCACCCTGACCAAGGCTGACGGCGGCATCGGCCATACTTGGGCCAGTTATGTTCCGGACATGGATGGTGACCGGGTGCGCGGCTTCTTCGTCCTGATTACCGACATCACCGCACTCAAACAGGCAGAAAATGAACTGCACTTGCAAAGTGAGATCACGGCCAATGCCGCCGAAGGGATTGCATTGATTAATGCCAGCGACAGCAGCATTCGTTATGTCAATCATCGTTTTGAGATGCTGTTTGGTTATGGGCCCGGCGAATTGGTGGGTAAGCCGATTTCCATCATCAACTCCCCCACCGAAAAATCGCCTGAAGAGAGGGCTGCAGAGATAAATCAGCACCTGGAAAAGGAAGGGGTTTGGTGCGGAGAGATTCTGAGCCGGAAAAAGGACGGGACGACGATACTGACCTATGCCAATGTTTCAACGTTCCAGCATCCTGAATTGGGTACATTGTGGATCAGCCATCAATCCGATCTCACCGAGCGCAAAGCAGTCGCCGATGCGCTGCATGAAAAGGAGTCCCAGTACCGCGTGGCGATTGAGACGGCGGTAGACGGATTCTGGATGACCGACATGCAAGGGCAACTACAGCAGGTCAACGATGCGTATGTCCGCCTTTCCGGCTATACCCACGATGAACTGCTCAAGCTGCGCATCGCCGATATTGAGGCACAAGAGCGACCCGAAGAAACGGCAGCGCATATTGCAAAGATAATTAGCGAAGGCAGTGGCCGCTTCAAGAGCCTGCACCGCAGGAAGGATGGCAGTATCTGGCCGGTCAGTATTACCACCACCTTTTCACCGGTTGGGGGTGGGCGGTTTTTTGTCTTCATTACCGATCTCACCGAACGCATGGAAATGGAGCAGGAACTCCGCAAATTGGTCATTTACCACGAAGGCATACGCGAGGAAGAGCGCAAGCGCATTGCCAGGGAGGTTCATGATGAGCTTGGGCAGCTGCTGACGGCGCTCAAAATGAATACCTCTCTGTTGCAAATGCAGTTCGACGAGATTCCCGGGTTGTTCGAAGCAACTGAAAGGATGCTGAGTTTGATCGAGAGCACCATCGGAGTGGTGCGCCATGTTGCGAGCAATCTGCGGCCCCCGGCGCTCGATGCAGGTCTCGTGGGTGCTCTCGACTGGCTGGCGGAAGACTTCACCCGGCACAGCAAGGTGCAGTGTTCGTTTAGTTGCAAATTGGCAGACCAAATTTTCGAGGATACCCTGGCCACGACGATGTTCCGGATTGCACAGGAGGCGCTTACCAATGTGGCCAGACATGCGGCCGCGCAAAACGCTTCAATCTTCCTCGCCGTTGCTGATGAAATGTTGGTGATGGAAGTCAGGGATGATGGTGGAGGATTCGATCCTGTCCAAGTTGCCCGGGCGCGCAATAGTTTCGGATTACTGGGCATGGGTGAGCGCGTCTCCGCATTGAATGGCAAACTGACCATTGATAGCTATCCCGGCAAAGGGACGTGCATAGCAATCCAACTCCCGTTATCGGGAGCTTCGACATGATCCGCATCGTTATCGCGGACGACCACGCCATCATGCGTGGGGGGTTGAAGCAGATCATGGCCACGACCACAGACATCTCGGTTGTTGGCGAGGCAGCGGATGGCACGCAAACACTCGATCTGGTCAACCGCCTTGAATTCGACCTGCTCCTGCTGGATATGCAAATGCCCGGTATCAGCGGCAGCGAATTAATCCGGCACGTGCACCAGGCGAAGGAACGCTTGCCGATTCTGATTATGTCCATGAGCAATGAGCGTCAGATTGTCAGCCGTGCCATCAAGGCGGGCGCTTCCGGTTACCTGACAAAGGATACCCATCCTGAAGTGCTGCTTTCAGCCATTCGCAAAGTTGCCGCCGGCGGGCGGTTTGTCGACCCTGGTCTGGTGGAATCGATCGTATTCATGCCCGTTACCAGGGGCTTGCTGCCGCATGAAATGCTTTCATACCGCGAATTTCAGATCATGCAAATGCTGGTTGCCGGGCAACAGATTGGCGATATTGCACTCGCACTGCATTTGAGTCCGAAAACCGTCAGCACCTACAAGATGCGATTGATGCAGAAGCTCAATATCGACAACGCTGCCGGCCTTGTCCACTATGCAATCCAGCATGGACTGGCGGGTAACGTAAGGCCTGCCAGCAAGGGGTAAACCAAGAGGTAAGCCGCGCTGATAGCCCGAGTATTGCCGCCTGCGGAGACAGCGCTTTGGTATAGCAAGGGGATATTCCTTGTAGGAATCTCCCTACACGTGTCAGCCGGAACCTACAGCAATTTAAGCATGGGCTGACAGACATTCAAGTTAACCGTGTGCATGCTTATGCCATTCCATCGACATCCACGAATGGTTGAAAGCTAACGTATGAATTTCTGCTTTGACATGGTGGCGCCTGATTTGCATAAACCGGAATTGTTTTCGGCCGAAGATTATCAGCACACATTGGCCAGCACGAGCGATTTCGACCTGATTCGTACCGAATATGCGCGGGCGATTGAACTTATTCAGCGCGTTCGCGATGCAGGTGACCTTGGGCAGGACAAGGTTCGACACTGGTCGTTGCCTGCCAGCGGGATCAGTGGCGATTTCTTTTGCGCCGCCGAACATCACAAGCACGGATGGTTCGGCTTTCTTGCTGATGCCGCCGGACACGGTCTCGCCTCGGCAATCTTCACCCTGCATACTCCGGCATTGTTCCGTGAATCGGTTTTGCAGGGGATGTCCTTATCCGCCATCTACGAGCGCATTGAGCGCTTCCTGATCCGGCAACACATATCAGGGCATTTTGTCTGTGGTCTGCTGGTGCGCATCCATGGACGCGAGATCGAGGTTATCAATGCCGGCATGCCGGATGCGCTGTTGCTTGATTCATCCAGAGAACATATCCACACGTTTCCGTCCAACCACCTGCCATTCGGCATCCAGGCTTCCTTAGACGTTGAGCCACAGCGCTACCGGTTGGGACGCAATAACCAGGCAGCTCTGTTGCTCTATTCAGACGGCTTGTCAGAGTTGGGCGTCATGTCCAGGTCACCATCAATGGATGCGTGGCCCCAGGAAATTACTTTCGATGCCGATTCCATGTTTGAGCATCTGGTTCAGAAAGCCCAGAACTGCAGCCAGCAGGCGCATGATGATGTAAGTATCGTACTCGTGCCGATTCCCTTGGCATGCAACAGGAAACAAACCGGAATTGCCGAAGCGGAAGTAATGGCAGGCAATATATCGCAACGCATCAATGTCGATGCGGCACTGCATATCGTCGAAAATTTTGATCGTGGCCTGATTCTGACAGACGCTGAACAGCAAATACTTTATGTTAACCCCGCCTTTACCGACATCACCGGCTATACATTGGCCGATGCCGTAGGCCAGACGCCACGCTTGCTCAACTCGGGGCGGCATGGTGCATCCTTCTATCAGGACATGAAGCAGTCTCTCCTCGACCACGGTGCCTGGAGCGGCGAAATCTGGAACCGGAACAAGAAGGGCAACCTGTACCCTGAATGGCTTGACATCCGCTGCTTACGTGACAAAAGCGGAGCGACCATCAATTATCTGGCCACCTTTACCGTCCTGAGCCAGTATGAGAAGCCGGCGGCGCGACTGCGTCATCTAGCCCTGCACGATCCGTTGACGGGCCTTGCCAATCGCACCCTGTTGTCAGATCGTGGCGAGCAGGACGTACTTCGGGCAGACCGTACTGAGCGGGCGCTTGCCGTGCTATTCATCGACCTCGATCGGTTCCAGACAGTCAATGACAGCCTGGGCCACGACGTTGGCGACCAGGTTCTGAAGGAAGTGGCAACGCGCATGAGTAGTGTCTTGCGCGAGGATGGCACGCTATGCCGCTATGGCGGGGATGAATTCGTCTGCCTGCTTCCTGATATTTCCATGCGCGACGATGCAGCGCTTGTCGCCAGCAAACTCCTTTACGTACTTGAACAACCAGTTCATGTCGATGGCCATCAATTCAAGATTGGCGCCAGCATTGGAATCAGCGCCTACCCCTCCGATGGCAATCAGTTCGACGATTTGCTGGTCTTTGCCGAACGGGCAATGCAGCGGGCAAAACAGGCGGGCGGCAACATCTTTCGTTTTTTCAGTTCCCAAATGGCAGTTGTCGCTCATCAGCAACTGGAAGTCGAAGCCCGCCTTGACGCAGCGATCCGCAACGGCGAACTTGAGTTGCACTTCCAGCCAAAGCTGGATATGCAGCGGGGTGAGATCGTCGGGGCGGAAGCCTTGGTGCGCTGGAGAGATCCGCAACGGGGACTTATCCCGCCTGGCATGTTCATTCCCGTCGCCGAAAGGAGCGACCTGATCGCCAAGATTGGCCATTGGGTACTCGTCGAGACCTGCGCCTTCCTGGCACGCTGGGATACCCGCTTGCCTGAACACTTTCATGTGGCCGTTAATGTTTCACCCATGCAGTTGGAACGTTGCGA
>JAIFMO010000140.1 GCA_020048435.1 Sulfuritalea sp.
TGGTCCACGGCACCCCCGAGGACTGGTTCAAGCCCTACGGTTGGAACGTGTACAACGCCGGCGACGGGTCGGTGTGGAAGGACCTGGCCCAGGGGTACCTCGAAATGTTCGACACCCAAAAGACCTCTGCAGCCCCTAGCATGATGTACTTCAAAACCCGGAAAGGCCGGGGCTACGGTATTTTTGACAACAAGTCTCACGGTTCCCCCCACAAAATGAACAGCGAGGCCTTCTGGAAAACCAAGGAAGAATTTGCCCGAAAGTACGGTGTGGAATTCCTCAACGCCGGTCAACCTGCACCGGCCTCGATAGCCGACCAGGAAGCCCAGGCCCACCAGAACCTCAAGGCAGTGACGGATGTTCTGGCCCGGGACCAGGGCCTTGTCGACTATATCACCGAAACCTTGCTCGGTCTCGCCGACGCTGTCCCTGCTCTTCCCTCCCAACCTCTGTTTGATTTGTCGAAAAACCCCCTCCACGATGCAGATTTGTTCGACGTCAGCAAATACCCGGCGGAATTGTTCGTTGCTCCTGGCACCCTCCAATCCAACCGTGCCGGATTTGGTCGATGGGGCAGTTACATCAACTCCCTTTGCCGGGAACGGTATGGGCGGCCCCTGTTCCTGGCCTGCGCGGCCGACCTCGCCGAGTCCACGAACGTGGCCGATTTCGGCAAGGATTTTGGGGGCAAGAAGAACTTCGGCTGGTACGACCGGGAGAAAAATCTGGAGGGGGCCATCATCCCCCAAGAAATCACCGAGTTTGCCAATTCGGCCATTATGGCTGCGCTAACCACAACCAACCTCGCAACCCATCCCTTCCAGGAGTTCAACGGCTTCTATGGTGTTTGCTCCACCTACGCTTCGTTTAGTTACCTGAAATACGGTGAAATGCGCATTTTGAGCCAGATGGCCCAGAATTGCGAAATCAAGTACGGCAAGGTGTTGTGGGTGGCCGGCCATTCGGGAATCGAGACCGCCGAAGATGCCCGAACCCACTACGGGGTGTTTTCACCCGTCGTAACCCAATTGTTCCCCGACGGTAAGGTCATCAACCTGTACCCCACCGATTTCAACGAGGTTCCTATCTTGCTGGCAGCGGCGATGAAGACTGACCAGCCCATCATCGCCCTCCATTTGACCCGTCCCTCCATCACCATTCCCGACCGCCAGGCTTTGGGCATCGAAGGTTATGAGTGTGCGGCCAAGGGTGCGTACCTGATCCGTGATTTCCGGAAAGACCTTCCCAAAATGGGGGCCCTTATCGTCCAAGGGACCATATCTACGTCGAACCTGATCAGACTCCTGCCCGAATTCGACAGGCGCGGCTGGAACCTGAAAATCGTAGCCGGGGTCAGTCCAGAATTGTTCAAGCTGCAGGATCTGGCCTATCGCTCGAAGATTCTTCCCATGAGCGATTGGGTTGATTCGACGGTGATTTCCAACATGTCGCGCCGAGCCATGTACGACTGGCTGGGATCGGCGGTGGCCAAGGAATACGCCATGACCGCCGACTTCGACGACCAGTGGCGAACCGGGGGACGGCTCGACGAAATCACCGAAGAGGCGCATCTGTCACCAGAATGGCTGCTCAAGGGAATCGAGCGGTTTATCAACGATCGGGAGCTTCGCCTGAGGCAGTCTTGACCCTAAGTTTTGAAGGTGTTCAGGGCAGCTTCGAGCTCTAGAAGCCAGTCGGACTTACGGGCCGCATTTCGAGGATGGAGTCAACGTCCCCCTGGATGGAATGGATGATCCCGTTGGTTTCTTCGATGCGGCTCCCGCTTTCCCCGATTGAAGAGGCAACATTCCTCGAGGCAATTCTCATCGTCCTCCTATTTTGAAAGGAGGAAATCCCGCACGATCGACGTCGAACCAGGCACATAGGTTACCACGAGGATCACCAAGATCATCATACCCATCAGGGGCATGATGCGCTTCGAGATTTCCCCGATACCCGCATGGGCCAACTTGGCCGCAACGAACAGAGTTCCCCCGACCGGTGGCGTGTACAGGGCGATGGCCAAGTTTCCCGTGAAGATGACGCCAAAGTGGACCATGTCGATGCCGAAGAACAAGGCGAGCGGGATAAAAAGTGGTGCTGAAAGGAGCATGGCAGGAAGCGGTTCGATGAAGATACCCAAAATGAATAGGGCGATGTTCACCATAATGAGGAACATCCAAGGCTCGGTGGCCACCACGGAAATCCAGGCCGTCAACTCTTGGGCGACTTGATTGACAGTGATCAGCCACGACAGACAACCGGTAGCACCGATGACCAACATTACAGTGGCGCTCACTTTGAACGCACTGATCATCATCACAGGGAGATCTTTCCACCCGATATCCTTATAGATATAGATAGAAATGAGAATTCCTAGGACGGTGGCGATGGCAGCCGATTCGGTGGGGGTGAAAGTACCCGTCCAGATGCCACCAATGATGATCACGGGCAACATCAAGGCAAACGAAGCACTCTTGAAGGCCTTCCAGATTTCACCGAAAGACGAAGGTTTTCCACCTTTGTCACACCCTGTTTTCCATCCTTCCCAAGCACAGACAAAGCAAAGGGCTACGGCCGCAAACAGGGCAGGGACAATTCCTGCCATGGAGAGTTCCCGCATGGAGACGTTGGAAATGAAGGCATAAACCAAGAAGGGAATCGAAAGGGGCATCAGGAGTGCCAACGTGCCTGAAACTGCCAACAGTGCTGCCGTGAAGCCTTTGGAATAGCCTTTCTGGAGCATCAAAGGAATCACCAACGAGCCGATGGCATGCCCAGGCCACCGGGCAAGAAGCCCAGGAGCGATTGGGTGAACCCGACGATTCTTCGACCAGCCCCGCCCTTGGCTAGGATTTCACCGGCAAAAATGAACAGGGGAACCGCAATGAGCATGTAAGGTTCGATCCCCGAGAGAAAGGTGAGCAGAATATTGGGGATTTTAATGGAGAACCGTGGATCGGTGAAAAAGACCGCTCCAATGGTTGTCGAGAGCAGTCCGAACATCAAGGGAATCCCGGCTAGAACGATGACCAGGAAAGCAGCGAATAAGATTAAGGCAAACATGTCAGGCTTCCTGTTCGCCGTAGCGGACGGCGCGGGGAACACCCCGGATGATTTGGACAATGTCGTAGCAAAGAAACACCAGCGAAAGGCCAAAGCCTACGGGGAGGGCCAAGTATTGGACAGCAATGGGCCAGTGGAGGATCACCAGTTCGGTACCCCAGGTTCGGCTCACTAAAATCGATCCGTAGTAAACACAGATCAAGGAAACCAAGGCACAGAAGACTTGTACGGCACCGTCGGCTACAAATCTCGGCTTGTTTGCCAATTTGTCGATGAACTCGGTGATGGTCATATGGGCACCGCGGTGAACGGCAGCAGCCCCACCTAGCAGGGTAACCCAGGTCATCAGGAACTCACATAACTCAGTTGTCAAAGCCACATCGAACTTAATGAAATGGATGGCTACATTGAAGGCAACGATGGATACCATGACAGTTCCCATCGCCAAAAGCGTAAAATCAACTAAGTCGCCGAGCCACCGTATGACGAGGGGTTCTGGAGGCCCTTTGGGAATGAGAAACATGGGATTATCCTCCACCAAACAATCGGTAGACCGGCCGAAGCCGGTCTACCCTTCACTCATTTTTTGACAGGCAGATCTTTTCGAACTTTCTCAGCATCTCTGAGGACCAACTTAACGTCCAGAGGTTTGCTTCCGGGAATGTTCGCGGGGTCACCAGCGGCCACATACACCGGCTCCATGGCCTTGCGGAACGCCACCATGTCGGGGGTAGAAATCTTGGCTCCCTTGGCAGCCATTTCTTTCAGTTGACCTTCTTCCTTGTCCTTGACCGCCTTGCGACTGAACGTAGCCGCATCTTTTGCCGCCCGCAGCATGGCCGTTTGATCGGCCGAAGAAAGATCCTGCCAGGTGATTTCAGAAATGGTCAGGGGAATAGGGCTGTACACATGCCGGGTCAGAGTGATGTAAGGAGCCACTTCGTAGAACTTCTGGGTGTAAATTGTGTCGATGGGATTTTCTTGTCCCTGTACGGTTCCCTGCTGAATGCCCAGGTACACTTCATTGATGGGCATGATCTGAACGGCAAAGCCCATCCCTTCGAGCAGAAGCTTCATCATGGGGTTCGCATACGACCGGATCTTCATTCCCGCCGCATCAGCAGGGGAGTTGATAGCTGTCTTGGTGGTGAGACAACGGAATCCCGCTTCCCAGGTAGCCAGGAACCGGAAACCCTTGGAGGGCCCAATGGCAAACTGGTCTTTCAGCCAAGTCGACTCGTCGTAGAACTTCCAGCCCTGTTCGTAACTGTCAAACAAGAAGGGCATGGCGGCCAGGTTGAGGCTGGGAATTTGGGGAGCGTACGATCCCGTGGCAGAAACGGTGAAATCAATACCGCCCAGGTTGAGCTGTTCGATGTTTTTCGGATCGTTCCCCAGCTGTGAGGCCGGATACACTTGCACCTCGTAGCGGCCAGCGGTATATTCCTTCACCTTCTGCGCGAAGAACTTGGCGGCTTGATCGCGTAAACCGTCCTGGGGATCGGTGTGACTGAACTTCAAAGTGATGGGTGCGGCGGTCAATGCTCCAACCGCGAAAAGCATCACGCAGATCGCGAACAGATTCCTCAAAACTTTCTCCATGGCGAGCTCCTTTTTGCATACAATATTCAGTATGCATCGTAAGAATGGCATGGCTTTGCCCATCCGTCAAGGAGAAACCTGACAGTTAACGAGTGAGAGGAAATGGACTATCGACGGGTGATTAGCTGGGGTGAACCCAGCTTTTTTCAAAACGGTGCGACCACGCATCCACAGAACGAGTCACGATTTCCGAGCACTTTGCCACATCGTGGGTTCGCAAGGCTTCCAACATGGCAATGTGATCTCGATTCAGCCAGGGCTCCCCTGGTTTATTGGGCCAGAGAGATGCTTTGATGGATCCGAAGAAAATGGTGAGGACGGTCTTGAAGATTCGAGCCATCAGCCGGTTCCTCCCCGCTTGAGCTATCCTCATGTGAAAACCAATATCGAGCTCGTAGGCCTCATCCACTCTCCCCTCATCAAGGGCCTTGTGGTATTGATTGAGAAGAAGTTCCAGTTCCACAATATCTGTTTCATCGCAATGCTTAGCAGCCAATTCCAATACGTCGGTTTCAATGGTCTTTCGCAGTTCCAAGAGTTCCGAGGGCGATGCCTTAGACACCATCAGGGCATAGACCATCGACTCGTAGCCTGAAAATCCGGGGTTGTGATTGATGTAGGTCCCGTCCCCACGACGGACGCTGACGATTCCCATGGCCGATAGAATTTTCATCGCTTCTCTCAAAGAGTTTCGCCCGACGCCCAACTGTTCGGAAATTTCGGACTCTGTGGGCAACCTCTGGCCAGGAGAGAGCTTTCCGTCGATGACCTGTTGCATCAACTGAGAGGTGATCTTCTGCACGACAGTGCTGCTGTCGGTCACTTTGTCGAAGGTGTTCATGTTGTCCCCTTATAGTCTCTTTTTCCGCTTGACACAACCACTTTCCATGATATCATCCCACGTAGGATGTATACAATATGCAATTGACGGGGCATTTCAATTCCCAAAAGAGGTACGAATGAGCACGACGAAAGTCTCAATTCAAGGAACTTCCTTCCTTTTCAACGGCAGACCAGTCTATTCCGAAATCCGGGGGTCCCGCCCGGAATCCCATGGCCTGCTCATGAACGCCCGGTTCATCCAGGGTGTCTTCGATGACAAAGCTGATCCATCCAGGTTTGCCCGCTTCGGCCAAAATTCCTGGGACCCCGAGGCCCACACCGACGCCCTGATCGCCGCCCTGCCCGACTGGTACCGCTACGGGCTTCGGGCTTTCACCGTGGGGTTCCAAGGTGGAGGTCCCTGCTTCACCATTGACAACACCACCATCGATAACAACCCCTTCGGAGCGGATGGAAAGTCCCTCGACCCTCGCTATGCGTCTAGAATGGAGCGCTTGATCCTGGCCGCAGATAAACTGGGCATGGTTGTCATCGTTTCGTTCTTCTACGGCCAGCAGGTAGCCCGGATCCCCACGGGCCAAGGCGTCCGCAATGCCGTCCAAACAGGGTGCCGGTTCTTACGGGACCGGAAGTTCACCAATGTCATTATTGAAGTAGCCAACGAATACGATATTCCACCCTTCCGGTCCCATCCCCTGCTACAGGAAGCCGAAGGGATGGCCTGGCTGATCGATTTTGCCCGTCAGGAGTCGGGTGGAATGCTGGTGGGCAGTTCCGGCGGCGGCGGGACCAGACAACGCCAAGTGGTTGAAGCATCGGATGTCGTGCTGATCCACGGAAACGGCCAGTCACGTCAACAAGTCTTCAATATGATCCGAGACATTCGGACCTGGGCGCCAGAAAAGCCCATAGTCTGCAACGAGGACTCCCAGGCTCTGAGCCAGATGCCGGTCTTCGCGAGCTTGGGAACGTCGTGGGGTTACTATAACAATTTGACCAAGCAAGAGCCACCAGTCCAGTGGGGAATCCTGCCCGGCGAAGATCGGTTCTTCGCCCACCGGACGGCCGAAATTGTGGGTATCGCAACCCCACCCCTGGCCGAAGACGAGCAATACTACTTGCAAGGCTTCGAACCAGAAATGACCGCCAACAAACTGCGTTGGCCCCGGTTGGCCTCCCTCTATCCCGAGAAGATCGACCATGTGGATTTCTACCGTGACGGGGTTCTGTACGATTCCTGTTGGGATGACCCCTTCACGGTCCACTTCAAATCCAACTGGCTGCAAGGGGGAGTCGAAACCAAGACCGGCGAAGTGTGGACAGCGAAAATTCTCCTTCGTGATGGCCGGATGCTGCAGAAGGAAGCCGTATGTCCATGACCATTCCCTGGTATCAGAGGTTAGCCCGCAGCTGGCAACTGTGGGTCTTAATTCTCCCAGCCCTCATCTACTTGGTGGTATTCCGCTACTTTCCGATGTACGGCGCCCTGATGGCCTTTCAGGATTTTGATCCCTCATCGGGAATTTTTGGATCCACCTGGGTCGGCTTGCAACAGTTTGAAATGTTTCTTAATTCGTACGTATTCATAAGGGTTCTTGCCAACACACTCTTTATTAGCCTGCTGACCCTTGTGATCGGATTTCCCTTCCCGATCATACTGGCTTTGATGCTTAACAGTTTAGGCAGCAGGACTGTCAAGAAAACCGTTCAGATGACAACGTATCTTCCTTACTTCATTTCTACCGTTGTCATGGTGACCATCATCATGGAAGCTCTTCATCCCAGAAGCGGCATCATAACGCTGATGGTAAAAGCTTTGGGTTTCCCGCTGAACAACGCCATGGGTGACCCCAATGCCTTTGTGCCTATCTACATTATTTCTGGCCTTTGGCAAACCGTCGGATACAGTTCCATCATTTATATCGCGGCTCTTTCTTCGGTGGATCCCTGCCTTTATGAAGCCGCAACGATCGATGGCGCGTCAAAATTTCAGAAAATCTGGTACATCGACATACCGACTCTCATCCCGACTGCAGTCATTCTCCTTATCCTCAATATTGGTCGAATCATGAGTCTGGGTTTTGAGAAAATCTACCTGATGCAGAACAATCTCAACTTGCAGTCATCAGAAGTCATTTCTACCTATGTCTATAAGGTGGGCCTCCTCGAGGCTAATTTCAGTTTTGGGACAGCGGTGGGACTTTTCGACAGTGTTATCAACCTCAGTCTTCTTTTATTGGTTAATCAGGTTATGAAAAAATACAATGGAAATGGACTTTGGTAGGGGATAGTATGAAAACGAAAACTCCAAAAGGAACCAAGAGTGATATTCTATTCGACATCGCTATCTACGGTATTCTCTTCGTCCTGTTCCTGATCATTGTCCTTCCCCTTTTGAATGTCATGGCGAATTCATTAAGCTCTGCCAATGCCTCAATGATGGGAAAGGTTGGGCTATGGCCTGTTGACTTCTCCCTTGAAAGTTATCGTATGGTTTTCAGCTATAAGCAGGTTTGGGCGGGGTACTTGAACTCAATGATTATTACGTCTTTGGGAACCTGTCTTAATTTGACCTTAACATTGACCGCAGCTTATTCCCTATCCAGGAAAGATTTCTTCGGCGGAACGGTTCTCATGGGTCTCTTTGTCTTCACCATGCTCTTCAGTGGTGGTTTGATTCCCAATTACCTTTTGATGAGGGATTTAAAAATCCTCAACACGTGGTGGGCTCTCGTTCTTCCCGTTGGCATTTCTGTTTACAGCATGATAGTGGCTAAAACTTTTTTTCAGACAACGATACCTCTAGAGTTACACGAAGCTGCCCAAATGGAAGGCTGCGACGACTTTAATTTCTTTTTCCGTTTTGTGCTTCCACTATCGGGACCGATCATCGCTGTTTTAACTCTTTGGTATGCCGTCGACCATTGGAATTCCTACTTCAATGCCCTTCTCTACATCAAAGATGAAAAATTGTTTCCACTCCAAATCATTCTCAGAAATATCCTTATATCGAATAAAGTTGATGATTTAGCATCGCTGGCAGCCGAGGATGTCGAAGTTCGCCAAGCAATGGCACAGGTGATGAAATATTCCTTGATCGTGATCGCCAGTGTCCCGATGATCGTAAATGGAGGCCGTACGGCTTTCATAAATTAGAAAAGGAGAGTCGTATGAAAAAATTCAAATTCGGCTTGGTGCTTGCTGCTTTGGTGATCACCTCAACCTTGGCTTATGGTCAAGATGTCAAGCTGTCGGCACCAGGGGTCTTCCCCATCGTTGACAAGCCCATCACGCTCCGAGCGCTAGTACCTCAGCGTTTAGCTGGAATTCCTGATTGGGCGACGAACAAGACGACCTTGTTTATGGAGAAACTGACAGGCATTCATATTGAGTTTGATGTCGCCCCTGACTTTGTTCAGGCCGTCAATCTGGCCATCGCTTCTGGCGACCTCCCCGACCTTATTTTCAGCGGACCCATTAATTCCACTGACATTATGAAGTATGGTCCCAAGGGAATTTTTGTACCACTCAATAGTTACATAGAGAAACAGGGTGTCAACACGAAAAAGATGTTCCAATCGGATCCATGGATCAAGAGTGTCCAAACGACTCCCGATGGAAACATCTACGGCCTGCCGATGATCAACGATGACGTTCATTCGATGTACGGTCAAAAAATCTGGATCAATCAAGTTTGGCTGGACAAGCTCAAACTGAAAATGCCCACCACAACCGAGGAATTCTATAAGGTTCTCAAAGCCTTTAAAACCCAGGACCCCAATGGCAACGGTTTGGCCGATGAAATTCCTTACACAGGGGCTCCCAAAGCCTTCCACGGCAGTATTCCCGGCGCTGTCATGAACGCTTTCTTGCCGATCGCCTATGCCCGCAACGGCATGTATCTCGACAAAGGTGCCGTAAAGTCTTCCTTTGTTCAGGAGGCTTACCGCGAGGGCTTGCTGTTCCATGCCAAGCTCTATGCGGAAGGCTTGATCGATCCGGCGGCATTTTCCCAAACCATTGAACAGATCCGGCAGGGTAATGAAGGCGGTACTGAGCCTATCTTCGGTGTTGCCGGTGGTAGTTGGTGGAGTGAATTTTCGATCAACGGTGGACCCACAGGACGGTACAAACAATACGTCATGGTTCCTCCCCTGACTGGTCCCAAGGGTGTGAAGACCTCGTCCTATGCCCCCGGATTCACCAGGGATACCTTCGTCATTACCAAGGCTAATAAATACCCCGAGGCAACGTTCAAATGGGCTGACTATTTGATGTCGGCGGAAGGTGGTTGGAATTCGGCTTTTGGCCCCGAGAGCATTGGTTGGAAAAAAGCGGCCCCTGGTTCTATCGGAATCAATGGTAAACCTGCTCTGTTTGAACGGATGGCCGCCCAAGAAGCCACCAACTTCAATTGGGGCTTCAATGGCCCCATGTTCCAGCCCCAGGCCCTTAGAACTGCTGAACGACGGGCAGAAGGCGAGGATATTTGGCTGGCATCCAAGTTGATGACCCGCTTGGTTGGAGAAATGAATGCAAAGATGGTGGGAGTCAAACCAGCCGATGCTCAGTTGATGCCGCTGGTGTATTTGACGGATAAACAAGCCAGTGAAATTCGTTTGGTTGAGACTTCCCTCATTGCTCTGATCAACGAGTCTGCGGTGCGCTTCGTTACCGGAAGCCTCAGCATCGACAAGGACTGGAACGACTACTTAGCCAACCTCAAGAAAGCCGGCATCGACAAATGGCTGGCGCTGTACCAAGACGCCTACACCAGTCAGTACGGCAAAAAGTAACTTCTTTTGTTCCTATGCCAGTCAGGGATATGCTTCTCTGACTGGCTTTTTTTGCTTCGCGGAAGGGTGCCTATGAAACAGATTCCTCAGTTTGCTATCGTTGATCTGGAAGTGTCGGGAGCTTTCACGGGTGACAATCCTTTCCTGGCCGTCCTCAAGGGCCAGTTCATCGGTCCGCAGGGACAAGAACTCATCATTCCCGGATTCTATCTTGGACAAAACAGATGGAAGGTCCGGTTTTCTCCCAACTGTCCCGGGACTTGGACCTACTCCATCGATTCATCACAGGTAAGCCTGAAAACCGGTGCAGCCGGCTCAATACAGTGTACGGATTCAGACCATTCCTTGCATCATGGCGTGCTGTCGGTTTCCAAACAGTACCCCCTCCACTTCTGTTATCCCGATGGTACCTACCATTTTATGAATGCCTACGAATGTGACTGGCTCTGGGCGTTGGACCTAGGGGGTTCAACACTGGAACGGACCGAAAAATTGGTAGGCCTCATTGCCGAACATGGCTTCACAGAAGTCATTATGAATTTCTACGCTCATGATTGCACGTGGATGCCCGGCACTACTTCACCCGATGATTATGGACCACCTGCACAGTATCTGTGGGAAGGAACCAATGAGAACCCTAACCACTCCCTGATGAACCTGAATTTCTTCGCCCACTTTGACCGGGTTATGGAAATTCTCCATCAAGCGGGGTTGACGGCACATCTGTTTTTCAAAGTCTACAACAAAGCCGTTACCTGGCCCCGAAACCTGTCGCCTGAGGATGATCTGTATTTTTCGTACTGCGTGGCCCGCTACCAAGCGTATCCCGGGGTGATCTGGGATGTGGCCAAAGAGGCCTATTACGAGCACGACAAAGAGTATCTGGTCAATCGGATCCGCTTCATACGAGGGCTTGATGCCTACGGGCACCTTTGCACTGTCCACGATGACACCCAATTCTTGGCAGATCCAGAACGGGCTAAAATGCTCGACTTCAACACGGCGCAGCACCATAGTGACTACTATTTCCAAGCACTTTTTCAAAAAGAACGTTTTGGAATTC
>JAIFMO010000089.1 GCA_020048435.1 Sulfuritalea sp.
CTGCCGTACCGCTAGCGCCGACTTTTTGGCGCTCGAAAACCGGCGTCAGATCACCACCCGTTCGACCCGATTGCCGAGCGTGAATAGCGCCCGCTCCAGGGTAGTCACTAGGTGAGAACGTACATGTTATGAGGCATTCACTTACGCAACCGGCAACACGAGACGGGCGAGGGCGCCGCCCTCCGGGTGGTTGGCGATGTCGGCATGACCGCCGTGAACCTTGGCTACTTCCCGCACGAAGGCAAGGCCCAGCCCGGTGCTCTTGCGCCCGGTGGCGGGACGCGGCAACGAGTAGAAGCGTTCGAACAGATGCGGCAGGGCGTAGTCCGGCACACCCGGCCCACGGTCGCGTACCGAGACCTCGCACAACGGGTTGGCGGCGCCGATCCGCACGGTGATTTCACCGCCTTCCGCCGAAAAGGCAATGGCGTTGTCGATCAGGTTGCCCAGCGCCTGCTGCAACAGGAACGGGTCGCCCGTGACCGGAATCGGCGCGGAATTCGGCGGCGCCAGATCGATCCCGACAGTTAGCCGCCGCGCCGCCAGTTGGTCGGCACGGCTATCCAGCGTTGTCCTGACCAAGGCCGCCAGATCGATCTCGCGGCGTTCCTCCGGGGCCTGCAACTGTTCGACCCGCGCCAGGGCCAGCAGCCGCTCGATGATCAACTGCATGCGCTCGGCCTGCTCGGCGATGTTGCTGGCGAAGTGCTGGCGATCCGCCGCCGAAGGATCTTCCTGCAACAGTTCGGCGGCGGCGCGCACGGCGGTAAGCGGGCTCTTCAATTCGTGCGCGAGGCTTTGCACATAGTTTTCAACGTACTGCTTGCCATCGAGTCTTTCACGCATCGATGCCAGCGAGCGTGCCAGCACCGACAACTGGCGGCCACCGACCACCGGCGCGGTAACCTTTTCCCCGTCGGCCACCGCCAGGGCGTAGTCGCGCAGACGATTCAACGACCAGGTCAGCCACAGCGTGAACGCCAGGCCGATCACGGCGGAAATCGCCAACAGCACCAACCCGGCGCGCATGACCCGGTCGCGAGCCCGCTCGGCATAGGGCATGAGCGTGGCTGTTGGCTTGGACACCGACAGCACGCCGATCAACGTGCCCTGCCGCATGACTGGCGCAGCGACATACATCGACGAACTCTGCGGATCGGCCGGATCGTCGCGGGTGCTGCGGGCGCCGTATTCGCCGCGCAGCACACGCGCGACATCGCGCCACTGACTGAAATCGGCGCTGACCGAAACACCGGCCGAGTCGAAAACGACCACGCCCTTGCTATCGGTGACATGAATGCGGGCATCCACGCTTGCCTTGGTGACACCCCAGATCAGGGCATTCGGCTTGCGTTGTAACGCTTCATTTACCGCGGCGGCAAAGCGGCCCTTGGCGATCTTGCCGCTGGCGAGATCGTCCGCCGCAAGCGCCGCGAGAATATTTGCCGTATCGACCAGGGTTTCTTCGGTAGCCTGGCGGACGCCGGGTTCCACTTCCTTCGCGAAAATACTGATCACAAACCAGGCGGCCACCCCCACGATCAGGAAGTAGCCGAGAAACAGGCGGATGGCGATATTCATGCGGCGCCGTTGCGAATGCCGTAGCCAATTCCCCTGTGCGTCTCAATAGGGTCGGCAGCGGGGTCAGCGGCGGGATCGGCGGGGTCATCGTTGCGGACCGCGCGCAATTTGGCGCGCAGGGTCTTGACATGGGCATCGACGGTGCGCTCCAGGCTATCCTCGGCATCGCTCCACGCCATCTCCATCAGACGGGCGCGACTCAGCACGCGGCCGGGCTTTTCAAGCAGGGCAGCCAACAGACGATACTCATAACGGGTCAGCGACAGCCAACTCCCGCCATAGGAAATCCGCGCGCCTTCCGCATCGACGACGAAGCGCGGGGTATCCACTGGCACCAATGACTCCGCTGGCGTCGACGGCCGGGCCCGCCGCAGGATGGCCCGCACGCGCGACGCAACTTCCCGCGGGCTGAAAGGCTTGGCAACGTAATCGTCGGCGCCAAGTTCGAGGCCGACGATTCGATCCACCTCGTCCGAACGGGCGGTGAGAAATATCACCGGCACATCCGAGCCACGCCGCAATTCGCGGCAAAGATCGAAACCGTTGATATCGGGCAAGCCGACGTCGAGGATCGCCAAGGCGTAGTCGCCAGTTTTCAAGGCGGCAAGAGCCTCACGCCCCAATCCGCAGCAGCGAACGGTGAAACCCTCGGTGCGCAGCGCATAGGCCAGCGTATCCGCGATGGCCGGTTCATCGTCAACGATCAGTATGTTGGACGGCACGATGGGAGCAACGAAGGGATGAAGGGAGGAAGCGACGAAAATGCAAAGAGGAGGATTGTCCGCCTGAATTTGATTCCGAAGCAACACAAAGGCCCGCCGAAGCGGGCCTATCGGTGGTGCAACCCCCGATTAACGGGGCTTGCCGTCGTGATCCCGGTCACGCTTACCGTCGTGACGCATGTCGCGTTTGCCGTCATGATTCATGTCGCGCTGACCGTCATGCTTCTCGCGCTCAATTTTCCGGCTTTGCACATCCTCGGCGTGCTGCAGTCGAGCACGCTCCTTCGGCGTAACCTTGCCATCGGCCTTGGCCTTGTCTTCCATCCGCTGAACATGCTCTTGCCCACGCTCAAGGCGGGCAGCTTCCTTGGGGGTGAGCTGACCTGACTTCACGCCCTGCTCGATGCGTTGTTCCTGTCGCGCCTGACGCTGGTCGATACTCGGCGTCGCCGGACTCTGGGCAAAGGCAGGCGCCGCGACCGCGGCGGAAAACAATACGGCAAGTGCGATGCGAACGTTCATTTCAATCTCCTTGTGGTTTGCATGGGTCGGCCCCATGACAACGATAACGCCTCGATCAGCTTCCGGGTGACGCCCAAAATGTAAGCTTTCGTTACCTCGGGCAACAACGGGCGACGATGCTATTGGCGGCACATATATTGGTTACACTTTGCATTCATCGATGACGAAATAGCGTCTCGATGCGTTTGCTTGCTTCGGGATATCCCTTAACGTGATAGGAATTTGAGCATGAAATTCAACAAAATTTTACTTGCTGTTGCCACACTGGCAGCCATACCTGCCTTTGCGCAAAACACCCCGAGAATCAACCAGCGCCAAGCCAACCAGGAGAATCGCATCCAGCAAGGCGTGGCTTCGGGGCAGCTAACCGGCAGGGAAGCGGCGCGCCTGGAGCGGAACCAGGGGCGCGTTGACAACATGAAGGCGAACGCCAAGGCCGATGGCGTTGTCACCGGCAAAGAGCGGAACCAGATCAACCGTGCGCAAAATGTGCAAAACCGCAAGATTTATAACCAGAAGCATGATCGCCAGCACAACTGAATAGCTCAGACAACGCGGGCGCGCGTTGTCTGACTAACGCTTCTTCTTGCCGAGCACGGGTCCAGCTGTTTGCGGGATTGATCTGTTCGCGCGATCCATTGCCGTGTCAAGCGCCTCCTTGGCGGGTTTCTTGTCGCTCCAGACGAACTCGATCTCTTCGTTGAGGATGGTGCGAATGCGGCTGCGACCATTGTCCTGCTTGGTGCGATCCGCCACCGATGGCAACATCGCCAGACGAAGCCGGGCACGTGCCTGTAGTCCGGATGCCGCGCCGGTGGTCTTCATCGCCTCCATTGCGGCCGGCGTCATCGGCAGAAAACCGGTGGCCTGGACCCATTCGCGCTGGTTGTCGATATTCAGCATGAACTCGACGAAACGCGCCACCACCTTATAGTCGTCCTTGCTCTTGCCCGGCAGCGCCCACAGCGCCGCGCCATCGGGTAGCACGTCGGCCGGGCGGGCGCCACGAATGTCGTCGTAATAGGGCAGCTCCGCCACGCCGAAACGGAAACCGGAAGATTTCTCAAGTTGGCGATAGAGCGGGGACTCGCCGGTCAGCATCGAACATTGGCCCGAAACGAACTTGGCATCACCTTCGAGGCCCGGCCCAAAGTAATGAAAATAGAAGCTCTTATGCCAACTCGCCAGGAGCGCGATGTGCTTGACATGGACGAGGGTATTGAGCGCCACGCGGTCGATCTTGCCTTCATGCACCACCGTGGGCTCGCCGTGTTGCGATGACAGGTTATCCAGATGCACCCAGGCGAAGCGGGACGAGGTCAGCGGACACTTGTAGCCGGCATCGAACAGCTTGCCGGCCGCTGCCTGCACCTCCCACCAGGTTTTCGGCGGCTTGTCCGGGTCGAGGCCGGCGCGGATGAAGGCATCCCGGTTATAAAAAAGCACGGGCAACGCATGCGCCAGCGGCAGCGCCTGGATCTTGCCGGTGAGATCATCCACGGCCGCGGCCATTTGGGGAAAAAACTGTTTGGCGTCGAGCTTGAGCTTCGACTGTGTCATGACCTGATGCAATGGCAGGAAGCGCGGACTGGTACCAAAGAAACGCATACTGTCATCGGGATCAAGCAAGGAAAGATGTGGCGGCGGGGTGGCGGCAACATCCGCAATTCCCTTCAGATCCTGAAGCAGGATACGGGCTTTGCCCTTCTGCTCGCCGTTGAATCGCACCACCAGCGTGGCCAGCGCGTCGAGCGACTGGCCTTCGAGATCGTGACGCAGCGTAACCTCCTGCGCCTGGGCGCAGGGAAGAGAAAAATTTAGCGTTGCGAGCACGGCAAAAAGCAGTTTTCTGATCATGATTGTCCCGTCTTTGTTACGATTTGTCCCGATGTCATGAATAGACCGGCCAAGTTTATCAGGCTGGCCGGAATCTGGCGGAATGTCGCGCAAGTCCGTCATTTAGATTTGCAAAAAGTTGCCCTCCGCCACTGACTCGGCTAGGCTACCCGCCCATGAACCGGTTGCAAGTTCTTGCTCTCGCCGTGGCGGCGCTCAATCTGACAGCTATTTTGCTGTTCCCTCCTTACGATTACATTTCGCTGCAGCGCGGCAATATCCCCACCTTCGCCGGTTTTTACTGGGTCCTGGCCACTCGCTCCAACCTCGTCATCAATAGCAATTTCCTGTCGCTGGAAGTACTGGTGATCGCCATCAACAGCGCTATTGCCTGGCTGCTGTTACGCGGCGCGGCAGCGGACAGACCGCGGCGCCGCGGCATCACCCGCATGCAGCGGGGCGTGCTCTGGGTCGTGGCCATCAACCTCGTCGCCATGTTGCTCTTCCCGCCCTTCGAGAACTTCACCGCCATCACCAAGGCTGTCCTGCCGACCTTCGACGGTTTTTACTTCGTCTTCGGCGACAACTCGAAACGCCAGCTTGTCACACCCATTCTCTACATCGAGATTGCCCTTGTGCTCATCAACGGCGCACTGGCCTGGTTGCTGTTCAGTAGGCGCGACGGTAAACAGCTTTCGCCCACACAGCTTCGCGAATTGGCACAAACCATGCAGGAAGATCGGCGCCGCTAAAGATTTCCGCGCGGCTGCCGTAGAATGGCTTCGGCATAGTCCCCATTCATTTTTATGGCTCGACCCAACTTTTCCGCCTTCCTTGTCGCCATTCTTTCCTTCGCCCTTTTTGGCTGCGAGCAACTCGGTATCGACGATCCGGTAAAGGTTGCCGAAAGGAAGGAATCCGATGGCAAGGCCGTTGGCAGCGGTTGCCGCCATTCCGGTCAGGCATTGGTGGATTGTTACGCCCTCAATCCGAAAATTTCCAAGTCCGCCATATTCAACGGCTGGCGCGAGATGGACGGCTACATGCGCGAAAACCAGATGGAAATTGTTGCGCCACAACTGCCGCTGGGCAAGGTGGCAGCCAAACCCAAGGCAGCTGAAGAACCGCCCGCCGAAGCAGAAACGGCCAAGGCAGCCGCCGAGCCGGACACAGCCAAGGCCGCCGGAGCCGGGGATGGCAAGGAAAAGGCAGCCGACAAAGGCAGCGGCCTCGACGCAAATGAAATGCCCGCAGCCAAGTCTGGCAAGAAAACAACGCTGCTGCGCCACGATACTCGATTGACCTAAGTCGATTGAGCGCCGCACGCGCGGCGCTGGCGCATCTCATGCTGCGCGGGTGCCTGAGCTTGCGCGACTGGCTCGCCACGAGCGCGGCCGACTAACCGGAAAACCACGCCGGTGCGGCATTTGTTGCCGCCACCCTTATTGCCGCAGTCGTCACCGCCGCCCGCGCGGAACGGCAAATTCCGCCGTCGCCACCGGTTTGACCCCAATCAAACCCGGAATTACCGGCAATTCACCCCGCTATTCCCGTCATGACATTCAGCTTGACTGGTACGCGAGTTGCAATAAGCCCCTTGTACGGATGGCGCCCCGACAACCGGGATGAGATCGATCAACTCACGGCAAGGATGAAAAAAATGGGCTCACTTTCCCCCTCGGAGATCACCTGCATCGGTTTGGAGGACGACTCATCGAAGATGATGTCGCGCGACATGGCTGAATCCATCCTGCGTATCTGTGCCGCCCCAGGCCGGGACGACCGCACTTATACATCCGTGCCCATGCTCAACGCACCCAACGGCAAAGACCTGTACGTCAGCCTCTCCGCCTTCGGCTAATACCGGGGCGTTGATACACGGCAGAGCCCGCATGAATTTCAGTTAGAATCCGCTGCGACGCGCCCCGCCGGTTGGCGCTTGCTCACCGGATCGCTCCCAGCGGTCCTCGTCCTTCCCCAACATCCAGCCTGAACCGGTATGTCGCCCTCCGTGGCGGCACGGGCCGCTTCAGGAGATTCATTTGACATTCGACGACCTCGGGCTGGCGCCCGAAATCCTCAAGGCGGTGCATGACGCCGGCTACACCGTGCCCACCCCCATCCAGGCCCAGGCCATCCCCGTGGTGCTGGCCGGCCACGACCTCATGGGCGGCGCCCAGACCGGCACCGGCAAGACCGCAGGCTTCACCCTGCCCCTGCTGCATCGCCTCGCCCGCCACGCCAGCCCCTCGCTGTCACCGGCGCGGCATCCCGTGCGCGCCCTCATCCTCTGCCCCACGCGCGAGTTGGCGATGCAGGTGCACGAGGCGGTCAAGACCTACAGCAAGCACCTGCCGCTGCGCTCGATCTGCACCTACGGCGGCGTGGACATCAAGCCGCAAATTGCCGAACTGCGCCAGGGACGCGAAATCGTCGTCGCCACGCCGGGCCGGCTGCTCGACCTGGTGCAACAGAAGTCGGTCAGCTTCGGCTCGGTCGAATTCCTGGTGCTCGACGAAGCCGACCGCATGCTCGACATGGGCTTCATCCCCGACATCAAGCGCATCCTTGCGCTGCTACCGACAACGCGGCAAAGCCTGCTGTTTTCGGCCACGTTCTCCGACGAAATCAAGCGGCTGGCCGACGCCATGCTCAAGGCGCCACAACTGATCGAAGTCGCGCGCCGCAACACCGTTTCCGAAACCATTACCCACCGCGTGTATCCGGTCGCATCCGAGCGCAAGCGTTACCTGCTGCTGCAACTGCTGCGCGAACCCACGATGACGCAGGCGCTGGTCTTTGTCGGCACCAAGTTCGGCGCCAGCCGGCTGGCCAGCTGGCTGGAAAAGCAGGACGTCAATGCCAACGCCATCCACGGCGACAAAAGCCAGCAACAGCGCACCGAGGCGCTCGAAGCCTTCAAGTCCGGCAAAACGCGCGTATTGGTGGCCACCGACGTTGCCGCGCGCGGTCTCGACATCGACGACTTGCCGCATGTCATCAACTACGAGCTGCCGCATACCTCCGAAGACTATATCCATCGCATCGGCCGCACCGGTCGCGCCGGCAAGCACGGCGAAGCCATCTCGCTGGTCAGCGCCGAAGAACGCTCGTATCTGGCCGACATCGAAAAACTGATCAAGTTTCGCATCGAGCAAGTCGTCGTTCCCGGCTTCGAGCCCGAGAACGAATTCAACCTCGAAGCGCCGCGTGTCAGGCATGGCACCGGCCACAAGCACGAACGACATGAACGGCACGAACGGCAAGAAGCCCGCGCGCCACACGGCCCCCGACAGTCGGTGCAACTACCGGGCACCGAGGCCCATCTGCCCCTGGCGCCCTCGGCGGAGACAATCGTTCCGTTGACCGCCATTGCTCCGGTCATTGCCACCATCACCCCGCCGGCCCCTGCTGCCACCAAGGTACATCGCCCCTCCCCGCCCAGAGCGCCCCGCGCGGCGTCGTCCCACGGCGGTTTCGATGCCAGCAAGCCCTACGAACCCTCGGCCGAAGCCGCCGCCAGGGCAGCGGCCGCCAAGCCGGATACACCGCCACGGCGACCTTTGCGCCCGGTGGCTGCCTTGCTGGGCGGCCTTGGCGGCGGCAGCGGAAATAGTAGTGGTGGCCTGACGGAGAAAAAGTGAGGTTTGCGCGTGCCGGCGCACTGCACCCCCACCCGGCCGACCCGGTCACGGCACACCGGGTCAATTATGGCCTGACCCGTCGCGACGATGGCGGCCTGCTGGTTGTATTCGACTATCTCGGGCCGCTGGCCGATTTGCGCATATCCACGCCGCAAGTCCCCCTCACCGACGATTTATGGCGCCACACCTGCGCTGAACTTTTCGTTGGCAGTGCGGGTAATCGCAGCTATCGCGAGTTCAACTTCTCACCTTCCGGCCAGTGGGCGTTTTATGACTTTTCAGACTACCGGGTGCGCGCGGTGGGCAGCGGCCCATACTCGCTGCCGCTGCCGCCACTGCCACTGCCGCCAACACCACGGATACTCGCCCACGTCCACCCCGACGGCCTGCGGCTTGAAGTCAGCCTCGTCGCGGCCGCCTTGCCCCGGCAAGCCCCGCTGCAAATCGGCCTCTCGATGGTGCTTGAAGCCGCGGATGGCCACCTCAGCTACTGGGCGCTAACCCATGCCGCCGAGCAACCGGACTTTCATCGACGCGAAGCCTTCAGCCTGAGCCTGGCAGCGGAAAGCACGGCGGAAATTCACGCATGAAATTCGGCATCGAACAACTGATCGACTCTCCAGCACTGCGGCAACGCCTGGCCGGCCGCCGTGTCGCCCTGCTGGCCCACCCGGCCTCGACCCTGCCGGACCTCACGCACAGCCTCGACGCCCTCGCGGCCCGGCCCGAAATCACGCTCGCCGCCGCCTTCGGCCCCCAGCATGGCCTGCGCGGCGACAAGCAGGACAACATGGTCGAATCACCCGATTTCACCGACCCGCAACATGGCATCCCCGTCTTCAGCCTCTACGGCGAAACGCGGCGGCCGACCGCGGCGATGATGGATACCTTCGACGTGCTGCTGGTCGACTTGCAAGACCTTGGCTGCCGCATCTACACCTTCATCACCACCCTGCGCTATGTTCTCGAAGCCGCCGCCCGCCAAGGCAAGTCCGTATGGGTGCTCGACCGCCCCAACCCGGCGGGTCGACCGGTGGAAGGCCTCTGCCTGCGGCCCGGCTGGGAAAGCTTCGTCGGCGCCGGCCCGCTGCCGATGCGCCACGGCCTGACGCTGGGCGAACTGGCCCGCTGGTTCATCGCCACGTTCAAGCTCGACGTCGACTGCGAGGTCGTCCCCATGCAGGGCTGGGAGCCGGACAAGGCCCCCGGTTTCGGCTGGCCTTGTGGCGAGCGCAGCTGGATCAACCCCAGCCCGAACGCACCCAATTTATCGATGGCGCGCTGCTATGCCGGTACCGTGATGCTGGAAGGCACCACCCTGTCCGAAGGTCGCGGCACCACGCGGCCGCTCGAACTCTTCGGCGCGCCGGACATCGACGCCCCGGCGTTGCTGGCGCGCATGCAGGCGCTGGCGCCCGCTTGGCTGGCCGGCTGCAAACTGCGCCCCTGCTGGTTCGAGCCGACCTTCCACAAACACGCCGGCCAGCTCTGCCAAGGCCTTCAGATTCACGTCGACGCCACCACGCACTACAACCACGCCGCCTTCCGCCCCTGGCGACTGCAAGCGCTGGCCTTCAAGGCGCTACGCCAGTTGCAACCCGAATACCCGCTCTGGCGCGACTTCGCTTACGAATACGAGCACGAGCGCCTGGCCATCGACCTCATCAATGGCAGTGAATTGCTACGCCACTGGGTCGACGACCCCGCCGCCACCCCCGCCGACCTCGATGCCTTGGCGCAGGCCGACGAAGCGGACTGGATCGAGGAAAGCGCCGACTATCGGCTGTACGATTGATCCGGCGAACTATGAATGCCGTACCGCTAGCGCCGACTTTTTTGCCGCCGGCATAAGTTGACCCGTCAAGGGCGCTTCAAGCTAGACTCCGTCCTCAAGGGAACGGCAGACCCTCACCCTCCAATTTGAGAGAAAGACAACGTGGCCATTATTGACCCCAAATACAGCATCGGCATCGACGCCATGGACGCCCAGCATGCCCACTGGATTCGCCTCATCGAGGAATTCAAGGCCGCTGGCAGCGGCCATCTGTTGCAGCCCGACGGCGTCAAGGCCGCCAAGATCGCACTGGACAAATTGTTTGAATACACGCAATCGCATTTCGTCAGCGAAGAAAAGTTGATCGCCGAGCATGGTTACCCGGGCCTCGAAGATCACAAGCGTAAGCATCGCGAGCTCGTCGCCGAGGTCACCAAGTTACAGGAAGAAATTCGCTCGCACGAACACGACAGCGCGCCGCTGAAACTCAATCTGTTTGTAACCATCTGGCTGCTGGAGCACATCATGAGCGAAGACATCCTGTATGCCCGCTTCATCCTGAGCAAGACCTGACACCCAATGTCCCAACAACGGAAGGAGCATCAAATGAAACTCGGAACCGCGACCCTGCTGGGTGTCTCTGGCCTGTTGCTAAGCGCCTGCAATAACCCGCTTACACTGGAAAACTACAACAAGCTCAAGTCCGGCCAGACCTATGCCGAGGTAACGAAGATCGTCGGCGAACCCGCCCGCTGCGATGAAACGCTCGGCATCCGCAGTTGCGTCTGGGGCGACGAACAGCGGGGGCTGACGGTCAATTTCGTGGCCGGCCAGGCCCTGCTGATGTCCGCCAAAAACCTCAAGTAATTCTTCCGCCCAAGGAGTCCGCGATGATGCGCCCATTCATCCTTGCCGCCCTGGTGCTTGCCATGCCCGTGGCTCCGGTTGCGGCTCAGTCAGCCGCGCAGTCGGCCACCCGGGTCGCCGATCCCCAGCGCATCGTCCTCAGCGCCCCCGGGCCACGCAATATTTCCTACTTGCCGGTCGATCTGATTCCGGCCATTGGCGCCGACAAGGAAGAAGGCGTCAGCCTGCACCTACTCCATACCGGCGGTGGCGGCGTGGCGCTCAACAACATGATGACCCGAAATGCCGACTTCGCCGTGGCCGGCGTGCCGGCCGCCCTGTCGCTCAAGGCCAATGGCGGTGGGGTGGTGGTGATCGCCCCGGTCAACGACGCCCCCCTGTTCGTGCTGATGGTGCGTGCCGGGCTGAAAGACAAGGTCAAGCGTATTGCCGACCTCAAGGGCAAGGTCATCGGTGTCAATACCGGCACCAAGAACGCCAAGACCACCTCGCAGCAATTGGGTGAACTGTTGCTCAAATCCGCTGGCGTGCCGGTGGACGCGGTGCGTATCGTGCCCGCCGGACAAAGCTGGGTCGAGCAGTCCTCGCTGATGATCTCGGGCGCCGCCGACGCGGTGGTCGGCGACGAGCCTTTCGCCTCGCGGCTGCAAGAGAATGGCAAGGTATTCTTCCTTGCCCACCTGGCGCAACCGGATACGGTCAAGGGCATCAAGGGCGTTAACTTCCTCCATGCGGCCCTGGAGACACGGCCCGATGTCATTGCCAGCGATCCCGCCAAGGTTGAAAAAATGGTGCGCATGGTGAAAAAGAGCCTGGCGTGGATCGCCAGCCATACGCCGGAGCAGGTGGTCGACGCCCTCGGCGTGAAGGATGCCGACGAACGAACATCGCTCATCCGCGCGCTCAAAAAGTATCCCCGGGCTTTCAACCGCGACGGTAAGTTTTCCACCGCACAACTGAAGGAAACCGACATCTTTTTTCAGGGTAGCCTGGAGAAGGGTGCGCCAGGACAGGGACTGAGTATTGAATCCATGCTGGACGACCGCTGGGCCGGCCGCCGCCAATAAGCTTGAAATAAGGAGCCCGGCCTGATGCGGCGCAATTCCATCGGACGACAGGCGGCGATCCGGTTGATCGTCAGCCTGAGCCTGCTCATAACGCTGATCTCCATCAGTTCGGTCGTCATCTACCGCGCCGCGCTGCACCAGGCGGCCATCGAACGCGCCGAAAACCTGGCGGGTTTTTACAAGACCCGCCTGGAACAGATCGAACACGACTGGGAAATCCAGAGCCGCGACTTCAAGGTCCGCATCGAATTCACGCGGGCGCTGGAGGACATGAGCAGCGCCGCCACCAACCTGCAAGCCTTCATGACCATCCAGGGCACCGACCGGCGTTTCCAGTATCTACTGATCCAGACCCGCGACGGCCAGAAACTGTTCGATTCCGGCAAGGACATCAGCCTGCCCGCCATCCCCGGATCGGCGGCGGCACCCATCGGCCACTACCTTGACCCGCCGACGCAGGCGCTCTACCGCGTTTTCGAGTATCCGATCTGGCTGGGCGAAGAACGCGGCATGGGCCGTTTCGCCATGTTCTTCCACATCGACAACGCACTGCTGGTGCAAATGGGCTCCCCTGGCGTCACGCTCAGCGCGCTGCATGGCGGCGTGGCCATCGCCAGTTCAGGCGGCCAGACGGCGCTGGAACGATTGCGGCGAGGCGAGATCATCGACAACAGCGCCCGCGAAATTCGCGACTTGATCTGGATGGCCGGCGGCGACAACAACAACCAAACCAGCACGGTCCATTTGCGCATCGAAGCGCCCATTACCACGTTGTTCTCGACCACCGAGCTTGCCGTCGGCATGAGCATCATTCCGCTCGTCGATGGCTTGGTGTTGTGGTTCGCCATCGGCTTGTGGCTGATGCGGCAGGCGCGCCGCATCACCGAACTGGGGAACGCCGTCGGCGAATTTGCGTCGAGCCAGCAGGTAACGCCGGCCCTCGGCGACCGCCTGCACCATGTCCGCGACAGGCAAGCCGATGAAATTGCCGACGTGGCCGAGTTGATGGGCGCCATGATGGCTGCCATCGACGAACGCAAGCGCGCTCAGGAACACGCGACCGCCTTGCTGCGCGAATCCGAGGCGCGTATCCGCGAAATTACCGCCTCGCTGGGCGACGGCGTGCTGGTAATCGATGGCGCGGGTCGCATCGAATTCGTCAATCCACGTGCCGAGAGCCTGCTTGGCTGGTCAGCCGACGAACTGCTCGGCCGCGACAGCCACCCGACACTGCACGGCCATGTGCCCCTGGAAGAATGCCCGGTGCACGGCGCCATCCGCGCCCAACGGGAATACCGCAGCGAACATGAAAATTTCGCCTGCAAGAACGGCAGCCTGCTGCCGGTCGCGCTGTCCGCCACCCCGATTCACCGCGACGGCGAGGCCGCCGGCGCGGTCGTCGCCTTCCAGGACATCACCGAGCGGCTGGCGGCACGGCAGGCGCTCGAAGCGGCGAAAGCCGAGGCGGAACACGCCAACGCCGCCAAGAGCGAATTCCTCGCCAACATGAGTCACGAGATTCGCACGCCAATGAACGCCATCATCGGCCTGTCGGACCTCGCGCTCGGGCTGCCGGGCATCGGCCCCAAGCTGCGCGATTACCTGTCGAAAATCCACACATCGTCGAAGGCGCTGCTCTCGATCATCAACGACATCCTCGACTATTCCAAGGTCGAAGCCGGACGGCTGGAGCTGGATAGCGTGGAATTCCGCGTCGAGGAAATGTTGCTGAACGTCGGCGACCTTTTCAACGTGCGCGCCGAGCAAAAAGGGCTGGAGATCGTCTTTGACGTCGCGGTCGATGTGCCGCCGGTACTGATCGGCGACCCGCTGCGGCTGAGCCAGGTGCTAAACAATCTGGTCGGCAACGCGGTGAAATTCACCGAATCCGGCGAAATTCACGTCAAGCTCGCGCGGCTCGATGCGCACGACGATCGTGACAATCATGGCGATAGCGCCACCCTCATGTTTTCCGTGCGCGACACCGGCATCGGCATGACCGAGGAACAGGCCATGCGCCTGTTCCAGCCTTTCACCCAGGCCGATGGGTCCATTACCCGTCGTTACGGCGGCACCGGGCTGGGGCTGACCATCAGCAAGCGGCTGGTGGAAAAGATGGGCGGCGAAATCATGGTGGACAGCGCGCCGGGCAAGGGCAGTTGCTTCGGCTTTGCCATTCCGTTGCGCATCGCGCGCGACATCCGCATCGAGCGCTCGCCCACCGACCTGCGCGGCATGCGCGTGCTGGTGGTCGACGACCTCGACATTTCGCGCCAGGTTCTCTGCGAAATCCTGCGCGCCTGGGGCTTTAACGTGACCCAGGCCGCCTGCGGCAGGGAGGCCATCGATCTGCTCAACAAGGCCGCGACCGAACCCGGGCAGGAATTCGAGATCATCCTGACCGACTGGAAGATGCCGGAAATGGACGGCATCGCCCTGGCGCAGGAAGTTCACGACGAAGTAACGCGACAGGTGTTGCCGCGGATGCCGGTAATCATCATGGTCACCGCCTTCAGCAAGGATCAACTGATGCAGGCCGCGCGCGGCGTCGAACTCGATGCGGTATTGACCAAACCGGTGACTTCTTCCGGACTGTTCGACGCCATCATGCGCGTGCAGGGCGGCCATCTGCTGGAGGATGCGGCTTACGCGCATAGCGACCTCTTCGAGCAGGCGGCGCCGATACGCGGCGCGCACCTCCTGCTGGTCGAGGACAACGAAATCAACCAGACCGTGGCGCAGGATCTGCTCGAACGCATGGGCTTGCAGGTCACTATCGCCAGCGACGGCGAACAGGCGCTGGAAATGCTGCAACTGGAAAGTTTTGACGCGGTGCTGATGGACTTGCAGATGCCGGTGATGGACGGTTTTGAAGCCACCCGCCGCATTCGCGGCCAGCAACGCTTTGCCAAACTGCCGGTGATCGCCATGACGGCAGCCGTGCTGAGCCGCGACCGCGAGGCCTGCGAGGCGGCCGGGATGAACGATCATGTCGCCAAGCCCATCGTGCCGCGAGATTTGCTGACGGTGCTGTTGCGGTGGATCAAGCTCAAGATCGATGATGACGCCGCCCGCTCCTGTTCGCGCGGCTTTGCGGAGGCAGACGCCGCGGATGATCTCATTTGGCTGCCGGCGACGCTGCCCGGGTTCGATCTGCCCAACACCCTCGCGCTGATGGGCGGCAATCGCGGCCTGTTCAAGCGCCTGGTGCTGCAATTTGGCGAGCAGTTTGCCGGCATGGCGAACGAGATGGCGCAGCGACTCGCGGCGGGTGATGTGGCCGGCGCCATGGCGCTGGCACACAAGACCAAGGGAGCAGCTGGCAACCTGGGCGCCACCACCCTGCAAAGGGCTGCCAGTCTTCTCGAAGAAAAAGTCGGCGGTAGCGGTACGGCACTCGGTGACGCAACATCCAATCCCACCCGCGCCGCCATGGTCAGTTTCAACGTGGCGCTGGCCGAGGTGCTGGAATCCGTAGCAAAACTGAAAGACACGAAACCGCTCGTTCCAATCGCGGCTGACTACGCCTGCGACCAGTGCGACTGGCGGCGGGCCAACGTATTGTTCGGCCAACTGCGCAATCTGGTCGACAACTACGATTTCGTGCCGAGCGAACTGCTGGCCGAGTTGCAAGCATCCATCAGTTGCCAGCCATTGCGCAGGAAACTGGAAACGCTCGGACGCCATCTCGACGCCACCGACTACGACAGCGCCCGCGCCCTGCTCGGCGAGATTATCTGCCGCGAAGGCCATGCCCTGGGCGGCGTCGATCCAGAACCCGTGCCGAAAATCGACCCAGCATGAACACTACCGCCACCGCCAGCAAGCCGATCATCCTGATCGTCGACGACACTCCCACCAACATCCAGGTGCTGGCCGAGGCGCTGCGCGCCGACTATCGCGTCAAGGTGGCCGGTGGTGGCAAGGTGGCGCTCGACATCATCGCCAAACAGGGCCCGCCCGACCTGATTTTGCTCGACGTGATGATGCCGGACATGGACGGTTACGAAATATGCCGGCGCCTCAAGCAAAATCCAGCGACCCAGAACGTGCCGGTAATCTTCGTCACCGCCCGCAGCGACACGCTCGACGAGGAACTCGGTTTGCGGCTGGGCGCCGTTGATTACATCGCCAAACCCTTTCACCTGCCGATCGTCATGGCGCGGGTGCGCAACCACATCGCGCTCAAGATCAAGACCGATCTGCTCGAAGCGCACGCGCTGCTCGACGGCTTGACCAACATTCCCAACCGCCGCCGTTTCGACCAGCAACTGGACATCGAGTGGAAGCGCGGTTTGCGTTCAGGCGAACCGCTGTCGCTGCTCATGCTCGACATCGACCACTTCAAGGCCTACAACGACAACCACGGCCACGGCGCCGGCGATGACTGCCTGCGCAAGATCGCCGCCGCGCTGGCTGCCACGGCGGTGCGCCCGGGCGATCTGGTGGCGCGCTATGGCGGCGAGGAATTCGTGGTGCTGCTGCCCGATACCGACGAAGACGGCGCCCTGCAGATCGCCGAACGCCTGCGCAGCCACGTCGAGACGCTGCAAATCCCCCACGGCCATTCCGCCACCGCGGCCTGCGTTACCCTCAGCGTCGGCCTCGCCAGCGCCGTGCCGTTGAGTAACTTGAGTAACAATTCCCCCGCCAGCCTGCTCGACAAAGCCGACAAGATGCTCTACCGCAGCAAGCAAGCCGGCCGCAACGGCGTTAGTTGCTGGTCGCGTGACAGCGGCAGCGCCAGCTAGCCCTGCCGTTCCCGTCGCTGCCGTACCGCTACCGCCGACTTTTTGGGCGGGGCGCAACGCTCCCCGCACAATATCTTTGACAGCTTATGTCGGGCCGATCAAAATGGCCCGCCGATCGCGATAAAGCTGGGCAAACAATAATTCACATTGATCGGTGCGCGCGCCTGCATGGGCGACAAGGGAGGGGGAATCATGAAATTTCGTTTGACACGCAATGTGTTTACCGACCTTGCCATCTGGATGGTCGGGCTGGGCTTGCTGATGGGGATCGCATTCCCCCTCCTCGTCATCGCGATGGGGATACCGTCGTACCTGGTGCTGACGCCGTGGTTCTTCGCCTCCAGCATCGGGGCGGGCATGCTGGTTGGCGCGGCCAACGTCGGGCTGGCGCGGGTGGTGGTCTGCCGGCCGCTGCGCCTGTTGGGGGAGCGCATGCGCTTCATCACCGACAATTTGAAAGAAGTCAGCCAGGACGGCGATCTTGGCGATTGCAGTTCGGACCAGTGCTTTCTCGACTGCGATTCCGATGACGAAATCGGCGAAAGCGGCAAGGCGTTCAATCATCTGGTCGAGGAATTGTCGCAGGCGCTCGAAACCCAGCGAGCGGTCAAGGCCTTCACCGAGATGCTGTCGAGCCACCTGGAACTCGATCCACTGACCGATCAGGCGCTGGAGCAACTGCTGCGGCACACGGGTGCCGGCGGCGGCGTGCTCCTGATCGAAAACGACGGCGATATGCGCGTGACCGCGTCGATGGGCCTGCGCTCGGCCACCGGTCTGGCGAGCAGCGATCATGTGCGGCGGGCGCTGCGCACCGGCACGGGGCAAATGCTGGATTTGCCGGAAGACATCACGCTGGAGGGCGTGCTCACCGATTTTCGGCCGCGCCAGGTCATCGTCATGCCCGTGCTGTACAAACAAGTACCGCTGGGGGTAATCGTACTGGCCACCGCGCAGACCTTCAGCGACGACCAGCGCAAGCGGCTCGACCTGCTGCAACAAGGATTGGCGCTCGCCCTGCACAATGCGCTGGTGCACGACCGGCTGCAACGGCTGGCAGCGCTCGACCCGCTCACGGGCATTTTCAATCGCCGCTTTGGCATGGCCCGCCTGCACGAGGAATTCAGCCGTTCGATCCGCGTTTCCTCGCCGCTGGGCATACTGATGTTCGACCTCGATCACTTCAAGAAGGTTAACGACACCTACGGTCACCTCGCCGGCGACCGCGTGCTGGTGCAGGTAATCCGCGTGGCGCGGCTGGTTGTCCGCGAGGGCGACATTCTCGTTCGCTACGGCGGCGAGGAATTCCTGGCCATCCTCCCCGGCGCGACCAAGGAAGACGCCGCCAAGATCGGCGAGCGCCTGCTGCGCATGGTGGAGGAAACCTCGATTGCCGACGGCCACCAGAACATCAAGGTCACGGTCAGCATCGGCGTTTCCGCCTATCCCGAGATGGACGCGAAGGAGCCCAACGACCTGGTCAGGGATGCCGACCAAGCCATGTACAAGGCCAAAGAGTCGGGGCGCAACCGACTGATCGTAGCCTGAGCGTAGCCTTCTACCTGAATGCAAACAGCCGACCGAAGTCGACCAGATCGAATACCCGGCGCACGCGGCTATTGCAGTTGGATAGCACGATGCTCTTGTTGGTCTCGCTGGCACGGTCGCGCAGCATGAGCAGCGCACCCATCGCGATGCTGTCGATGAAGGGCGTTTCGGCAAAATCGATGATCACCTCGGTCACATGATCGTCCGCGATTGCCCCGCGGCAGGCATCGCGAAATTTGCCGATCGAATCCATATCGAAGTGGCCGTTGAGGGCGACCGTCGCCCGGTTGCTGTCTCTGTGGATGTTCGCTTCCATGATCGGTGCCTCCAAATCGGTGAACCAACGCATGAGTCAGGCTAATCCAATCGCCCGCTGACCTGAATCCGGGTAAACACCTATAAGCGCTCGCGCCTATGCCAAAATGCGCAGGGGCGCTTATAGGTGTTTACCCTTACCGACACGGCAGGAAAGAGACTGTAATATTTGCCACCGTTTGTACTTCAGGTTGCCAAATGGCTTCATGATCAGTTCGCGACCAAAACACGTTTTCATCGTCGACGACAACCTTACGGTGCGAATGGCTCTCACCATGGTGATCGAGCATGCCGGCATCGCCGTGAAGTCCTTCGACTGCGGTCAGGCTATGCTCGACGCCTGCCGCCCAGACTGGGCCGGCTGCATCGTCACCGACCTGCTCATGCCAGATATGACTGGCCTGGAGTTGCAAGAGAAACTCAACGAGCGCGGCGTACTCCTGCCACTAATTTTCATCACGGGGCATGGCGACATTCCGTTGAGTGTCCGTGCTATCAAAGCGGGCGCGGTCGATTTTCTCACCAAACCGGTTCCCGTCGACGTGCTGCTGCACAGCGTAAGCAGCGCGATGGACGAATGGGACGCAATCGCCAGCAAGACCGCCCTGCAGGAGGATTCCGCATCACACATCGCCAACCTGACGGCGCGGGAAAAGGAGGTGATGATGCTGGCTCTCGACGGGCACACCAACAAGGAAACCGCCCGGATCATGGGAATCAGCCACCGCACGGTGGAAATTCACAAAGCGCATCTCCTGAAAAAAACCGGCGCTGCCAAAACGATCGAACTGCTGCAAATTGCCAAGGACTGCGGTCTGATGGACTGACTACCCCTTCAGCGCCCCCCAGACAATTCGCGAAATACGCAAAACCGCAGATTGAAACCGACACAACCGGGTGTCACGCATCGGCGCCCGCCTCGGCGCGAACAGAATGGCGGGGTTGTTTCGGCACGAACGCAAGCTCCAGCCCAAGAATATCGCCGACCCTGTTCAGGGTGTCGACCTTCGGTTGGCCTTTGCCCGATTCAAGCGCCTTCAGTGTTACCAAGCTGATGCCACGGTGTTTGGCAAATTCGGCCTGCGTCAGGCGGCTGAGTCGTCGCATTGCCTTG
>JAIFMO010000114.1 GCA_020048435.1 Sulfuritalea sp.
TGGCCTACAAGCTTGAATTCGCCGATTCACCCAACCCCGAGGATATCGAGTTCGTCAGTCACGGCGTCAAGGTGCTGGTCGATCCGAAAAGCCTGCCCTACCTGGCCGGCACCGAACTCGACTACACGCGGGAAGGGCTGAACGAAGGCTTCAAGTTCAACAACCCCAACGTCAAGGATGCGTGCGGCTGCGGTGAGAGTTTTAATGTTTAATGAGCGTTTAATGAGCATCTGATGGATTTCAAACAAGATCATTTCACGTTGTTTGGTCTGGCGCGGCTTTTCGCTATCGACGGTGTCACGCTGGAACAGAGCTATCGCGATGTGCAGGCGCAAGTTCACCCCGACAAGCATGCCCATGCCGGCGATGCCAACAAGCGCCTGGCCATGCAGTGGGCAACGCACGCCAACGAGGCTTACCAGACCTTGAAGGCACCGCTCAAGCGCGCCCAATACCTTTTGCATCTGGCCGGATTCGACCCGCAGATCGACCGCAACACGGCGATGCCGACCGACTTTCTGGTCGGGCAGATGGAATGGCGCGAGGCGGTGGCCGAGTCCCGCGCCGCGGTCGATGCCGTCGAACTCGACCATCTGCATCACCGCATGCGCAAGGAAATATCGGGACAGTACGACGCCTTGCAACATGCGCTCGATGATGAGCATGATTATCCGCGCGCCGGTGAACTTGTCCGCCAACTGATGTTCCAGGAAAAATTGCTCCACGATATCGACGACGCCCTCGAAGCCGTCGAAGCATAAGAAGAACCCAGACAATGGCACTACTCCAGATTGCCGAGCCCGGCGAATCCGCGGCTCCCCACGAACACCGCCTCGCGGTCGGCATCGACCTCGGTACCACCAATTCCCTCGTCGCCACGGTGAGGAGCGGCATGGCCGGCGTCCTCAATGATGAGCAGGGGCGATCCTTGCTGCCGTCGGTCGTTCATTACGACGGCGGCACCATTGTCGGTTATGAGGCGCAGGCCCGGCAGTCCATCGATCCGCGCAATACCATCGTCTCGGTCAAACGCTTCATGGGGCGGGGCTTGAAGGATATTGCCCACGTCGAGTCCATGCCCTACGATTTTGTTACAGGCAGCTCCGAGGCCGAAGGCATGGTCAAGTTGCGCACCGCTGCCGGCATCAAGAGCCCGGTCGAAATCTCCGCTGATATTCTCAGAACCCTGCGCGAGCGCGCCGAAAACTCGCTCGGCGGCGCGCTTACCGGCGCGGTGATCACCGTGCCCGCCTATTTCGACGATGCCCAGCGCCAGGCCACCAAGGATGCCGCCCGGCTGGCCGGCATCAATGTCCTGCGCCTACTCAACGAGCCGACGGCGGCAGCCATCGCCTATGGTCTCGATAATGGCGCCGAAGGCACCTATGCCGTCTATGACCTGGGTGGCGGTACCTTCGATATTTCCATCCTGAAACTGGCCAAGGGCATCTTCCAGGTGCTGGCCACCGGCGGCGATTCAGCGCTGGGCGGCGACGACTTCGATCAGCGCGTGTTCTGCTGGATCATCGAGCAGGCCAAGCTTGCACCCCTGTCGCCGCACGACGCACGCCTGCTGCTGACCCACGCCCGTGAAGCCAAGGAATACCTTACCAGTCATGGCGAAGCGCCGATCACCGTCAAGCTTGGAAGCAGTGAGTATGTCGACCTCAAGCTGACGACGGAGATTTTTGCCGAGATCACCAAAAACCTGGTGCAGAAAACGCTGCAATCCACCCGCAAGGCGCTGCGCGATGCCGGTCTGGCGCCTGCTGATGTCAAGGGCGTGGTGATGGTCGGCGGTTCCACCCGCATGCCGCAGGTGCAACGCGCGGTGGCCGATTATTTCGGTCATGAGCCGCTCAATAATCTCGACCCCGACAAGGTAGTGGCGCTGGGCGCCGCCATTCAGGCCAACCTGCTGGCCGGCAATCATGCCGGCGACGACGACTGGTTGCTGCTCGACGTGATTCCGCTCTCGCTGGGGCTGGAAACCATGGGCGGGCTGGTCGAGAAAATTATTCCGCGCAACTCGACCATTCCTGTAGCCCGCGCCCAGGAATTCACCACTTTCAAGGATGGCCAGACGGGGTTGGTCGTGCATGTGGTGCAGGGTGAGCGCGAACTGATTTCGGATTGCCGCAGCCTGGCGCGTTTCGAACTGCGGGGCATTCCGCCAATGGTGGCGGGTGCCGCACGTATCCGTGTCACCTTTCAGGTCGATGCCGACGGCTTGCTGTCGGTTGCTGCGCGCGAGCAGACCAGTGGCCACGAGGCCCGCATCGAGGTCAAGCCGTCCTACGGACTGACCGACGACGAGATCACTTCGATGCTCAAGGACAGTTTCAACCATGCCTCCGACGACGCCTTCCGTCGCGCCTTGCGCGAAGCGCAGGTCGAGGCGCAACGCTTGCTCGAAGCGGTACAGTCGGCGCTGATGGAAAGTGCCGAGTTGCTGTCGCTAATGGAAAAGAGTCACATCGAGTCGCTGGTTGCCCGCCTGCAAGCGGTGATGATTGGCGACGACCGCCGCGCCATTGACGACGCCATGGATGCGCTTAACAAAGGCACGGCCGAGTTCGCCGCCCGCCGCATGAACCGGAGCGTGCAACGCGCGCTTTCCGGCAGGAAGGTTTCCGAGCTATGACCCAGATAATTGTTTTGCCGCATGTCGAACTCTGCCCCGCCGGCGCTGTAATCGAGGCGCCCGTCGGGCAGTCGATCTGCGATGCCCTGCTCGAACACGACATCGAAATCGAACACGCCTGCGAGAAATCCTGCGCCTGCACCACCTGCCATGTCGTGATCCGCGAGGGCTTCAATTCCCTCGAAGCGGCCGAGGAACTGGAAGAAGACCTGCTCGACAAGGCCTGGGGCCTGGAGCCCGCCTCGCGCCTGTCGTGTCAGGCGCTGGTGGGCACAACGCCGCTGGTGATCGAGATTCCGAAATACACCATCAACATGGCCAAGGAAGGACACTCGAAAAAATGAAGTGGACCGATACCCTCGATATCGCCATCGAACTGGCCGAGCGCCATCCTGAAATCGACCCGAAGACGGTGAATTTCGTCGACCTCATGCGCCTGACGATGGCGCTGCCTGGGTTCGAGGAAGACGAACATCACTGCGGCGAGAAGAAACTCGAAGCCATCCAGATGGCGTGGATGGAGGAAGTCGAGTAGGCGCTGGTAGAGGAGAGATAGCGGCATGTGGATCGATACGCACTGCCATCTCGATGCCGCCGAGTTCGATCCCGATCGCGAGGTGGTTGCAGCCGCCGCGGCCGCTGCGGGGGTTGCGATCATCGTGGTGCCGGCGGTCGAGCGCGCCAACTTTGGCGCCGTATCCAGCGTTTGCCGCGAATTTCCATCCTGCGCGCCGGGTTACGGCATCCATCCGATGTTTGTTGATCGCGCCGCGCCAGACGATCTCGATGCGCTACGCGCCACGCTGGCGCGCGAGCCGGTCGTGGCCATCGGTGAAATCGGCCTCGATCGTTTTATCGCGCCGCGCAACGATGGATTGCAAGAGTTCTACTTCGTCGAACAGTTGAAGATCGCCCACGAGTTTGACCTGCCGGTGCTGCTGCATGTGCGCCGCGCCATCGATCCCATCCTCAAGCTGTTGCGGCGTCTCGACGCGCCCGGCACCGCCGGTGGAATCGCGCATGCCTTCAACGGCAGCCGTCAGCAGGCCGACGAATTCATCAAACTCGGCTTCAAGCTGGGCTTTGGCGGCGCCATGACTTATCCGCGCGCCACCCGCCTGCGCGAACTGGCGGCGACTTTGCCGCTCGATGCCATCGTGCTGGAAACCGACGCGCCGGACATTCCGCCGGAATGGGTCGGCGGCGGCCGCAACGCGCCGGCCGAACTGCCGCGCATCGCGGCAACGCTGGCGGCACTGCGGGGAATTACGCTCGACGAACTCGCCCGCGCCTCCACGACGAATGCGCGGGCCGCCCTGCCGCGTCTGGCTCTGCGGGCAGACCATGGTTCAGCCCACGGTTTGGCCCCGGTTTCAGCCCCGGTTTCAGCCTCGATTCAGCTTTAATCCAGCAGGTGTGACACCAGCCCGTCGGCCAGCTTGGGCTCGAACCAGGTTGACTTCGGCGGCATGATCTCGCCGGCGTCGGCCACGGCCATCAGTTCGTCAAGGCTGGTCGGGTAGAGGGCGAAGGCAACGGCCATTTCGCCGGAGTCGACGCGCTTTTCCAGCTCGGCGAGGCCGCGAATGCCGCCGACGAAGTCGATGCGCTTGTCGCGGCGGAGATCCGTGATGCCGAGGATGGGGCCGAGCACATGCTCGGATAACAGGCTGACGTCGAGCCGCGCCACCGGGTCGGCCGGCAGCAATGATGGTTTGAGGGTCAGCCTGTACCACTGGCCGGCCAGATACATGCCGAACTCGCCATTTTTAGCCGGTCGCACGCATTCAGCGGCCGCTTCGACGGAAAAAGCCGTGGCGAGCCGTGTCGCTAGCGCCGACTTTTCGAGGCCATTGAGATCCTTGACCACGCGGTTGTAGTCGAGGATGCGCATTTGCCTGTGGGGGAAAATCACCGCGAGAAAATAGTCCGCCGCCAGATCGAGGCCCCCGGTGACCTTGCTGCCCGTGTGGCGGGCGGCGGAAACGCGGGCGGCGGCGGCGGAACGATGGTGGCCGTCGGCGATGTAGAGCGCGGGCATGGCATCGAAAGCCGCGGTGATCCGGGCGATCAGCGATGGATCGCGCATCACCCATATCTGGTGGCGGATGCCATCGTCGGCGGTAACTTCGGCGTCGGCGCGGCCTATGTGTGTCTGCGCCAGCAGGGCGTCGACCACGGGATCGGACGGGTAGGCCAGCAGCACCGGGCCGGTCTGGGCATTGAGCGCCTCGATCTGCCGCACGCGGTCGTCTTCCTTGTCGGGGCGCGTAAGCTCGTGCCGCTTGATTTTGTTGGTGTTGTAGGCGCGCACCGAAGCGGCGGCGACGAGTCCGGTCTGTTCATGATCGCCCATGGTCAGGCGATAGGCGTAGTAACAGTCGGTTTCATCGCGCTGGAGCACGCCGGCATCGAGCATCGCCCGCAGATTGGCGGTGGCCCTGGCATAGACCGCGGGTGCGTAGGGATCGGTCTCTGGCGGCAAATCGATTTCAGGTTTTGAAATATGCAGGAACGACCAGGGCTTGCCGGCTGCGCCCCCATGGACAATGCGGCGCGCTTCGTCGGTGGATAGCACGTCGTAGGGCGGAGCGGCGACATCGGTGGCGCGCCCGCGGGCGGGGCGCAGGCCGCGAAAGGGTTTGATGAGTGACATGGCTGGCTCGATGGATGTGGCGGAGGGTGATGTACGGTTATTGGGCTTATTTGGCGCGTCCGCCGAGTGGTCCGCGCAGGGCATCGGCGGCGTCGCGGATCATTTTTTCGGTGGTTGGCCAGTCGACGCAGGCATCGGTGACGGAACAGCCGTATTTCAGTTGAGACAGATCGGCGGGAATCGGCTGGTTGCCGGTTTCGATGAAGCTTTCGACCATCAGGCCGACGATGGAGCGGTTGCCGAGTCGAATCTGGTTGACGCAATCGGTCATTACCAGCGGTTGCAGCGACGGGTTCTTGTAGCTGTTGGCGTGGGAACAGTCGACAACGACGTTCTGCGCCAATTTGGCCTTGGCCAGCGCCTGTTCGGCCATGGCCACCGAAACGGTATCGTAATTGGGCCGACCGCCGCCGCCACGCAGCACCAGATGGCCGTAGCGGTTGCCGCGCGTGCGCACCACGCTCGACCGGCCCTGCATGTTGATGCCGAGAAAGCTGTGCGGGCTGGCGGCAGAAATGATGGCGTTGGTGGCGGTTTCGACCGAGCCGTCGGTACCGTTCTTGAAGCCGACC
>JAIFMO010000002.1 GCA_020048435.1 Sulfuritalea sp.
ATCGCCCGCCGCCACGGCGCGCAAACCGTGGTCGATAACACCTATTGCACGCCTTACCTGCAACGCCCCCTCGAACTCGGCGCCGATTTCGTGCTGCATTCGGCGACCAAATATCTTGGCGGTCACGGCGACCTGCTGGCCGGCGCCATCGTCGGCCCCAGGGAAATACTCGACCAGGTGCGTTTCCACGGCATCAAGGACATGACCGGCGCGGTGCTGTCATCGCAAGATGCCTTTCTGGTGCTGCGTGGACTCAAGACCCTGGCGCTGCGGATGGATCGCCATTGCGCCTCCGCGCGGGGCGTGGCGGAATTCCTTGCCACGCAGCCCAAAGTCGCCATCGTCCATTACCCCGGCTTGCCGGGCTTTCCGCAATATAAATTGGCGCAAAGGCAGATGTCCCAGCCGGGCGGCATGATTGCCTTCGAACTCAAGGACGGCATCGCGGCGGGTCGCCGTTTCATGAATGCCCTGCAACTCTTCACCCGCGCCGTCAGCCTCGGCGATGCCGAAAGCCTCGCCCAGCATCCGGCCAGCATGACGCACTCTTTCTACACACTGGAACAACGGGCAGAACACCTGATCGGCGAAGGACTGGTGCGCCTGTCGGTTGGTCTCGAAGACCTCGCCGACCTGATCGAGGACGTGCGCCAGGCACTGGCGGTTGCCTAGACCTGGCCAATGAGCGCACGGACATTGATCTGGAGATAGAGCGGGACGACGACGAAATCCGGATTCGCCCCGCAGGCTGCACATTTACAGAACGGATGTACCCATGCCTTATCTCAAGCTTGCCAACGGCTGCATCGCCTTCGGCCATGTTCCCCTGCTCGACCACGCCGAGTTTCAGCTCGATCCGGGCGAACGCGTCGCGCTGATCGGCCGCAACGGCACCGGCAAGTCTTCGCTGCTCGCGGCGCTGGCCGGATGCAGCCGCCTCGACGATGGCGAAGTATGGACGCAACCGGGGTTGCGACTGGGCTATGTACTGCAGGAGCCTGTGTTCGATCTGCAACTGACGGTATTCGAGGCGCTGGTGGCCGGCATGGGCGAAACCTCGCGCCTGCTGGCCGCCTACCATCAGGTCGCCCACCGTCTCGGCGAGGCGGATGCCGACCACGACGCCCTGCTCGGCCAGATGCAGCACCTGCAACACGAACTGGAAGCCGTAGGCGCCTGGTCCTGCGAGGCCCGCGCCGAGCAGGTCATTGCGCGCTTTGCCCTCGATCCCGAAGCGCATGTCGGCACGCTGTCCGGCGGCCAGAAAAAGCGGCTGGCGCTGGCTCAGGCGCTGGCCGTCGCCCCCGACGTGCTGCTGCTCGACGAACCGACCAACCACCTCGATACCGCCGCCATCGAGTGGCTGGAAACCTTTCTGCTCGACGCCGGCATCACGCTGCTGTTCATCACCCACGACCGCCGCTTTCTCGACCGGCTGGCGACGCGCATCGTCGAACTCGACCGCGGCCGCCTGGCAAGTTTTCCGGGCAATTTTTCCACCTACCAGCAGCGCAAGGAAGCGCAACTGGCCGACGAGGCCTTCGCCAACGCCCGCTTCGACAAGTTGCTGAAGGAAGAGGAAGTCTGGATACGCCAGGGCGTCGAGGCCCGCCGCGAACGGCTGGGCACCGTGAAACTCGAACTCGACGCCGGCGGCAAAAGCGGGCAACTGGTGGCCGAGTTGAAAAACGTCGGCAAGCATTTCGGCGACAAGACGGTTGTGCGGGATTTTTCCTGCCGCATCCTGCGCGGCGACAAGATCGGTGTCATCGGCCCCAACGGCGCCGGCAAGACCACGCTGTTGCGTCTGATTCTCGGCCAGATCGAACCCGATGCCGGTACGGTAAGGCTCGGCACCAAGCTGGAAGTGGCCTATTTCGACCAGTTCCGCGCCCAACTCGATCCCGAGGCGACGCTGGCCGAAGTGATTTCACCCGGTTCCGATTACGTCGAAATCGCCGGCACGAAGAAACACGTCATCGGCTATCTGGAGGATTTCCTCTTCGCGCCGGAGCGGGCGCGCTCGCCGGTCAAATCACTCTCGGGCGGCGAACGCAACCGCCTGCTGCTGGCGCGCCTCTTCGCGCGGCCAGCCAACGTGCTGGTGCTCGACGAACCGACCAACGACCTCGACATCGAAACCCTCGAACTGCTGGAGGCGCTGATCCAGGACTATGCCGGCACGGTGTTCCTGGTCAGCCACGACCGCGTGTTCATCGACAATATCGTCACCCAGACGCTCGCCGCCGAGGGCGATGGCACCTGGCGCGAATACGCTGGTGGCTACAGCGACTGGGCCAGTTTCCAAGCCACGCGCAACACGGCCGGAAGCGCGGCACCAAAGAAAAAGTCGGCGCTAGCGGGACGGCAAGGAGCGACCCCCGCGGAGAATCCGAAGGAAAATCCTCCGCGCGAAAAGTTGTCGTGGAAAGAAGAACGGGAACTTGCCGCTCTGCCCGGCCTCATTGCCACGCTAGAAGCCGAACAGAAGACGCTGACGGCAAAGCTGGAAGACCCTGCGCTTTATCAGAGCCCGACGCAGGAAGCGCAACAAATTTCCGGTCGCCTCGGCGAGATCGACGACGAACTGCTGGCCCTGCTGGAACGCTGGGAGGCGCTCGAAGCCCGACTTGAAGCGCACACCACGCCAGCGCGCTAACGCAAGTTAACTTGCGCCGAGGTAGTACCAGCGGCCGTACTCGCGGACAAAGCTACTCACTTCGTGCAACCGCTGGGCGCGGCCGCCCAGTTTGTAGCGGGCAACGAATTCAACGACTGCCGCGTCCGGCCCACGCTGCTGATGGCGCAAGACATCGAGGCCAAGCCACTGCGGGCGGGGTGGTGCATCGATTTCAAGCAACGGCGGCCGTGCCGACGCATGCCAGGTATCGAAAATATAGGATTCAAAGCCCAGCGCGTAAGCGCTGTAGCGCGAGCGCATCAAGCGCTCGGCATCAGCCGGCCAGGCGCCCGCATGAAAAATACCGCAACACGCCGCATAGCCGACGCCGCTGCCGCAGGGGCAGAAAAGCGGATGAGGTGAAACTGCGGACGAGGATTTCGCCATCGACAACGGAACAACCTTCAGTGATGCCCCGTGGCCGCCGCCAGCATTCTTTCCGTGCGCTTGCGCCACGCTTCTTCAAGCGTCATGCCGATCAGCGACTCCGGCGGCAGCTTGACATCCCAATGATGCTGAAAGAGAACGACGTCTTCGCCGCTATCAAGGTGGGCACGATAAACCTTTTCCTGCCAGATTGGTGCATTGGGCAGCGCGACGAGTTCGACTGATTCGATAAGCATGGGGACGTCCTCCTGATAATTCCATCAACGGCATCGTGCGCCAAAGTTGGAGCGGAGATAAGCGACAGATTGAGGCGGTTTCGCCTTCTAATTTCGATTGCAGTCGGCGCAGAAAACGGGTTGATCGCCGACAAGCGTCGCGAAAACGACGGAAATTTCCAGCCTGGCTCAGAACAGTTTCGTGCCGATCCACCAGGCGATGGCGGAAATCAGGGCAGTGGCGGGAATGGTGAGAACCCAGGCCCAGACGATGCCACCGGCCACGCCCCAGCGCACGTTGCGCGTCCCATGGGTGGAGCCGACACCGACAATGGCGCCGGTGATGGTGTGCGTGGTCGACACCGGAATACCCAGGGCCGTCGACATGAACAGGGTAATCGCCCCGCCGGTTTCGGCGCAGAAGCCGCCGACGGGCTTGAGTTTGGTGATTTTCTGGCCCATGGTCTTGACGATGCGCCAACCGCCGAACAGTGTGCCCAGGCCCATCGCGAGATAGCAGGAAATGATGACCCAGACCGGCACCGATTCGCCTTGCCCCGTGATGCCGGCGGCGATCAGCAGCATCCAGATGATGCCGATGGTTTTTTGCGCGTCGTTGCCGCCGTGGCCCAGGCTGTACAGCGAGGCCGAGACCAACTGCATGCGACGAAACAGTTTATCGACCTTGCGCGGCGTGGCGCGGTTGAATAGCCAGGCGACGACGACCATCAGCAGACTGCCGAGAATGAAGCCCAGAACCGGCGCGACGAAGATGAACAGCACGACCTTGCCGACACCGCCCCAGATAAGCGAAGCGGGGCCGGCCTTGGCCAGCGCCGCGCCAACCAACCCGCCAATCAGCGCATGCGAGGAACTCGACGGAATGCCGTAGTACCAGGTGATGAAGTTCCAGGCGATGGCGCCGATCAGCGCGCCGAACACGACATAGTGGTCGACGATGGTGGGATCAATGGTGCCCTTGCCAATGGTGGCGGCTACCTTGAGCTGAAAAATGAATATCGCCAGGACGTTGAAGAAGGCCGCCCACGCCACCGCCTGGTGCGGCTTGAGCACGCCCGTCGACACCACCGTGGCGATGGAGTTGGCGGCGTCATGGAAGCCGTTCATGAAATCGAAGGCCAGTGCCAGCAGCACCAGCAGAACGATCACCCCAAGACTGATTTCGAGACCGGCCATGGCCGCTTACGAATTCTCGAGGACGATGCCTTCGATGATGTTGGCCACGTCCTCGCATCTGTCCGTGACCATTTCGAGCAGTTCGTAGAGTTCCTTGAACTTGATCAACTGACGGGCATCCTGCTCCTCGCGGAACAGCTTGGCCACACCGGCGCGAAAGGCCCGGTCGGCATCGGACTCCAGTTGGTCGATTTCCTCGCAGGTCTTGAGGATGGCAGGACCGTTGTCCATATTATCCAGCAGCATCACCGCCGTCTTCACCCGCTCGCAGCACGAGACGCAGATATCGGCGAGATGACAGGCTTCCTGGGTCAGGCGGCGCACGTCGTACAGGTTGATCGACTGGGCGACATCCTGGATCAGGTCGAGGATGTCATCCATGCGGATGATGAGATTGTGAATCTCGTCGCGATCAAGCGGCGTATTGAAGGTGGTGTGCAGCAGCGCCAGTGTGTTGTGGGTGATTTTGTCGGCCTGGCTCTCGATCTCGTCGATGGCCTTGGTGTGGGCGGCGACGCCCCCCTTGTTATCGACCAGATCCTCGACCAGGGCGGCCAGTTCGCGCCCGCCCTTGACCACGAGTTCGGCATGGGCGTTGAAAAGATCGAAAAACTTGCCCTCTTTGGGCATCAATTTTGAGAACATCGGTTCGTCGCAATGTTGCTGAATAGGCGCGGCGGTCTATCAGCTTCGGCCGCCAACGCCCTGCGGTAGAATACCGCCCCGCCTCGACGCACCCCGCCATGAAACGTTCCCGCTTCTCCCGCCGCACCAAGCAGACCCCCGATACCGAACAACTGATTCGTCTGGCCGGCGCGCTTGCGCAGTCTGGCAGCCGCATCGAAGACCGTTTCTGGGAAACACGTCTCGGCGGACTGGTCGATCGCCTGCTGGCGGAAAACGATGAGACGGCCCTTAACAGCGCGCTGGATCACCTTTACGGCGCTGGCGGCCGGGCCTATGACGAACTGGCCGACCTGGTCGAGTCTTGCAGCGAAGTGCGCCGCACCGAAACGGCCGACATACTGCTGTTCGCCGTGCCCGTGCTGGCATGGTCGCGTTACACCATTCCGTCGGGGTCCATCTCCGCCGAGCACATGGCCAACATTCGTGTCCAGCTTCAGGCCCATGTCCTGGCGGCTGACACCAAACTCGGCATGGCCGACTTTCTTTTCAGCCCCGACCAACTGCCGCAGAGCTATTGCGAAACCGCACAACTGGCGGAAAAGCTCAGCAAGGCCGCGCAGCATGGCCGCGACTACAAAATCGACGCGCAGCAGATGGCCGAAACCGTGCCATTTCTCTCCGACACACGATACATCCTGGCGGCCGTGGCCGCGCCGAAGGGCGCACCGCTGTTCCGCTGGCAGGAAGAGGACGGCAATCGGATCGAGGCGCTCAAGCAATGGCGCACGCAGGGCGGCGAATCGCTGCGGCCATTATTGCCGGCCTGCGCGGTGGAACTGCTGCTACCGCAGGCCTACCACGGTGCGGCGCTTGAGGCCGACCGCGCCTCGCGGCCCTATTCCGTGCGTGCCGCCGTCGCTTTCCTGCAAACCACGCTTAACATCGCGGCGCACGAACTGCGCGGCGTCATCGCCCCGTATTACGACCGACATCTGGAAGAATTCCGCATCGGCTTCACCCGCCCGGATAGCAACGACGTGATTCATGGCGTGGTCTGGCCAATGCTCGATAGCGAAGACGAGGCCGCCGACACGGCAGCACAAATCGAAGCCGTGTTGCGCGAAACCGGCATCCGCGATGTGCTGGCACTTGACCAGCGTTTCCCGCTGGAATACTGCGATGACTGCGGCGCCCCGCTATTCCCCAATCCCGAGGGTGAACCCGTACACGCCGAGTTACCCGAAGAGATGGCCGAGGACGCGCCGCGCCACCTGCACTGAGGCGCTAACCCCCCGGCGGACGATAGGGTTTCGGGTCAATGGCGGGCGCCCGACCGCTCAGCAGGTCAGCCAACAGCGCCCCGCTGCCGCAAGCCATGGTCCACCCCAGCGTACCGTGGCCGGTATTGACGAAAAGATTGCCGATGTGCGTGCGGCCGACAATCGGCACGTTGCCTGGCGTGGCCGGCCGCAGCCCCGCCCAATACTCGATGGCGCCACTACCGCCCTGCCCGCCCGCCGCGGGAAACAGCGCAAGTACGCGACGAGTGATGGCCTCGCAGCGCACGCTGTTGATGGACGTATCGTAGCCGGTGAACTCAGCCGTGCCGGCCACGCGCAGGCGTTGCCCCAGCCGCGAGAACACCAGCTTGGCGCCGTCGTCGGTAAGGCTCACGCTCGGGGCGATGGCGTCTTTGCCAAGCGGCATGGTGATCGAATAGCCCTTGGCCGGATAGACCGGCAGCATCGCGCCCAGTGGCCGCAACCACAGGGGCGTATAACTGCCAAGCGCAACGACGTAAGCATCGGCAGTCAGCCTGAGGCCATCGGCCAGACGCACGCCATCGATCCTACTGCCGCCCGCCTGCCACCCCGCCTCCAATCCCGTAACAGCAGCGCCATAACGGAAGACCACACCGCGCTCGGCGGCGCGCGCAGCCAGCCGTTGCGTGAATTCATGAGCATCGCCCGACTCGTCACCAGCGGTGTAGGTACCGCCGACGATGGGAAGAGTGGAATCACGCAACGCCGGTTCGATCACCAGGCATTCGGCGGCGTTCTTCACCTCCCGCTCGCAGCCGAATTCGCGCATCAGTGCCGCCTGTGGAATGGCCGCCTCGAATACGTGACAATCGGTATAGAAATGCAGGATGCCGCGCTCCAGTTCGTCGTAATGGAGGTCCAGTTCGCGCCGCAACTGCTTGAGCCGCGCGCGACTTTCCAGGGCCAGCGCCAGGATGTTGACGATGTTGGCACGGCTGCGCGCCGCAGTGCATTGCCCCAGAAAACGGAACCCCCAAGCCCACTTGAGTATCTTCAGCGGCGCGGCGGGATTGGCCCAGGGCTCCGCATGGCTGGTCGAAATCTGCCCACCGTTGGCAAAGCTGGTTTCCCGCGCCGCCGCCGGCTGGCGATCGATTACGCTCACCTCGTGGCCGGCCTCGGCCAGATACCAGGCAGATGTGACACCGATCAAACCGGCTCCCAACACCATCACCCGCACGCTTGAACTCCCCTGTTCCATGCCCATCTGGCTGAGGTATTCTATCCACCCGAGAGGAGGCGTCATGCCGATGATCATCCGAAGTGATACTGAATGGCGGCAACAGCTCGACGAAGAGCAGTACCGCGTCACCCGTCAGAAGGGCACGGAGCGCGCCTTTACGGGAAGATATTGGGATTGCCACGACAGCGGCGCCTATGCCTGTATCTGCTGCGGCGCCACGCTGTTCTCGTCCGCCGCAAAATTTGACTCGGGCTGCGGCTGGCCCAGTTTTAGCGCACCGGTCGCGGGTGTTGCCATCGCTGAAGCAGGGGACTTGTCGCACGGCATGCAACGCACCGAAGTTATCTGCTCGCAGTGCGGCGCCCACCTCGGTCACGTCTTTCCCGACGGCCCGCCGCCCACCGGCCTGCGCTATTGCATCAATTCAGCCTCGCTCATGTTCGAGAAAACGTAGAATATCGCTCCATGAAATTCCTCTTCGACCTGTTTCCCGTCATCCTCTTCTTTGTCGCCTACAAGTTCGGCGGCATTTATGTCGCCACCGGCGTAGCCATCGCCGCCACCTTTGTCCAGATTGGCTGGGTCTGGTTCAAACACCGCAAGGTCGACACCATGCTCTGGGTCAGCCTCGGGCTGATCACCGTTTTTGGCGGCGCTACCCTCTTGCTGCACAACCCGACCATCATCAAGTGGAAGCCGAGCGTGCTTTACTGGCTGTTCGCCACGGTGCTGCTGTTTTCCGCGACCGTGCTGCGCAAGAACCTGATCCGCAAAATGCTGGAGGAGCAAGTCACGTTGCCCGAGCCAATGTGGATGAAACTCAATCTTTCATGGGTCGGCTTCTTTGTCATCATGGGCATCGCCAACCTCTACGTCGCCTACAACTTCAGCGAAGCCGACTGGGTCAATTTCAAGCTCTTCGGTGGCATGGGCCTGATGATCGTTTTCATCGTAATCCAGGGCCTGATGCTCGCCCGCTACGTCGAGGAAAAGCAACAGTGAGTGCGGCTGGCACGGCAGCAGCCTTGCGTGCCCAGTTGGCCGCGCTCGACCACAGCCAGCTCGAAATCATCGACGAAAGCCATCTGCATGCCGGTCATGCCGGGGCAAAGGGCGGCGGCGGTCATTTCCGCCTGAATATCGTTGCGGCATGTTTTGCCGGCAAGCGGACCATGGAACGCCATCGCATGGTGTATGATGCCGTCGGCGACTTGATGGCGGGCGCAATCCATGCGCTCAGCATCACCGCCAGAACACCCGATGAAACTGCCTGATTTTTTCAATAGCCTGCCCCCTGACCGCCCAGACAACCAAGGAACTCCCGTGATGAAACGCCTGCTGCAAATCTCCCTTCTCGCCTTTACTCTCGCTGCCGGCGGCGCCATCGCTGCCAAGGACACATCAAAGTCCTACGCCTCCGTCAACGGCAAGACCATTTCCAAGGTGCGCGCCGACGCCTTGATGGCGGCCCAACTGGCTCAGGGTCAGGCCGATTCCGAAAACCTGCGCATGGCCGTGCGCGAAGAACTGGTTCGCCGCGAAGTGCTGGCGCAGGAAGCCCAAAAGAAGGGTCTCGACAAGAAACCCGAAATTCAGGGTCAGGTCGAACTGGCTCATCAGGGCGTGCTGGTCAGTGCCTATCTCAATGAATTTATCCGCACTCACCCGGTGAGCGAGGAAATCATCAAGAAAGAGTACGAAAACATCCGTCTGGCGCTCGGCGACAAGGAATACAAGGCCCGCCATGTATTGGTCGAGAAGGAAGACGAAGCCAAGGCCATCATCGCCAAACTAGACAAGGGCGACCGGTTCGAGGATATGGCCAAGGAATCGAAGGATCCGGGCTCCAAGGATCGCGGTGGCGACCTCGGTTGGTCCACGCCGGCCTCCTATGTCAAGCCTTTCGGCGATGCCATGGTCAAGCTCGAAAAGGGCAAATACACCACCACCCCGATCAAGAGCGACTTCGGCTGGCATGTGATCCTGCTTGACGACACCCGCGAACTGAAGGCGCCGACGCTGGAAGAGGTCAAGCCGCAACTGGCGCAGCGCCTACAGCAGCAGATCGTCGACAATCACATCATGGATCTGCGTAAAAAAGCCAAGATCGACTGACTCTTTCTTTTTTACATCGGGCAAAACGGGGGCCGCGGCCCCCGTTTCCGTTCGAACTATTCGACGATCTTGTTGATGGGCAGTTCTATGATGCCGCGCGCGCCCGCCTGATAAAGCCGGGGAATGAGATCGCGCACCAACTTCTCCTCCACCACCGTGCTGAGTTCCACCCATTTGGTATCGGTCAATGTTGAAAGCGTCGGCGTGGCCAGGGCCGGCAATATGTGCAGCACGCCGTCAAGGCTATCTCGTGGCACGTTCATTGATAGCAGCACGCGGGTCGCCGCGGCAATGGCGCCCTTCAACAACATGAGCAGGCGGTCGATTTTGCCCTGCTTCCAGGCATCGGCCAGAGAATCGTGATTGGCGATGAAACGTGGCGTACTTTCAAGCACGACATGCAGCACCTTGAGATTATTGGCGCGCAAGGAAGAACCGGTCTCGGATACGTCCACGATGGCATCGGCCAGGATCGGCGGCTTCACTTCCGTGGCACCCCAGGAGAACTCCACCTCGGCGGCTACTCCATGCTTTTCCAGGAATTTCTTAGTCATGCCGACCGTCTCGGTCGCGATGCGCTTGCCCTGCAAGTCCGCCACGGAATTGAACGGTGAATCCTCCTTGGCTGCCATCACCCAGCGCACTACCCCGTAATTGGGCCAGGGAGCGCGCAAATCCGCCAATTCAACAACATCGGCGCCGGTTTCCAGAATCCAGTCCAGACCGGTGATGGCGCAATCCAGAATACCCTGACCGACATAACGCGCCATTTCCTGGGGGCGAATCAGGATGCACTCGATCTCGGGATCATCGATGCCAGGATAATAAGAGCGACCGGAGATGCGCAAATCAAAGCCGGCGCGCACAAAAAGCTTCTGGGTTGTGTCTTGCAGGCTGCCTTTGGGAATACCCAAGCGTAAAGTCTGAGGTTTGTTCATGGATGGCGGATTGACCAAGTCAAGGAATTCCGGGAAGGTAAGAGGGGGGACAATTATGCTCCCGCCGCATATCTCATTCTTCGCTCGCACCCACTGATGATTCCAGGCTACAAAAAATTTCGGGAATGGCGCCGCCAACGCGCTGCCAGCAAGATCGACATCAGCGATGCCCAATGGCAGGCGACCGAATACACCCTGCCGTTTATGGATCGACTGAACGACGACGAGCGGCTCCGCCTGCGCCAGCTCGCGCGCCAATTCATCGCCGAAAAGGAATGGAGCGGCGCGCGCGGACTTGAATTGAATGCTGACCAGCAGCTCTCGGTTGCCCTGCAAGCCTGCCTGCCGGTTCTGAATCTGGGCCTCGACTGGTACGACGGCTGGGTAGGCGTGGTTCTGTATCCCGGCGACTTCATCATCCCGCGCAAACTCATGGACGAGGACGGCGTGGTGCATGAGTTCGACGACGGCGTACTCGGCGAAGCATGGGAAGGCGGGCCGGTACTCATTTCCTGGTTCGACAATCCAGCCGAAGCGGGCGACGTCAATATTGTCATTCACGAATTCGCCCATAAGCTCGATATGGGCAACGGTGCCGTCGATGGTATTCCCGCATTGCACGAAAACATGACACGACGGGCGTGGATAGCCGCCTTCGAACCCGCTTTCCTGGACTTCCGAAGGCGCATCGATGCTGGAGAAAACACCGCCATCGACCCCTATGCCGCCGAAAGCCCCGCCGAGTTCTTTGCCGTCGTCAGTGAAGTATTCTTCGAGATTCCCGACCTGCTGCTCGGCGAGTATCCAGCGGTGTTCGAACAACTGTGCAACTTCTACCGTCAGTATCCGCTAAAGTGTGCGGCAAACCGCCCCGGCGAGACATAGCGATGCCGCCCGATCATGTCCGGCCCGGGTTCTTCGCACCGGATTTTTCTCTTCACAGGATTTTGAATCATGGCCCAATATGTAATGCAAATGCTCAAAGTGAGCAAAATCGTTCCGCCGAAACGCCAGATCATCAAGGACATCTCGCTATCCTTCTTCCCCGGCGCCAAGATCGGCCTGCTCGGCCTCAACGGCTCGGGCAAGTCCACCGTGCTGCGCATCATGGCCAACGAAGACAAGGAATACAACGGCGAGGTGCAGCATCTGGCCGGCATCCGCATCGGCTACCTGCCGCAGGAACCTCAGCTCGACCCGACCAAGACGGTCAGGGATGAAGTTGAATCGGGCCTGGGCGAACTGATGGAGGCCCGACAGAAACTCGATGCAATCTATGCCGCCTACGCCGAACCCGACGCCGATTTCGACAAGCTGGCCGAGGAACAGGCGAAATACGAAAATATCATCGCCGCCGCTGGCGACAACATCGAGACACTGATGGAACTTGCCGCCGACGCGCTGCGCCTGCCGCCGTGGGACGCCGGTATCGAGAAGCTCTCCGGCGGCGAGAAGCGCCGTGTCGCCCTGTGCAAGCTGTTGCTGTCGAAGCCCGACATGCTGCTGCTGGACGAACCGACCAACCACCTCGACGCCGAATCGGTCGAATGGCTCGAACAGTTCCTCACCCGCTTCCCCGGTAC
>JAIFMO010000030.1 GCA_020048435.1 Sulfuritalea sp.
GCTTTACGTCTGTTACAACCGCCCGCTGGCCGATCATTTCGCCGCCATCGCACCCACCGGGGGATTGGCCTGCACCTTCCACATGCTCTGCGATTTGCTGGTGCGCGGCACGGGCGAAACACCCGATTTCACGCAGCCCGACGCCTTCGCGCAACTGATTGCCCGGGCCGCGAAAATTGCACCCGCCGACACCTTTCTGTTCGACAACATCATCATCGACGAGGGGCAGGACTTTTCCGAGACGTGGCGCGATCTGGTATTGCGCCACGCGCTGCCCACCGCCCGCGTGCTCTGGCTCGAAGACCCGTTGCAGAATCTCTACGGCCGCGCGCCCGTCGCCCTGCCCGGCTGGGTGGGCTTGCGCGCCACCAGCAACTTCCGCAGCCCGCGCCCGGTGGTGCGGATGCTGGCCAGCCTGCTGGCCGACAACCAGGACACGGCGACGACCATCGAAGCGGCCTCGCCGTTCGACACCGGCGACGTCGAATTCATCACCCATGCCGACGGGGATGGCAGCGGCCTGCAACAAGCCGTCAAGGAAGCCATCCGCCAGTGCTACTCGGCCGGCTTCCGCAAGGAAGACGTGGCCATCGTCAGCTACCACGGCCGCGAGCGCTCGCACCTGATGCAACTCGAACGCCTCGGCACCAACACCCTGCGCACCTTCAGCGGCCGCTACGATCTGCTTGGCCATCCCGTCTATTCCACGGGCGACCTGCTGCTTGAATCGGTCTATCGCTTCAAGGGACAGGCGGCGCCAGCGGTGATCTTCGCCGAAATCGATTTCGAGGAACTTGACGACAAGACCCTCCGCAAGCTCTTCGTCGGCGCCACTCGTGCCACGATGAAACTGGTGCTGGTGCTCTCCGAAACCGCCGCCGCCCGGCTACTTGCCCGGATAGAGGCATAATCCCCCTCCCAAGTTTCCAGAGCGCTCACCATCATGTGGTTCCGCAACCTTCGCCTTTATCGCCTTGCGCCCGACTGGGGCATGGCTCTCGCCACCCTTGACGGCCTGCTCGGCCGGCATCCGCTGGCCCACTGCGGCAGCCAGGACATGCAAAGCCTCGGCTGGATCTTTCCGCGCGCGCCGGGCAGCTTTGTCCATTCCGTCAATCGTCAATGGCTGCTGGCCCTCGGCGTCGAGCAAAAATTGCTGCCGACGACCGTGGTGCGCCAGGTGGCGCAGGAACGCGCCGATGAAATCGAAGCCGAACAGGGCCGCCAGGTCGGCCGCAAGGAACTGCGTGACCTGCGCGAACGGGTGACGCAAGAACTGCTGCCGCGCGCCTTTTCACGCCGCCGCACCACCTGGGGCTGGATCGACCCGATCAACGGCTGGCTGGCTATCGATGCCGGCTCCGACGCCCGCGCCGAAGAGTTTCTCGAACTGCTCACCCGCAGCGTCGACGGCCTGCCGCTGCGCCCCTTGCAGGCGCAACTGTCGCCGACCACCGCCATGACCGAGTGGCTCGCCACGGGCGAGGCGCCGTCTAACTTTACCGTTGACCGCGACCTCGAGCTGCGCGCCAGCGGCGAGGGCCAGGCGACCATCCGCTATGTCCGTCATGATCTCGAAGGCAAGGAAATCCAGGAGCACATCGCCGCCGGCAAGACTGCGGTGAAGCTCGGCATGACCTGGAACGACCGCGTTTCTTTCGTGCTGACCGAGAAACTTGAAGTCAAGCGACTGGGTTTCCTCGATATTTTGCAGGAGGAGGCCGAGCGTTCTGCCGCGGTTGGCAATGGCGCGGACGAGCAGTTCGACGTCGACTTCACGCTGATGACCGGCGAACTGGCGCGCCTGCTCGACGACCTGCTGATCGCCCTGGGCGGAGAGATGCAGCGCGAATGAAAACCGTTATGGCCATCCTTGCCGGCAGCGTCGTCCTCTTCGTGGTGCTGATGCTGCTCGCGCCCCGCAACGAGCAAGCGGCATCGAAGGCCAACGGACTGCCATGGCAGATCGATGTCCTGGCCGACGGTGGTTCGCGTGTTTTTGGTCTCACCCTCGGCGGTTCCACGCCCGGTGGCAGCACGCTCGACGATGCCCGCACGCTGCTGAAGCTGGAACCGCAGGTAGCGGTGGTCACCGCAGCGGGTGAAGCCGGGCAATTGGAAGCCTACTTCGACACCGTCACGGCCGGATTCGTGACCGGCAAATTGATCCTGACCCTCGACGTAACGGACGCCGGCATCGAAGGCATGCGCAAGCGTGCCGTCAAGACCGAATACATGGAAAGTTTGACCCGCAAGGCAAAGCTGAGCAGCGAGGACTTCCTGTTGGCCGGCCGCGCCGCCATCCGCGCCATCGCCTTCATTCCGTCGGCGAACCTTGACGAAAGCATGATCATGCAGCGCTTCGGCGCGCCAGCCGAGCGTATTCGCGGCGGTGAAGACGTCGAGCATTTCCTCTATCCCGCCAAGGGCCTCGACCTCGTCCTTGACGCCAAAAAGAAGGAGTTGCTGCAATATGTGGCTCCACGCGACTTCGCCCGCCTGAGCGAACCGCTGCGCGCCAAAAGTTCAGGGGCCGCGCAGCCGTACCGCTAGTCCCACGGGGATTCCCTTCGGTCACGCCATCGACTTTTCGGGGCGCCAACGTCCTGCACTTTGGCCTCGCTTCAAGTTTGCCCGGCGGCGGCCGTTACAACGGCAGGACTAATCCACCGCGAGAGGGCATCATGGTCGTCACCAACCACAACCGTACCACCGCCATCGTGATTCGCAACAATGGGCGTCATGTCACCCTGGTGCCGATGAAGAGCGGCAGGCTTTCGGCCAAGACGCTGGCCTTCGACGAGTTCAGGCGCGAATGGTGCGAGGCCGGCTACGCCCTGTCGCAGGCACTGACCACCTATCTCTCCCACGTCATGAAATGGGGCGCTTCGATGGAAGTCAGCAAGGGCCTGGAGAAACTCGCCGCGCGCGACCGCCACGTCATTGCCAGCCTTTTCTAGAACAGGCACGCTAAAACCCGCCTATACCCGAACCTTGACTGACGTCGCAGTCTGGTAATATGCCCCCTGTTATTTGAATGCCGAAGGTGAAAGATTGCCTGCGGCCACAGGGGGTTTCGGAATGCTGTTCATCATTTACTACATCGTCGCCATTGTCGTGCTGGTACTGCACTTCACTGGCTTGCTGGCCCGCTACAATCTCGAATGGCTGGTGCTGGTGCTGGCCGTTACCGTTTTCCCGGCGGTTATTTACCTCTAGTTTTTCCGCGCCACCAAATCCACCAGAGCCGAGTGGCCCCGGTGGCCAGCGCCTTCTTCCAGCATGTCTTCGTGCTCGCGAAGTTCAATGATTTCCCAGCCTTGAAACTTCTCCCGCAAAAAGTCGGCGGTGTAGAGGTTTTCCACGGCGGAAGGCCCGCCGGTGCGAAAGTCCAATTGGCGGGGCGTGTAGCCTTGCAGTAGCAGCAGGCCGCCGGGTTTGACGGTTTCACGCATGCGGTCGAACAATAGCGACCGTTCGTCGGGGCCAAGGAACTGCACGAAGATGGCTGCGACCACATCGAAAGTCGCCACCGGCCAGGCCCACGTCAGCACGTCGGCCAGCACAAAATCCACCTCGACATGGCGGACAACGGCCAGTCGTTGTGCCTTGTGCAGCCCGATTGGCGATATTTCCACCGCCGTCACCGCCAGGCCTTCCTCCGCCAGATAAACGCTGTTGCGGCCTTCGCCGTCGGCTACCGACAGCGCCGTCCAGCCCGCCCGCAGACGGTGCGCCTGCGATTCCAGGAACTTGTTCGGCGCCGTGCCAAACAGATACTCGTCGCCAGCCCCGGCGTAGCGCCCGGACCAGACTGTTGCCTGATCGACTTTCATTGGCCGATCTGTCCAGCCTGACAATGGGCGACGATGAAGTCCTTGACGCGCCGGGTGTCGGCCGGCATCACCTCGACGCGCTGCGGCAGTTCTTCCATGCCCTCGAAATCCTTCGGCCGCGCGGGGTCGCAGCCAAGCGCCTCCTGGATAGTCTCGGCGAACTTCACCGGTTGCGCGGTTTCCAGCACGATCAGCGGAATGCCCGCTGCGCGATGCTCGCGCCCCACCTTGAGGGCATCGGCGGTGTGGGTGTCGATCATCAGCCGGTGCTTTTGCCAAACGTCGCGAATGGTGGCCAGGCGGTCGGCGTGGGCGCTCTTGCCGGAGACGAAGCCGAAGTCGGCCAACCGGGCCATGTACGGGGTGCCGCGCAGGTCGAAGCTGCCGCCGGCATCCACCTTGGCCCACAGTTCGCGCACCACGGCGGGGTCGCGACCGACCAGGTCGAAAATAAAACGCTCGAAGTTGGACGCCTTTGAAATATCCATCGACGGGCTGGATGTCACCCAGGTGTCGGCGGTGCCACGCGGACGATAGACACCGGTGCGGAAAAACTCGTCAAGCACGTCGTTCTCGTTGGTCGCCAACACCAGCCGCGCGATTGGCAAGCCCATCATGCGGGCGATGTGGCCGGCGCAGATATTGCCGAAGTTGCCGGAAGGCACGGCGAATGACACCTGCTCGTCGTTGCCTTGCGTGGCGGCAAAGTAGCCCTTGAAGTAGTAGACGATCTGCGCCAGCACCCGCGCCCAGTTGATCGAATTGACCGCGCCGATCTTGTATTGCGCCTTGAAATCGGCGTCGTTGGAAACGGCCTTGACGATGTCCTGGCAGTCGTCGAACATGCCTTCGATGGCGATATTGAAGATGTTCGGCTCTTGCAGCGAGTACATCTGCGCGCGCTGGAAGGCCGACATCAATCCATGCGGCGACAGCATGAAGACGCGCACCCCCTGCTTGCCACGCATGGCATATTCTGCCGCGGAACCGGTATCACCCGAGGTGGCGCCGAGGATATTGATGGTTTCCTTGCGTTTGGCCAATACGTACTCGAACAGGTTGCCGAGCAACTGCATCGCCATGTCCTTGAAGGCAAGCGTCGGGCCGTTGGAAAGTTCGAGCAGGTGGAGGCCCGGTTCCAGCGTGGTCAGCGGCGTAATGTCGGACGCATCACAGCCCGGACGGGCGTGCCGGTAGGTGCGCGCGGTGTAGGTGCGGTCGGTGAGCGACTTGAGATCGCAGGCCGGAATGTCGTCGATAAATTTTTGCAGGATGCGCAAAGCCAGCGTCGCGTAGGGCAGTTCGCGCCAGTCGGCCAGTTCGACGGCCGAGATCCGCGGGTAGCTTTCGGGCAGATAGAGACCGCCATCGGGGGCCAGGCCGCCGAGAAGAATATCGGAAAAGGCGGGGGATGACCCCTGGCTGACGGTGCCGCGAGTGGAGAGGTAACGCATGATGATTTCGTTGCGGATTAGGGGTTGCGAAGGTTATCACGCAAGCCGGGAGCGTGGCTCAACGGCGGCCCGCGCCAGCGCGCCAGCGAAGGCGCCGAGCGCCACCGCCACGACGGCAATGCCGGCGCTCAGATCGAAGGCCAGCAGGCCGCCGGCGGTCAGAAACATGAGGGCGCGCAGGGTGCCGCCACGCGCCAGGATACGACGCATTTGTTGCCGTTGCGGCGAATCGGCGCCGGGATGGCGCCATACCGGCAACAGTTGCGTCAGCGCGCCGGACACCAGCGGCAACAAAAAGCCGGCGGCATAGGCCGCAATGGCCGGACGAGCGGCCACCACGCCAGCGCCGTGGGCGAAGCCCAGCGCAAGCAGCAACACGAAACCCAGCGTGGCGGCGGCCAGCGACGCCGTGGCGCCATCGCCGACAATTGCGCGCAGCCCGTAAGCACGGTACCAGGCCACCAGATGACGCAGCGCCACCACGGCCAGCAGCACCGCCCCGGCGGCGGCCAGCGGCCACTCAAGGGTCGATCCGACGGCCACCAACCCGGCCCCCGC
>JAIFMO010000169.1 GCA_020048435.1 Sulfuritalea sp.
GACGACCCGCGCTTTCAAGGCGTATGCCGCGTTGTCCTGCTCATCCGCCAGATCCGGTGCCTGAGCCTGGTAGCTATAGTGAATCGGCAGATCGCGGTATTCCCCGACTACCGCGCGGGCGTACGGGTCCAGCACCAGCTTGGCCGGATTGAACCGGTGGCCATGCGCCGGATGGAAGGCACCCGCCACCCGGTAGCCATAGACGAGCCCGGGGCGAGCACCGGGCAGGTAGCCGTGCCAGACGCCCGCCTCCCCTGCTATCAGCGGCAGTCGCGCCAGTTCGCCTTGGCCATCGGCATCGAACAGGCACAAGGTCACCGCGGTGGCATGCAAGGAGAACAGCGCGAAATTGACGCCGGCCCCGTCGAACGTGGCTCCCAGGGGAAGGTCGCTGCCAGGGCGAAGGCTGTCGCTGGGGATCTCGTCGATCAGCGAAACGCTCGCCTTGACCTGCTCCAGCGCAGACGGAAGGCGCGCAGATTCCTCCACCGGAGGGGATAGACTGACGCCAGCGTCTGCCGCTGCGTCGACACCCGCGCTAGGTGCATCTGTCGTCAGGGCATCTGCGACAGGCGGCTGGTGCATGCGGTCGATGCCTTTGCGGCGCATCTGCAAAACGTAGAGAGCAGCGCCAGCGAACGCGATGCAGGTGAGGACTATTTCAAGGCTGGGCATGGTTGGACACTTCGCGCAATTCATCGCGAGGTTGTGGCGGTGGAGAAAATGATGATCGGACCAACCTGCTCGCAGAGGGTTGGGCGGGTTTCTGCTTCGAAGCTGCAAAAATCAAAAAATGGCAAGACGTCAACCCGGACCCCTCACGGCCTGTCGCGGAATCCGGAACGTTGCGAACAGCACCGTCAATTGACCGTGCGCACGTCTTTCACGATCGCTTTCTCTGCCCGAACCCAGTCGTCGGCAGGTGCGCCATCCTTGAATCCGCGTTTCTCGGCAAGGTAGTACGCGGTCTCGCGAATCACTTCCTCGGGAACCGGGATGGGGGGGGGCTGCTCGTTCGCAGCCATTGCCCCCCCCGTCCTGATCCCTGTGGGTCCGTTGTCAGTCCTGGAGGCGCTTACCGACGCGGGTGCCTGAACGTCGGGCTGCCTGCTCGCGTACTCCTCTCTTACAAGGTGAATCGGCTGTCGTTCCACTTCGGCAGGACGCGCCGCAATCGCTTCGCGGGCGTCGTCATTGCGTATCGCTTCGCCGGGCGGATCGGACAATTCGGCGGATGCGGGGACAGCCACCGTGTCGGCAGGGTCAGGCCGGGGCTCGAGAGGCGGTTCAATGGCCTTGTCGGGTTGCACGGAGGGGTCTGCGGTCGTACGCAACGCTTTCTTGCGCGTCTCCCACAGGAAGTTGCCGGCGACGAGAAGCGCAATCGCCAGCGGGTCAAATACAAAGATGATGACTAGGATCACGTACTTGACGGCCTGCTCCACCGACACATCGAAGGCCTGTGAAACGTAGTTGATGGGCCCGGCATGCGTGTTGACGCTGATCTGCTGCATCCGCAACTTTGGCAACTCGGCTTCCAGTTGCCGCAGACGTGAGTTGATGCGGTCCGCTTCGCCCTTGAAGGCACTGATGAGTTTTTGACGTCCCTTCACGATGTTTGAGGGCAGATTGGCTATCTGGGCGTCAATCTCTTTCTTGCGCGCTTCGAGCGTCGCTTTCTCCTCGACGCTGGCGGCCACCAGGATCTGCTGCTGTTTGGTGTCCTTGATGGCTCCCTGGAACGCGGCGGAGAGGTAACCGAACGCGCCGGCCGAGGTGATGATCATCAACACCGCGGTGGCCAGAACCATGTAGATCCTGAGCAACCCCGGTGCCGTGCTCCAGCGCTTGTAGAGGAAAGAAACGGTTACGATCTTGCCCACGTCAAGCGCTGCCGCCAGTGCAATGATGATCGGATCGGCGCTGAACAGGCTCGACAGGCCGATGATTGAAATCCAGGTTCCGAGGCCCTCGATCAGGAACGCCGAGGCAAAGGTCAATAGTGAGAAGATCATAAGTGAAAGAGAAAGTAGCTTCGGGATTGGTGGCGCCGCCTGGCACCGACATCAATTCCGCAAGTGGTGCAGTTCGGCACGCTCGCCGACTGCTAGGTGCCTGCCGCGCCATTTTGAAACCGAACTCGACGCACTGGGTGGCAACTGCTAGGAAATTCAATGGGCTTTCGGGGAGTATGGCTGACGCCTAGCGCAGTCGTCAATCGCCGATTTCGCACGGGAAAGCATCGGAATCCGCCAGAAAGCCTTCCGCATCGCACCCCAAGCACTGCCTAAAGCCCGGAGAGGATCCGCTGGCGGTGACTTTCCTGGCAACAGGCGCGAGCCACCCTACGACGAGCGACGGCCTGCCTTGATTTTACACCTGCACTACCAGGCGATGCGCTGATCGAACTCGATTTCTGGTGCAGGCTGGGCTGACGAATTCCACTGCGGCTCATTGCCCGCCGGTTCCGCCGCGGCGGCGGCCTCCCACAGCGGCGGTTCGCGCGCCGGGGCGATTCTCGGCGGTTGGTTCGATTCACTGAAGTGATTGAGAATTTTGCTCACGGTATCGGCCTCGCTGATGAAGGCGATGTTGCGCATCTCGGCATGGCAGATCGGGCAGATCGGGCAGGTCGGCGGGAAAGCTTCAGTTGCATGGGAGCGAGATTCTGTAAATTCCCACGTTTGCTCTAGCCAAAGCAGGAGGATTCATTTATAGCTACAATGTGGCTACATCGTTACTTGATTGAGTGGAGGCACATGATGCTGACAGTTGATGTACGTTCTCGGGTGGAGCCGGAACTAAAACGTGAAGCGGCCGCGGTTCTGAAAGCATCCGGCCTAGACGTGAGTACCGCGATTCGATTGTTCTTGCGCAGTGTGGTGGAGACGGGGGGGCTGCCTATTCAGATGCCGCGCCCCAATGCGGTGACGCTGGCCGCGATCAAAGCCGCCAAGGCAGGCGACGTATCTGAAACAACGCTGAACGAACTGTAGGCCAAAGGTCGGTTGATGCCGAGAATACTCAAGGAAGCGGGTCAATTCAAAACCGACAAGAAGCGCATCAAGGGGTCTGGGCGCTACGACTGGGAGAAGATGCGTCAAGTAGTCAAGGAACTGATGAACGACAGGCCGCTTGGCGATAGCACCGCGATCACAAGTTGGCGGGCGATTATGCCGACGTGCGTGAATGCCACATCGAGCCCGATTGGTTACTCATCTACGACAAGAGCGGCGACGTGAAGACGGGTGACATAACATTGATACGCACGGGTACGCACAGTGAGTTGTTTTGAGGAAGTGCATGTTCCAAAACTCGCCTGCCGGTACCTGCAATGTGGATCCGGTAACATATTGATAGAGTAGGGTATTTGTAATGACCTGGCTAGATTTATATGCAATAGGCTTAGTCTGAAAAACAGAGGCAGTTTGCTATGGCATACCTTCTGGCCCGCCAGGAATTTCTGGCTAAACTTGCTTTAACCTAAACGACAACCCCGCTACACGCCAGTGTTGGCGGGGTTCTTCGTTAAAACCTCAGGACCTCGACCTTCACGCCAACGTCGTACCTGGCCGTTTTTGGTGTCTTAACCGCCCATATTCTGTAAACCTGTTGACCTTGAGAATTTAGTCTGAATTTTTGAAACCTTTGTGGCACAAGGCTTTCCGGGCGGTCGGCTCCGAGTTTGTGATGGAGTGTGTATTGGTCGAGCGAGGGACGCCAGAGCAAACATTCTGGCCAATAGATCAGGCCCGACCACTCCCGCAGCGGGCTATCGTCCATAATTTGACAATGATCCAACCCCCACCACCCCGCCACCCGATCACTTGCGAGAGCGATGGCAAGACCTACACGGGCACCTACTGGGTGGCCGGGAAGATTCTCACCGTATCCACCGGCAGGGGCGGCAAGAGCAAGCAGGTTGGCGCGATGGAGCCTGAAGCCCTGGCAAAACAACTGCTGCTCGACCTGGTGAAGGCGGGGAAGGCGTAAGCCGGTCGCTTGGCTCGGTAGATTGGATGCTCTGGAGCGGTCAATCGGATTCAATGACCGATGTATATGATTCTGAAGTCGTCTCTCTCAGAAGTCAGTTTCCCGAGAGGCCGCTTCTCTGCCTATTGCAGCCAGTCAATCCGGCGCGCTTGGGGTGCGATACGGGAGGTTTTCTGGAGGACTCCGATGCTTTCTTGTCCGAAATCTGCGATTGACTGCGGCGGCCTGCGGCGAAGATCCTTTCGGATGCCGCGTTGGATTTCCTATACTTCGCCAAGACCACCGCGGCGCAGGTGCCGGTGGATGGTGGCAATGATCGGGTGATTTGACAAAGGGGAACGCCATGAAGAGACTTCAACTCGCAATGTTTGTCATGCTGTGCTTCGGATCGACGGCGGCATCGGCGCAGGCGACGCATTCCGGCCTGCGACTGAACTGCGCCGTCAGTGGCGTCTATGCCGACGGTACGCGCGTCAGCGGCAGCGGCACGGAAGACATCGCCGTCGACATCCGCCCATCCAGCCTCGCGGCGCCTACGGCCAGCGACATCCGCGTCACCGCCAACGGCCGCGGCTACCAGGCCACGCTGTTGCGCAGCACGCCGACCCAGCTTGCTTTCAGCTATGCCAGCGATGCCGTGGTCGACGGCGTCGCCCAGACCCTGACGCTGACCTACGAGATCCGGCTCGACCAGTTGCGCCTCAAGCGCACAGTGATGTCGCTGTTTTCCAATCAGGCAGGCAATACGCATGTGGCCGAAGGCAATTGCGTGCGACCTGGCGCAACCGTGGCGCCCGCTGCCGCGCCGGCGGCAACCGCCGCCATGCCCGACTGGGTGCTGGAACTGCGCCGAAAGATCAAGGAGTGCAACACCAAGGACCCGATATCGGCAGTGTCCTGTGTCGAACGCATGCAGGGGCGCTTCTGCGCCAACCGCTCGATCAAGGTGCCGGAATGCGATGGTAAATAGAGCCCCTCCACGCTTGTAGAACCACCTCGCTGCCCCCACTGGGGGACGCGTTTCGCCTCAGTAGCGCGGCGGTAGCTAATCGCGCAGGCTGCGGGCTTCCGGAGATCGAGTTCGATCAGCGAATCGCCTGATAGGCGAAAACAAGACAAGTCGTCGCCCTATTTCTTGATGGGCGCTTTCTGCGCCTCCTGCATCCGGCGGTCGAATTCAGCACGGCGCTGGCTTTCTTGCTCCTGCATCTTCCGCATGTGCTCCTTGTGCGAATGATCTTTAAAAGCTTGATGCGCTGCCTTTTGCTTTTCGTCGCAGAATTTCATCGCCTCCGGTGACGACGCTCCTTGGCTTGCTTCACTCAAGGGAGATCAGCTTCGACATGGGTGGCGAGCGTAACCATGCTGCATCGCGGTAGCCTTCGGCGGCCTGTGTGATTGAAATCATGATTGCGGAAACCCCAGGGGGTGGGCACGGAGAAATGAGTGCTGCGGGAGGTACGATGGCGCTATTTGAGCGGTTGCGTCAACGAATCCTGCTTACTGGCGTTAATGGACCCATGCAGTGCAAATACTGCACCTAACCTTCGAGGAGAATCCAAAAATGTCCAAACTGTTCGCCACTCTGATTGCCTCCCTGTTTGCTGCTTCCGCTTTCGCTGCCGATGCCCCGAAAGTGGCTGATACTGCGGCTAAGGCCCCCGTGAAAGCTGAAGCGAAGGCTGAAACCAAGGCTCCGGCGGCTGCGCCCGAAGCCAAGCCGGCTGAAGCTGCCAAGCCCGCGAAGGCGCACAAGAAGGGTCACAAGAAGGCCAAGGCTGCACCGGCTGAAGCTGCCAAGTAATAAGGCTCCAGAATCGTAAAAGC
>JAIFMO010000232.1 GCA_020048435.1 Sulfuritalea sp.
TGTCAGCAGGCAGCTCCCGGCAGGAAGCAGGCATAGCCACCTCAGCCTCAGTTCCAACCAGTTGGAGTTGAATTGAGGTTGCACCCAAGATGCTCATTCCAACCTCGACACCCAACAGGGTTGGTCTTCGAAATCCCCACTATCAAACTCAGAATGCAAATAGCCATTTTCCTTTGAAATGGAAAATAGTCATGATTGCTTGAGCGGCCCATCGCGGCGCATCAAAGGAATCGCCCCCGACCAAGCCATTGGGGTAGCATGCGTAATCATATCCACCGTCTGGCGCGGAAAGAAGGTGTTGCGTGGCAAGCAGCAAGCGGCAAGCAGCCCCCCCCACACACAGCCATGCCTGACAGCCCGGCAGGCGGGGCGCTAGCCTGCCCCATCGTCGGCATCGGCGCTTCCGCGGGCGGACTGGAGGCGTTCGAGCAGTTCTTCCGCGCCTGCCCCGTCGACACCGGCATGGCGTTCGTGCTGGTGCCGCATCTTGATCCCGGCCATGCCAGCCTGCTGACCGAAATCCTGCAACGCAGCACCGCCCTGCCGGTGGTGGAAGCGCTGGATCAAACGGCCGTTGCGCCCAACCACGTTTACGTGATCCCGCCCAACCGCGAGATGTCCATCCTTCATGGCGTGTTGCAACTTTTTGTGCCGGAACAGCCGCGCGGACAACGCATGCCGATCGACGGCTTCCTGCGTTCGCTGGCCGAGGACCAGGCCGAACGCGCCATCGGCATCATCCTCTCCGGCACCGCCACCGACGGCACGCTGGGGCTGCGCGCCATTCATGGCGCGGGCGGCATCTGCATGGTGCAGACCCCGGCCAGCGCCCGCTACAACGGCATGCCGCAAAGCGCCATCGCCGCCGGCTACGTCACCCATGTGCTGCCGGTGGAACAAATGCCGGCGATGCTGCTGGCGCTGAACAAGCAGGCGGCCTTCCGCCAGAAACTGCCGACCGTGGTGCCCGAGAAAGCCGCGGCCGGCATCAACCAGATCCTGCTGCAACTGCGCAGCGCCACCGGGCACGATTTTTCCCTGTACAAGAAAAGCACCATCGGCCGCCGCATCGCGCGGCGCATGGCGCAGCACGACATCGAGGACATGACGATCTATGCCCGCTATCTCAAGGGCAATCTCGCCGAAACGCAGGTACTGTTCAAGGAACTGCTGATCAACGTCACCAGCTTCTTTCGCGACCCGGACGCCTTCAGCGCGCTGCAACAAACCCTCTTGCGGCCGCTGCTGGCGGCCAAGCCGGCCGGCACCGTCTTCCGCGTCTGGGTGGCGGGTTGCGCCACCGGCGAAGAGGCGTATTCCCTCGCCATCGTGTTGCAAGAGTTGCTGGACGAAATGCGCAAGCCGCAGCACCCGGATTTGCGCGTCCAGATCTTCGCCACCGACCTCGACGACGCGGCCATTGCCGTGGCGCGCGCCGGCTGCTATCCGCCCAATATCGCCCAGGACGTGACGCCGGAGCGCCTGCACCGCTTTTTCATCAAGGAAAAAGACGGCGGCTACAAGCTGAAGAAGGAAATCCGCGAAATGGTGGTGTTTGCCGTTCACAGCGTCATCAAGGATCCGCCTTTCACCAAGCTCGACCTGCTCAGTTGCCGCAACCTGATGATCTATCTGGAGCCGGAACTGCAAGAGCGCCTCATCCCCACCCTCCATTTCGCCCTCAAGCCGGACGGGATACTATTCCTGTCCACCTCGGAGAGCATCGCCAACCACCCCGAGCTGTTTTCGGCGGTTGACCGCAAGTGGAAGTTATATCGGGCCCGGCACACCGGCGCCCATGAATACAAGGGCAACCATGACAACTACAGCCTTATCGCCCGCGACACACACCCTGGCGACAACAGGACAGACACGACAGCGGGAGCCGCGATGATCGCCAAACCCAAACCCCGCACCATCGCCGACCTCAGCAATCGCGCGCTGCTGCAAACCTACGCGCCGGCTTCGGTAACGACCGACGCCAACGGCAACATCCTCTATGTCCATGGCGACACCGGCAACTATCTGCGCCCGCCCCCCGGCCCGGTGACGAACCAGGTGGTCGAGATGGCGCGCGCGGAACTGCAACTGGAACTGCGCGGCGCGATCCTGCTCGCGGCGAGCCAGGCCACGCCGACGCTGAGCCGGGCAGTCACGGTAAAGAACGACGATGGCGGCTTCGCCACGGTGAGCTTCAGCGTGCGACTGCTGCCGGCCAACAACGGCGAGACGCTGCTGCTGGTGAGTTTCCAGAACATTGCCGGCCCGGACAAACCCGCGCCCGCCGCCAAAGGCGCGCGCGGCAAACGTGCCGCCGCCGAAGCCACGCGCATCGCCGAACTCGAGCGCGAAGTGGCCTATGCCCGGGAAAACCTGCAAGCCACCATCGAGTCGCAGCACGCCACCAACGAAGAGCTCAAATCCACCAACGAAGAATTGCAGTCCACCGTCGAAGAACTCCAATCCAGCAATGAAGAGCTGGAGACCTCGAAAGAAGAATTGCAATCGCTCAACGAAGAAGTGCTGACGATGAACAGCGAGCTGAACGCCAAGGTCGAGCAACTGAACGGCATCCAGAGCGACATGAAAAACCTGCTCGACAGTGTCAATGCGGGCACGCTGTTCCTCGACCACCAGTTGGTCATCCGCCGCTACACGCGCGAAGCATTGAAGATCTATCCCCTGATCGCGACGGACATTGGCCGGCGCCTGAGCGACATCCAGTCGAATTTCGACAGCCAGGGTTTGCTAACCGAGTTGCAATCCGTGCTCGATACGCTGATCCCCGTTGAGCGCGAAGTACGCACCACGGACGGCGACTGGTATCTGGCGCGTATCCAGCCCTATCGCTCGCTCGACAACGTCATCGAAGGCGTGGTGCTGACCTTCACCGAAGTCACCGATTTCAAGCGCCTCAGCGACGCCGTGCAACGCAACGAAGCCATTTTGGCGACGGCGCAGGAAATCGCCCATCTCGGCAGTTGGGAACTGGACCTGGACAGCGGCCACGCCCACTGGTCGAACGAAATGTTCAAACTCTTCGGTTATGCGCCCAGCGTCCAGCCAATGGCGCTGGAGTATGTGCTGAAGACCCTGAGCCAGGAAGACCGGGCGCGCGTGACGGCGGCGATCCAGACCGCCGTGGACACCCGCACGCCCTATGACATCACCTACCGCACCACCCGCCAGGATGGCACGAGCCGCGACATACGTTCCCGCGCCCTGCCGATGGCCGACGCCAGAGGGCGGATCACGCGCCTGGTCGGCACCTCGCTGGATGTGACGCGATGACGCTCCCGGAAAATAAAACGCACGTCGCGGCGCAACGCGCAACAACATCGTTGGCGCCGCGCATTGTCCTCGACACCAATGTGCTGTACGCCGGCTTGTATTCGGCCAGCGGGAAGTCATACCAACTGCTCCGGGCTATCGACGCAGGGCGGGTACGCATTGCGTTATCGACGCCATTGCTGTTCGAATACGAAGAAGTGCTCAAGCGGAATCAGGCGGTGTTGAATCTAAGCGACACCGAGGTGGAAATTGTGCTGGATAATCTGTGCGCACTGGCCGATTTTCAGGCAGTCTATTTCCTTTGGCGGCCCTGCTTGCCGGATGCCAACGACGACATGGTTCTTGAACTGGCGGTCGCCGCGCAAGTGCCCCGTATCGTGACCTTCAATGCCAAGGATTTTCGTCCGGCGTCACGGTTCGGCATTGAAATTGTTACCCCGAAGATCATGCTGGAGGAACTGCCATGACCACCTTGAATCTGCGTCTACCCAATTCAATTCAACGCCACCTTCAGGAGATGGCCGATAGGGACGGGGTGCCCATCGCTCAATTTGTCACGAGCGCCGTGGCAGAGAAAATTTCCGCACTGACTGCCGAGGATTATCTGCGCGCGCGCGCGGGCCGCGCCGATCCTGCTGAATTTCGGGCCATTCTGGACAAGGTGCCGCAGCGCGCTCCGCTGGCCGGCGACACATGAGCAGCCCCTCGCCCCTGCGCGTCGCCGCCGAGGCGCTACTTGCCGCCACGCCAGCCCAGCCGGCGGCGCAGCCGCTGGAAGAACTGCTGCACGAACTGCGGGTGCATCAGATCGAGCTGGAAATGCAGAACGAGGCGCTGCGCCAGACGCAGCGTTACCTGGAGGAATCGCGCGACCGCTATGCCGATCTCTACGAGTTCGCCCCGGTCGGCTATCTCGCGCTCACGCCCGAAGGCGTGATCGAGGCGATCAACCTCACCGGCGCCGCGCTGCTGGGGCTGGAACGCAAGGAATTACTGCACCGGGCATTCAGCACCTGCGTCGTGCCCGCGGACCAGGCGCGCTGGGCCGCGCATGTCCTCTCGCCTCAACTTAGGAACGCCTACGAAATAACTTCCCGTTTTTGACTGCGCGATGCGGCATGCGAATTGCTTTATTGAGAGTCCTGAAAACAGCAAAGGGCATGCGGCGTGGGCTATTACCAGGATGACGTAGAGCGGCGGATGAAAGCGTTTTATCTGCGGCTATCGGAGAAAGATCGCCGTAGGTATGCTGCGGTGGAATCGGACAAGTTGGGGCATGGTGGTCAGCAGTACATAGCGCAGCTGTTCGGGGTTGATAGCAAGACAATCCGACAAGGGCTGAGCGAATTGGAAATGACGGAAGATGCTGCCGGGGAGGGGCTCCGAAAAAAGGCGGCGGGCGGAAGCGCAAGCTCGACCTGACGCCCGAACTATCGGCCACGTTTCTTGACGTGATCCGAGAGCACACAGCGGGTTGTCCGCAACACGCCATTCGCTGGACCAACCTGCGCCAACCGGAGATTGCCCGCCGCATCAGTGCGAAGGGCATCCCGGTTAGTTGCCGGATTGTTCATCAGTTGCTGAAGCGGCATGGATTTGTAAGTCGTCAAGCGCAGAAGAAGAAGTCGTTCAAGCAGCATCCTGAGCGTAACCCGCAGTTTGAAAACATCACGGCACTCAAGGCCACATACTTGGCGGCAGGGCAACCCGTGCTCTCCATGGATACCAAGAAGAAAGAGATGCTCGGCAATTTTTACCGCAACGGCAAGCTCTACACCCGTGAAGCCCTTGCCGTGTGGGATCACGATTTCCCCAGTTATAGCGAAGGGAAGGTAGTGCCGCATGGTTTGTACGACATCGGCCTGAACAAGGCGCACGTCAATCTGGGTACGAGCCATGACACCACCGAGTTTGCCTGCGACAGCGTGGCGCGTTGGTGGTCTCTCCACGGATACCGCGATCATCCCCATGCCAGTCAGTTGTTAATCCTTTGTGATGGCGGGGGCAGCAACCCTTCACGCTCCCCGCTGTTTCAGCAGGACCTGCAAACCCTCGCCAATATCCTCAAGCTGGAAATTCGAATCGCCCACTTTCCACCCTATTGCTCAAAGCACAATCCGATTGAGCACCGCGTCTTTCCTCATATCACACGTGCTTGCGAGGGTGTCGTGTTCGAAAGCGTGCCGCTGGTCAAGCAATTGATCGAGCGTACCCAGACCAGAACAGGACTTCAAGTCACCGTCGATATCATCGACCGCGTGTATGCAACCGGGCGCAAGGCCGCTCTCGATATCAAAGAATCTATTCGCATCGTCGCCGACGCATTACTGCCCGCCTGGAACTACTCCATCATGCCAAATTCAACTACATGAAAATGGGAAGTTATTTCGTAGGCGTTCCTAAGCTTGTCGCTGCCGGAAGACGGGCTCGACGCCGTGGCGCTGGCTAACGCCTTGCGCATGATGGTTGAACGCTGCATCGCGGCCAGAGCTGAATTTTCTCGCGGCGAGGCATAAT
>JAIFMO010000086.1 GCA_020048435.1 Sulfuritalea sp.
TTGCGTTCAACCTTTTCTACTGTTTTTCCGTGTAAGCGTTTGTTACTTTTTAGCTACAGCAGCAGCATAACCCTCGGCTTCCGCCTCAAATTAAAATCATGCCTTCCAGCACAACCCAGGCAACCCCTTCGATCTCGGAATCGCCCTCACCACTGCCTTCAGCTCAACAAACACCTACACCTATCGGCTGTTTGATTTTTTAAAGAACGTTGCTGCTTTGTTACAACCGCAGCAAGAGAGCGGCGCATTATACGGAGCGAAAAGCTGCCGTCAAGAACTTATTGCAAAAATATTTCGTACCCATCGAAAAAGCTTCCCACACATCCTCACGTCAATGTGACGCGAGCAAATTTACGTTTGCCTACCTGGAGAACAACAGGTTCGCCCAGTCTCAGAACGAGTGTCTTGTCGCTTACTTTTTCCCCATCGGCACGCACCCCGCCAGCGTCGATCATCCGAAAAGCTTCCGACGTGCTGGCAACCAAGCCGGCCTGCTTGAGGACTTGGGCAATGGGCGCCGACGCGAGGGTAATGGAGATGATGTCGTCAGGAATCGCCCCCCGCTGGAATCGGGCCTCAAAGTCTTCCAGTGCGTCAGTGGCATCATCTTGAGAATGAAACCGTGCAACGATTTCCCGGGCCAGCAATATTTTGACGCTTCGGGGATTGCGTCCCTCGGTAACTTCTTGTTTCAGCTTGCCGATCTCGTCATTCCCAAGAAACGACAACAACTCATAGTAGCGCCACATCAAGTCGTCGGATATCGACATCAGCTTGCCGAAAATCTCCTTCGGTGACTCTGCAATGCCGATATAGTTACCCAGGGACTTGGACATCTTGTTGACGCCATCCAAGCCCTCAAGGAGAGGCATTGTCAGGATGCACTGTGGTGGCTGGCCATAGTGTTTTTGTAACTCGCGACCAACCAGAAGATTGAACTTCTGGTCCGTGCCACCGAGTTCGACATCCGCCTTCATGGCCACCGAGTCGTACCCTTGGCAGAGCGGATAGAGAAATTCGTGGATAGCGATAGGCTGCCCGCTGGAATACCGTTTCGAGAAATCGTCGCGCTCAAGCATGCGCGCAACGGTATGTAGCGCGGCCAGCTTGATCATGCCGGCGGCGCCCATGGGCTCGAACCAAACGGAATTGAAACAGACCTCCGTCCGTTCCGGATCTAATATCTTGAAAACCTGTGCTCGATAGCTCTGAGCATTCTCCAGTATCTGCTCGCGAGAAAGAGCGGGGCGCGTCGCATTCTTGCCAGTCGGATCGCCAATCATGCCCGTGAAATCCCCAATCAGGAACATCACATGGTGTCCCAACTCCTGGAAATGACGCAGTTTGTTGATCAGCACGGTATGGCCCAGATGCAAATCCGGGGCCGTTGGATCGAATCCGGCCTTTATTCGAAGTTGTCGCCCACTCTTAAGCTTCTCGACCAAGCTTGACTCGATGAGAAGTTCATTACAGCCGCGCTTGATCAGCAACAGTTGGGATTCGACATCAGTCATGCCATCGCACCGTTTGATATGGGTGGTTCGGAGCGTTTTCTAGACTGGCGCGCCTGGAGTTGACGCTGGCCGCAGACTTGGGTCCGACCCTAGGGTGATTAACCAAAAAAATCAGGGGAATTCTAGCGCAGCCCAAAATCTTCCGCGCCACCAAAGGGTCACCCGGGTTCATCCATGGGCTGCAGGCAAGCCCAGGCAAAACATGGCAAGGTCCGGCTGCCTAAAAAGTCGGCGCTAGCGGTACGGCAGGTGATGAGAAATCAGCGCGGCATGCCCGGCATCATGCCTTTCATGCCGCGCATCATCTTGGCCATACCGCCCTTGGAAAACTGTTTCATTACCTTCTGAGTCTGCTCGAACTGGTTGAGCAGGCGATTGACTTCCTGCACTTGCAGACCGGCGCCGGTAGCAATGCGGCGCTTGCGCGACGCCTTGATGATCTCGGGCTTGGCGCGTTCGGCTGGCGTCATGGAATTGATAATGCCCTCGATGCGGCCGATGGCCTTGTCCTCGACCGCGCCGCCGGCCTGCTGGGCCATTTGCGCGAACTGTGCCGGCATTTTTTCGAGCATCGAGGACAGTCCACCCATTTTGCGCATCTGGCCGATCTGCTCCTTGAAGTCGTTGAGATCGAAGCCCTTGCCGGACTTCATCTTCTTGACGAACTCCTGCGCCTTTTCCTGATCGACGCCGCGCTGCGCATCTTCGACCAGACCCAGGATGTCGCCCATGCCGAGGATGCGCGAGGCCATGCGCTCAGGGTGAAATTCCTCGATGCCGCCCAATTTCTCGCCGACACCAGCGAACTTGAGCGGCTTGCCGGTGACATGGCGCACCGACAGCGCCGCGCCACCGCGCGCATCGCCATCGAGCTTGGTCAGCACGATACCGGTCAGCGGCAGTGCCTCGTTGAAGGCACGGGCTGTGTTAACGGCGTCCTGGCCAAGCATGGCATCGACCACGAACAGGCTTTCGACCGGGTTCAGCAGCGCGTGCAGTTCCTTGATCTCGGCCATCATGACGGCGTCGATGGCGAGGCGGCCGGCGGTATCGACGAACAGCACGTCGTGGTAATGCTTCTTCGCAAAATCGAGCGCAGCGGCGGCGATGGCGGCCGGTTTTTCACCCGCGTGCGAGGGGAAGAAATCGATGCCGGCTTGCGCCGCCACGGCTTTGAGTTGGTCGATGGCGGCCGGACGATAAACGTCGCAACTCACCACCAATACTTTCTTTTTCTGCCGATCTTTCAACCACTTACCAAGCTTGGCGGTGGTGGTGGTCTTGCCAGCGCCCTGCAAACCCGACATCAGGATGACGGCCGGCGGCTGGGCTGCGAGATTAAGACCGACGGCCTGACCGCCCATCAACTCGGTCAGTTCGCGGTGAACCACGCCGACCAGCGCCTGGCCCGGCGTCAGCGAACCAATCACCTCCTGCCCCACGGCCTTTTCTTTGACGCGAGCGATGAAGTCCTTGACCACGGGTAGCGCCACATCAGCTTCCAGCAGCGCCATGCGCACCTCGCGCAGCATCTCGGTGATGTTGTCTTCGGTCAGGCGCGCCTGGCCGCGCAGGTTTTTGACGACCTTGGCGAGCCGCTGGGTCAGATTGTCGAGCATGATGGGGAGTGGGTACGCAGGAAATGAGTGGAGTTACGGTAGACTTGCAGCATGCTTCCGATTTTACTGCATGTCGCTGCGGCGGCCCTTTACGCGGGCCTGGCGTGGCATTTCTGGCGCAGCCGCTGGCGCGGCCCGGCGCTCGACCAGCCGGTAGCCGGCATTGCGCCCTTGGAACGGGGCTGGTTGCTGGTCGCGCTGGTGTTGCATGGCTTCACGCTGGCACATGAAATCCTTCCTGGTGACGCCGTGCGCTTCGGCTTCTCGGCGGCGCTCTCGCTGATCCTCTGGCTGGCGATCGCTCTTTATTGGATTGAAGGTTTTTACGCGCGCATGGAAGGCCTGCAGATGCTGGGTCTGCCGCTGGCGGCCTTGTGCGTGATGCTGCCCGCTTTTTTCCCGGGGCAGCACTTGCTGGCTAATGTCGATTCACCTGCCTTTCGCGCCCATTTCCTGATAGCCATGCTTGCCTACAGCCTGTTTACGCTTGCTGCGCTGCACGCGGTGCTGATGGCCGTGGCCGAACGGCGCTTGCATCGCGGCCGTTTAACACCACTGTTTGCCGGCCTGCCCCCCCTGCTGACCATGGAAGCGCTGCTCTTCAAGCTGATCCATATCGCTTTCGCCCTGCTCACACTGACGCTCGCTTCCGGTATCGTTTTTTCCGAAAGCCTCTTCGGCAAAGCGCTGCCGTTCAACCACAAAACCATTTTTGCCATCCTGTCCTGGCTTATCTTTGCCCACCTGCTCGCCGGCCGGCATTTCCGCGGCTGGCGCGGCCGCCAGGCGCTACGGTGGACACTGGCCGGTTTCGCCGCCCTGCTGCTGGCTTATGTCGGCAGCCGCTTCGTGCTCGAAGTCGTCCTCGGACGCGCCTGATGGACGAAATCCCCCTATCAGCGCAGTTCGTCACGCTAGCGATATTGCTGGTGTGCTCCGGTTTTTTTTCCCTAGCGGAAACGGCGATGATGTCGAGCAATCGTTACCGTTTGCGTCACATGGCGGCGCAGGGACACCGCGGCGCCACTTTGTCGCTAGAACTGCTGGGGCAGACGGACAAGATGTTGGGCGTGATCCTGCTCGGCAACAATCTTATCAACGCCGGCTCCGCGACGCTGGTATCGCTGATCGCCATTGAACTGTTCGGCGAAGACAAATGGGCACTGGGCACCGGCACGCTGCTGGTCACCTTCCTGATCCTGGTCTTTTCGGAAATTACGCCCAAAATCATCGGCGCTACTCACGCCGACCGCCTGGCGGTGCTGCTCGGCTACCTGCTCTGGCCAATGCTGCGACTCACCTATCCGGTCGTCTGGTTCGTCAATCTGTTCGCCTCCGGGTTGCTGCGACTCCTGCGCCTAAAGCCCGATGCATCGAGCGAATCCGCGCACCTCAGCGCCGAAGAACTTCGTTCGGTGGTGCTCGAATCCAGTCATTTCATCCCGGCGCCACACCGCAGCATACTCGTCAATCTGTTCGATCTCGAACACGTCACCCTCGCCGACATCATGACACCGCGCGGCGAAATCGAGGCTTTGGACCTGCACGATCCGGTCGAGGAAATCCGTTCGCGGCTATCGACCAGTTTTCACAGCCGGCTACCGGTGTACGAAGGCGAACCGGGCAACATCGTCGGCATCCTGCAAGTTCGGCGCATCATTGCCGGGGCACTCGAAGGGGAATTTGACACTGCGGAACTGCGCGAACATCTCGGCGAACCCTATTTCGTCCCGGCTTCAACGCCCATCTATGCCCAACTGCAATTTTTCCGCGACAACCGCCAGCGTACCGGGTTGGTCGTCGACGAGTACGGCGAACTTCTCGGCCTGGTTACGCTGGAGGACATCATCGAAGAAATCGTCGGCAAATTTACCACCAGCATGCCGGGCGGACCCAGTTCGATCGCCTGGGACGAAACCGGGGTTGCCCTGGTTGATGGCAGCCAGCATCTGCGCGAAATCAACCGTGCACTTGATCTCGCCCTGCCCACCGACGGGCCCAAGACCCTCAATGGCCTGATCGTCGAATACTTGCAGGAAATCCCCGAGGTCGACGTCGGACTCAACATCGGCGGCGTTGCCATGGAAATCGTGCAGACCCGCGATCGCGGGATAAAAACGGTACGCATCCTCAAACCCGTATCGGCGAACTGAAACCCCGGTCACGCCTTTACAAAGGCCCAACGCGGGTGCATCATTTCTGATAACACTGGCATTTCATGATGTTGGCGGCGAAACTTCCGCTAAAATCCACGCACGACCCGACGACGCTCCACAAGAGGAAACGAGGCGAGCCCATGGCGACAGCAACGAAAAAACCGGTGGTATCCGCAGTCAAGGAATTCACCTTTGGCTGGGAGGGCAAGGATAAATCTGGCAAACAGGTGAAGGGCGAAATGCGCGCCGCCGGCGAAGCGCAGGTCAACGCCACCCTGCGCAAGCAGGGCATCCTGGTGTCCAAGGTAAAGAAGCAAAAACTCAAGGGCGGCGGCACCGTCACGGAAAAGGATATCGCGTTATTTACGCGACAACTCGCCACGATGATGCGGGCGGGCGTGCCATTGCTTCAATCATTCGAGATCGTGGGCAAGGGTTCGTCTAACGCTGGCGTTTCGAAGCTCCTGTTCGATATCAAGACCAATGTCGAAACGGGTTTAT
>JAIFMO010000113.1 GCA_020048435.1 Sulfuritalea sp.
TAGCCTTCATGCCGAAGTGCGCTTGATCTGCCGTGGAAATCTGCCTGGGCTTGAGGTCAGCGATTCAGGCGGCGATATTCCGGACGTGATTGCTGTAAGACTCTTCAATCAGCGCCTGCCATCAGAAAATGGTTTGGGGGTTGGTCTTTACCAGTGTGCGCGCCTGGCCGAGCAAGGGGGCTATCAACTCAAACTGGCAGAAAATCGCCCCGGATTGGTTCGCTTCAGGCTGAGTGCCGCAGCTTAGAGTGAGGTTTTCCGGCCAAGCAACCGGTAAATCGTCATGTTGCCCTTGCCCTTGAGATGAATGGTTTGCGGCTCATTGAATTCGAAGCGTTCTGCTAGGCGGCGATGGGTGGCGGCATCGCAGTGGATCATGCCAGGAGAACTTTCGCTGGTGATGCGACTTGCCAAGTTGACGGTGTCGCCCCAAAGATCGTAAATGAATTTCTTCTTGCCGACGACGCCGGCAACCACCGGCCCAGTGCCAATCCCCATGCGCATTTCGAGGTGTGCGGTATTCACTGCGAAATCGCGGTGCAACAATGCATTCATCTCCAGAGCGAGATCGGCGATGGCCGCTGAGTAGTCGGCACTTTCCGTGTTTAGGCCGCCAGCGACCATGTAAGCATCGCCGATTGTCTTGATTTTTTCCAGGCCATACTTTTCGGCCATGTCATCAAAGGCCGAAAAAATGCTGTTGAGCATGCTGAAAACCTGCCCAGGTGTCATTTTTGCTGCAACCTGAGTGAAGTTGACGATATCGGCAAACATTACCGAGGCATCGGCAAAGCCATCAGCGATTGTCTCTTCCGAATTCTTCAGGCGCAAGGCGATGGGCGCTGGCAGGATGTTGAGCAGGAGTCTTTCGGAACGGTCCTGCTCCGTAAGTAATTGCTGATGGGCTTCTTTCAGACGTGCCTCGATTTTGAGTTTGCCCTGGATCGAATATCGCAGCAATACATAAATGATCGATGCCACGGCGATGAAGTTGAGCGCAAAGAAAACCATGCTGATACGCAAGGGAATTGCCAGGCTTGCCGTGATAGTGGCGTCTGCGAGCAGGTAATCGAAAACCCCGGTCAGCGCGGTGAGGAAGACCCAGGCGACAAACCAGGCAATCGATTCGGTGACGCCGAAAAACAGGATGGCCCCGAACGGCGCAAACAAACCCCACAGGATGACGCCGCTGCCGGTGATGAAGTTGCCGATATACCACTGCATCACGAAAGGCGCGAACAAAAAGAGGGCCAACTGGGAAAGACGAAAAAGATCGAAGTTGCGCAAATGAATGTAAAGGACCACGTTTCCCGCCAGCAGCAACTGGAACAGGTAGGGCAGGGTGGCGGAAAATTGCGGGCCAACGGCCCAGTAAATCAATGTCCATAGCATGGACGTAATACTGATCAGGCCGGTGGCAAACATCAGCAACTGCTTGTTAAGGCGCAATTCATCGCTGTCGCCAGGCTCGACGCCCGCAATGCGCAGACGTTCGATAAAGCTCGATTTTTCGGCAGGGGGCGGTGCGGGGGTCATGCGGGAAAGCGTCTCAACGGTAGGGCACCGCGGAAGTGTCTCAGGAAGCGGGGAGCGTGGTCAAGTTGCCGTCCCGCCAGTGCCGACTTATCAAGGCAGGCGGCCGGCGGCGATCATGCGGTGAACCAGAACACTGGTCGGTATCCATACCAGCAAATCGTCAAAACCTGCATTACCACCGGTTTGGGTGTGCTGGACGAAATCGGCATCGGCAACTACATAGGTCTTGTTTTTCAACTCGTCAGCATCAGTGGGCGTCGCCGCGCCATTTTTTCCCAGCGACAGAACAACGGCGGGGAGTGCGGCGGCCAACGGTGCTGCACACGCGCTGGATTCACATACGCGTATGTCACCAGCCGAAGACAGGGTGAACCCCGTGCTGCTATCTGAAAACGTGGCGGCGACACGATAACGGAACATATTGTTCCAGGCGTCCAGACGTCCGAGGCCGAGTGTGGCCCACGGCAGATCGCCCTCTTGCAAGGTACAGGCACTACCGGTGCGATTCTCCAGCCCGTCGCCATTTGTGTCGGGGCAAGGCAGATAGGGCTTGGTTTTGCTCGCCGCGAATCCGATCAGCGCCTCGCTGATGTCGGAAAGTTGCTTCTGGGTGTCGGTGTTGTAGCGAAGGTCCTGTTGCGCTGACATCGGCATGATCATTCCGCCAATCAGTAAAGCGACAATCACCAGCACCACGGCCATTTCGGTGAGGGTGAACCCGCGCGAGAAAGTCGGCGTCGGCGGGACGGCAGTCTGCACAGTGAATCTCCAGGTCATTGCTTGCATCCGGGCAACTTTACACGATTGGAGAAAGTCGGCGGTGGCGGGACGGCGGATTTCATGGCAGCCATGTGGTGAAGAAATTGCCGATCGTGATGACCTGGCTTCGCGTGCTTTGGCTGGTGGTGAATCCCAGACGCGAGGTGCGCAAGGCGGGCCGGTAACAGAAATTGTCGATGCCGCAAAATTCACCGGTAGCGCAGTTCAGGTTGGCACCGCAGGCGCTGCCGCGGATGTCGTAGATCTTCTGGCTGTCGTAGAGCTTGGGCTTTTGGCCGGTATAACAGTAACGATTGCCATCAGTCTCGATGCCACCGCAGGATTGATCGACAGGATTGGACGCCGGGCAAGTGCCGGTGTTGCAAGTGCCATAGCGGATGACCGGATCCATCTCGGCCATGCTGCTGGTGGTGATTTTCATGCGGGTAATTTGTTCGGCGTTGCTGCCTTCCTTCCAGACTTGCGTGGTGACACGGGCGGCATAGAGATCGTTGACGGCGAGTGCCAAGATGCTGATGTTGCTGGTGCCGGGTGTCGCATCACCGTTGAGGCGCCAGTAGGTACCGGCGCTGGTACCGTCGGTAACGAACCACACCGCCCCGTCTTTCAAGCCGGTGGCCGTATTTTCGGGAGTGGCGCGACTCCAGCTGCCGGTCGCGGCAAGCCACACACCATTTTCTTTAGGATCGGCCTGGCCACGGAGCAGGATACGGTCACCCGCCTGCGGGGTATAACCACCGACCGCCGCCAGACCCGACAAAGTGACATTTGCAGCAGCAACTGACTTCACCGGTGCGCGGAAGCGCTGAATGTCGAGCGGACTGACGCGCAGGATCGGCACCTCGGTATTCTGCACACGCCAGAGGCTGCCTTTGTTGACAGTACCTTCGTTGATGAACCAGGAGGTTCCAGGCGCCAGTTCAAATGCTTCGTCGGCGTTGGGCGAGCGTGCCCAGGTACCGGCCGCAGCGAGATAAACGCCGTTGGTGGTGGCGTCGGTCTGTCCGGCGAGCAGCACAATATCCCCCGCAGTCAAAGTGACGCCATCGATACTTGGCAAACCGGCCAAGGTCTGATTCGAGGTGGCCACCACCTTGACCAGCCGGCTAGTGTCGTCGCGTCCGGCATAGCTGCGCGCGACTTCCATACGCATGTGAATGGGCGTCAGTGGAACGGAGCTCAGGCTGGGATCGAGTTTATCCACGCCGTTGGGAGGATAGGGCGGATTGGCTGGCGGTGTCACAGGCGCAACCGGATTTTGCGGCGGCGGACGCAAAGCCGGCGCAACGGGCAACTGGCCATGCACGTTGTCGTCTTCTTCCTGCTTAAGTACGCAAACATTGGCCGTCGTGTCACAGGTGCTTGGTGCAAGGCAGTCGGCATTGACGGTACAGGTATTACTGATGCCGTCACTGGTGCTGATGGGGGTTTCTCCTCCCCAGTAGACCAGTGCAATATGGCCGCCGGCATAGTTCGGGTCGGCGCGGCCGTTCGCGAGTGTGCGAAATGTCAACGGCCCGGAAGTGGTTCTCCGCTCCGGATCGAATCCGTCGGGAACGAACGGCGGGTTGCTCCGGAAGTTGAGCCGGGTATCGATTTCGAGCCCGATCTTGGGGAAGACGATTGGTGCGGTGTAGCTGTTGTTGCCCGAATAGCCGAGGTGTTGTTCGCCTGCCCCGCAGACGTAGGTGTTATTCACGTCACCATCCACGGCCGCAAAAGCGAAGCCATCGCCGGCATCGGTGATGTTGAACTGGAAATAACTGCGAAAACCGTTGCCGGTGGCGTGAGTCTCGGGCATCCACACGCAGCCGAACAGGGCTGCGCCGGCATAGCCTTGGTCCGATTCGACATTGACACGTCCAAGCGTGACGGTACGCGTGGCCGGGTCGTAGCTGGAAAGTTCTGAGCCGACAGGCAATGCCGACGGTGCGGCGAGCAGGCTGGCCCCCGTTGGAATGCAGCGCACGAGGTCCTGCTCCAGGGTCTGGAGAGGAGAGCGCAGCAGCTTGCTGAACCCGGTATAGAGGGTGCCAGCTGCATTGAAGCTGGCAAGGTTGATGCCCTCAAGGTAATTGCTGGCGTCAGCTTTTTCAGTGCTATCGCGGCGCAATTGTTTGCTGCCATCCTGTTTAAGTCCGCGCTGGTTGCCGAACAGCAAGGCGCCAGCGCATGAGGGGGCCGCGAGACTGTCAACCGTAAGCGTACAGCCCGAGCACTGGGTGACGAACACCTGGTCGCGATAGTGCGCGTAGTAGCCCGGCGGGCCGAAGGCGTCAAGGCCGATGGAGCAAGCATCGTTGACCTTGCCATTTGCCCCGAGAATGCTTGCTGCGATCTGGTCGCGCGTACACTCGGCCATCCGCTCGGTCATCTGATTGGTGTCGTTCCGAAAGTTGTTGTTCTTGCGGATGGCGTCGAACAGGGTGGCGGGGCTGATCTCCCGCCCGGTGTCGTTGCTGACGAGTCCGCAACTGGCACTCCCCGAAGGGCAGGAGCTTTTGAGGCTGCTGCCGTCCTTATATACTTTGCCCTGGGTAGAAATGGCCAAGCTGCTGGAGTCGGTGTTGGCAGTGGTAACGGCGCCGGAAAAATAAGTGCTGGTGGTGGATGCGCTGCCATCATTGTTAAGCAAGGCAGCCACCACGCCAGGCTCGAGATAGTTCGCGGGGCTGTAATTGCCTCTACAAAGCGTTACGACATTGCCGTCGGTGGCCCCGCGGTCTTGGCCTGCGAGAGGGGGGCCGGGCGAAAAGATGATGGCAGTCGGGCGGTCGTGGGCGGTAGCAAGCAGGCTCTTGAGCTTTGCCGGGTCGGTCTCGTTGGTGGTGACGATATCGATTTCGCCAAGTGTGTCCCAGTTCATCGGCACGATTTTTTCGATGCGTTGATGACTGCCGGAAACTGCGTACCAGAGGCATTCGCCATGACCGTCGCGCAACGGCCCCGTGCCGAACAGCGCCCAAGGGAAGCGGCCGATCACCGTTTTGTGCAATGAACTGCCCGAAAGATTGGCATCGCAACCCTCTCCCGAGGGGGAGTAGTCCGGGCAACCGAACGGGTTGGTATTGTTGTTTGTGCCCAGATCAGGAAGCGGCAGATAACCATGGACATAGTTGGGCGGCAGGTTGCCTGCATCCATCTGAATCTTGTTTTGTTGTTCGCGAAAGGTCTCTGCATACCAGAGAAGCGCAGCCTTTGCCTCTGCCAGCGCTGCATGGGTCCTTTGGGCGCGACGTGCCTCGATCATTTCCGGCGTCAGGCTGCTTACGAGAAAAGTCATCGCGCCCATCACCATCAGGATCATGAAAATCAGCAACGCCGCACCGCGTTGGAGTCGCCGCAAGTGCCGTCCCGCCATCGCCGATTTTTTATTTCTGCGGCGCGTGCCGCTGAATGCGGATTTCGCCATCTGCGAGACCGCCGGTGGTTTCGCGCGTAGCCCGGTTGAGAGTGACGCCGACCTTCA
>JAIFMO010000149.1 GCA_020048435.1 Sulfuritalea sp.
CGGTTGGAGCCATTCACCGCACTGTAATCGCGGGTCTTTGAGCGGCAGCTTGCTGAGTCCACCTGCCGTTCCAGCGGGTACCTCTACCCGGCAAATCCGTTCGGATGTTTGGTGGGTACCGTGAATCTTCAGGAATGGGCTGTTTGTGGGCGTAATGCTGCTGTGCCGCACACGAGAATTCACAAGGAAAGGGCTGACGATCAGGGGCTGGCCGTATATGGCAAGCATCCGCCAAATAAATCATGAAATACAAAATATTCTTTATAAATCAATAATAAAGTTATTTCAGTAGGCGACTTTTCTGCCGATATATCTCCCGTCACTTCACCGATAGGAGAAAACCATGAAACAAGCAATCAAAGACGACGGCTGGCGCCTACCTGACGAGGCCTGGAACCGGATCGAACAACAATTGCCCTCGCGTAAGGCACATCCACTGGGCTGCCATAACCCGCGTACTCCCGACCGTACTGCGATGGACGGCATCCTGTTCGTCCTGCGCACGGGCATCCGCTGGAACGAGCTGGACTACACCGGCATCTGCACATGCAGTTCGGCCTACCGGCGCTTTCGCGAATGGCAGAAAGGCGGCGTCTTCGCCATTTTCACGGACCCCAGCCTAATCACCTACGAGGCATTGCGGCGGATCGACTGGTCGCGACTGAAGACCAACGCAGCCGGCTAACCGGGAAACCACCAGCCCGATGATCCCTGTCCCCCCGACGCCTTAGCCACCAGCGTGCTCTCGATCCTGACCAACGGACTCTCGCTGGGCGTCGCCCGGATGCTTGACCGCTCGCAGCTTCGCCTCGAGCGGCATGGGGCACGGCTTGCCTCCGGCTGGCGCATCAATTCGGCGAAGGATGATGCTGCCGGGCTGGCCATTGCCAGCCGCTTGCAGGCGCAACGGCGAGGAATGGATGTCGACCTACGCAGTCTCAGCGACATGGTGTCGCTGATTCAGGTGGCAGAAGGAGCACTAAGCAGTATTGGCGAAAACTTGCAGCGGATTCGCGAACTGGCCTTGCAAGCGGCCAATGGAACAAACCAAATGGCCGACCGCCAGGCGCTGCAACTGGAGGCGGACCAACTGATCGTCGCCAGTCGGCACATCCAGTCACTGACGGAATTTAATGGCCTCCACCTCCTCGACGGTTCTTTGCAGTTGCAAGGCCTGATGCCGCTGAGCATTTCCGAACTGTTCCTGTCGCGAACGACCAACGTACTATTCCGTTACGCCCAGCTAAAGCAGGCGACCACGACCGCCACACCGGTGGGCAGTCTCCAGGCCGGTGATCTGACAATCAATGGCAAGGCCGTCCCCGCCTCCACGGCGGGCGCATTACCGGGGCAAAGCACCACCAGCGCCTGGGCCATTGCCAGCGCCATCAATCAGGCAGGCGTCGACGGCCTGACCACCAAAGCCAATGCCGCGCAACTAACCGGCAGTTCCGTAGTACAGCCGAACAACGGCATCATCGCGGCCGGCGACATCGTCATCAATGGCGTGGCGATCGGGGCAGGCAACATCGTCGGCGCGATCAATACCAAGTCCGGCCAGACGGGGGTCACGGCGTCGCTCATTACCGGCACACCTATCCTCGGCCCACCGCTACAGACGACCTACACCCTCGTGCTGACCGCCGACGACGGCCGGGACATCGATGTCTCGGGCGCAGGCAGTTTTGGTCTGGGCGACAGCTATGCCACGGGCAGCGTCACCATCACGGGGCCGCTGACCGAGGGCGGGAATTTGACGTTTGGCGGCAGCAATCCGGGCAGTATCGGCTTGGCGACGAGCATGATCGTCGGCACGGCAGTGGGCGATCCGGTGCCGGTGTCGCTCACTGAGGCGGACGGCTATGACTTCAATCCAGACATGTCGAGTGTCGACGGCGCGCAAGCGACCATCGGCGTGATGGATCGCAAGCTCGACAAACTGCTCGCTATCCGGGTTAGGCTGGGCGCCACCCTCGCGGCGCTCGATGCGCGGCGCAACCATTTGGCGACCAGCCGCGATACTGCCGCCGCCACGATCTCGCGCATCGAGGATGCGGACTACGCCGAGGAAATGGCGGCTCTCACGAAGGAAAACATCCTCCGGCAAACTGCACTGGCCATGGCGGCCCAGGCCAATGCGGAATCCCGTCGTCTGCTAGTGCTATTGCTGGACAGCACGAATCTGAAGTCGCGCTAATTCTGCTTCCCACCCAAAACGCAATCATAGAAGAAGTAGTTACTAAATCGTTGCCGTGAGTGATTTTTGAAAGTCGAAACATAACAGTAGCGGCCTGATGTGGGTACGCAAAACCTTTTCCGACCAAATCAAGGCCGATTGTCCGCAGAGGAGACTGGCCAGCGGGTATGCCGTTGTCAGCAGGCAGCACCCAGTCTTGAATAGCCTCTGGCGTGGGGTACGGCCATTTTCTTGCCCGACTGAGTGCTAAAGACTTATTGTGTTGAAAAAGTCGGGCTGATAATTTTCAGGTGAATTTCGGGGGGTCCTTAAACCCTTGCCCGACTCGAAATCGTCGATCCTGAAGCGATCTGAGAGGTCGATATTTCAGCTGTTGCATACGGCCTCTGAAAAAGCGACTTTTTCAACACAATAGACTGGGTGCTGCCGGTCAGGTCTTGCGAGTCACTGCCTGCATCGTGCCCTGTGCGGTCAGATAACTTGTGCTGAACTCATGTGCAACGGCTATTTGCGCTGCCACTTCACAAATCAAGAGGTGATCAATCGCCCGGGGTTAGCGTTGTGCGCCGCCAAATTCTTGCCTAATCGATGATGGTGCGCGAATCCGGCACACTGAATTCAACCGTGTGTTCCCGATAATCATCTGACAGGAAGATTGTCTGCCCATTCTGGGCGAGACCATCGACTGTCATGCTTGTCATGCCACACACGCCATCGGTCCCGGCCCGCGTTTGCGTGACAGCGATGTGGTAGACGGTTTCCCGGTAGCGGTAGTACAGCTTGAACCCGTCCCAGTGAGCGGGCAGGCAGGGCGTGAGGTGGAGCCGATCTGCTTCCAGCCGCAGCCCCAGCAACGATTCCACGACCAGCCGGTACATCCAGCCGGCCGAGCCGGTGTACCAACTCCAGCCGCCGCGCCCGATGTGGGGCGCCGCACCGTAGACGTCTGCCGCGACGACATAGGGTTCTGCCTTGTAAGTGGCGATGGCCTCTGCCGACAGGGCATGGTTTACCGGGTTGATCATGTTCAGCATTTCCCAGGCGCGCGCGTTTTCGCCCAGCGCGGCAAACGCCATCGCCGCCCAGACGGCGCCGTGTGTGTATTGCCCGCCGTTCTCGCGCACGCCCGGCACGTAGCCGCGGATGTAGCCGGGATCCAGGTTGGCCGTATCGAAGGGCGGATCAAGCAGTTGGACAAGACCAGCGTCGCGACGCACGAGTTGCGCATCCACCGACTGCATGGCCTGGCGCGCCCGCGCGAGGTTGCCAACACCTTCACCCGCACCGGAGAGCACGGACCAGCTCTGCGAGATCGAATCGATGCGGCATTCCACGTTTTCGGCTGAACCAAGGGGCGTGCCGTCGTCGAAGTAGGCGCGGCGGTACCACGCGCCGTCCCAGCCGTGCTGCTCGATATTCAGGCGCAATCGGGCGCCCTCATCGGTGCACAGCTCGGCGAAAGATGGGTCGCCATGCCGTCCCGCTAGCGCCGAGAATTTCCTGAGCACTTCGCAGAGGAAGAAGCCCAGCCAGATGCTCTCGCCCTTGCCGAGAATCCCCACCCGATTCATGCCGTCGTTCCAGTCGCCGGAGCCGATCAACGGCAGGCCGTGCGTACCGAAATGCAGACCGCGCCGAATGGCACGGACACAATGGTCGTAGAGGCTGGCCGCATCGGCAGAACGGCCGGGCAGATCGTAGTAAGAGTCGTCTTCCGCATTCACCGGGCGGCCTTCGAGGAAGGGTACGGCTTCATCGAGCACGCCCGTATCGCCGCTGCTTGTCACATAGCGACACACCGCCAGCGGCAGCCAGAGGTAGTCATCCGAACAACGCGTACGCACGCCCCGGCCAGACGGCGGATGCCACCAGTGCTGGACATCGCCTTCGACGAACTGACGGCTCGCACACAGCAGCAGGTGTTCGCGCACCAGCACCGGGCGGGCGTGGATCAGCGCCATGACGTCCTGCAACTGGTCGCGGAAGCCGAAGGCGCCACCGGACTGGTAGTAGCCGCTGCGCGCCCAGATCCGGCACGCCAGGGTTTGATAGACCAGCCAGCCGTTGGCCAGCACATTGACCGCCGGATCGGGGGTTTCGACCTGGATCGTACCGAGGGTGCGGTTCCAGTGCTGCCACACCGCTTCGAGCGTAGCGCGCGCGGCCGGTGAGCCACGGAAGCGTTTTACCAGTTTGTCAGCCTCGGCGACATTGCGTCCGGCGCCAAGGCGGAAAATGATCTCACGCTCCTGTCCGTCGGCCAGATCAAGGTTCACCTGGATCGCGCCACAGGGGTCGAGTCCGGCGCCGACCTTGCCGGATAAATGCGTGCGCCGCAGGGCGGCAGGATTGCGCAGCGTACCGTTGCGGCCGAGAAATTCCATGCGATCGCCGCTCAGGCCACGGCTTGGGGCATCTACATCGAAGAAGGTCACCCGCTCGCCGAATTCCGGGTTGTAGGGGTTGCGCGCGTAGAGCGCGCCGCTTTGCGGGGCAATTTCGGTACTGACGTGCATGGCTGACTTCGCACGCAAATCGCCCAGCACCCATTCGACGTAGCCGGTAGCGGAAAGCCGCCGCGGCCGGCCGGATTCGTTGCGCAGTTTCAGCACCGAGAACTTCACGGCGGCATCCATCGCCACGTAAACCCAGAGTTCCGAACGAATCCCGCCCACCCGCGTCTCGAAAACACTGTAGCCGAAACCATGACGGACGACGTAAGGCGTCGCGGCGCGAACCGGCAAAGGTGTCGGCGACCAGACGTGACCTGTCTCTTCGTCACGCAGATACAGCGCCTCGCCGCTGGTGTCGCTGACCGGATCGTTGTGCCAGGGCGTGAGGCGGAATTCGTGTGCGTTCTCGCTCCAGGTGTAAGCGCCGCCGCTCTCGGAAACAATCGTGCCGAAATGTGGATTGGCCAGTACATTGACCCACGGTGCCGGCGTTGTCTGGCCGGGGTTGATGGTCATGACGTATTCGCGACCATCCCGGGTGAAGCCGCCCAGTCCGTTGCACAGGATCAGGTCGTTGCGCGGTGGTGCAATGGCCACCGGTACGTCCGGTCGGTAGGCACGACTCGACTTGAACGGCGGCATGCGCGGCTCCAGCGGCACGCCGTGGTCGAGCTGCTCGGTCAAGCTTCCCCGGCTGTCGATGATGAGTACGCGGGCAACCGACTGGAGCAGGATGCGATCTTCGCCGGAGATCTGCTCGGCGGGACGCACGAAGATGCCGCCCGGCCGGTCGATAACGCTGGCCTCGATACCGGAGGCGATCAGTCCCATGATCTGTTCCTGCAACTGCTGCCGGTAGCCGGCGTGATCCTCGTTCCAGATCACCAGATCCACCGCCAGTCCCTTCAGACGCCAGTAGGCGTGGGCCTGCACGAGTTGGCGCACAAGATCGATATTGGCCGCATCGCCGATCTGCAGCAGCACAATCGGCAGGTCGCCGGAGATGGCGTAGCCCCACAGCCCGGACTGGCCGCGACGGTTTTTGATCAGCACGGCCGGGTCGGCGCGTAGGGTGGCGCTGGCGTGGATGACGGCGCCGGCGAG
>JAIFMO010000173.1 GCA_020048435.1 Sulfuritalea sp.
CCTGCGTTGGCTGCGGTGTTTGCGAAATGATCTGTCCGGCCGAACCGACGGCCATCGCCGTCGTCCCGCGCGAAGTCTGGAGAAAGACGTGATCCTGTTCGAGCGCAGCGAGCCGGTAGTCTCCCCGCCTGCGAGGGCGGGGCTGGGGGGGGAGGGTCATGACTGACGTCCTCAAACGCCGCTTCCGCGAGCAGATCATGGTTATGTTCGGTCGCGAGCCGCGCAAACCTGTTGGCCCGGCGCAGATCAGCGCGGCCGCGAAGACGGCGCACGAACTCAAGCGCATGACCAACAAGAACGACTTGCAGGCGGCCAAGGCGCACTTGCGGGCCCATCAGGAAACGTCGAACACGTGGCGCAACCGCCGCTGGATTACGCTGATCCTCGCCAACCTGCTGTTCGTCGTCTCGTTCCAGTTCGACATCCAGATTCTCGAAGGTGCGCTGACGGCCTCGCGCCTCATCGGCTTCCACTCGGTCGACCTGAATTCAGGATTGCAGGTGATCTTGGCGCACAAGCACATCATCGTGAATCTGGTGATCGGCATGACGACCATGCTCGTTTTCTGGCTGCTGTTCGGCGGGCGCGCATTCTGTTCCTGGCTCTGCCCCTATCATCTGTTGGCCGAATGGGCGGAAAAAATCCACCTCTACCTGGTCAGGAAGAAACTGGTGACCGATCAGCCGATGGATCGTCGGCTACGCTCGGTGTTCTGGCTCATCTTTGCCCTGCTGGCGTTGCTGACCGGCTACACCGTATTTGAAGCGATTTCGCCCACCGGTATCCTGTCGCGCGCGCTGATCTATGGCCCCGGTCTGGCGCTGCTCTGGGTGCTGGCGCTGCTGGTGTTCGAAGTGTTCTTCTCGCGCCGCGCCTGGTGCCGCTATGCCTGCCCGATCGGGCTGACCTACGGCGTGGTCGGCATCTTTTCGCCGCTGCGAATCAAGTACAAGCTCGACGGCTGCTTCCACGAGGGCGACTGCCGCAAGGTCTGCCTGGTGCCGCATGTGCTCGACACCGTCATCAAGGGCCGCGCCGTCGCCACCGAAGTGCCCATCGGCCCCGACTGCACGCGCTGCGGCTTGTGCGTCGATGCCTGCCCGACGGGTTCATTGAGCTTCGACATCAAGGGATTATCGAAGCTGCTTTGACCAATCGGCCCTCTGCGCGGTTTCCGCCCTGCCACGCCTTTACAATCCGCCCCCATGATCCGTTTCGATAAAGTCGCCAAGACCTTCCGCCGCGCCCGCGTGCTTGATGGCATCGATCTTGAAGTCGGCCTGGGCGAGCGCGTTGCGCTGATCGGCTCCAATGGCGCCGGCAAGACCACGCTGATCCGCTGCCTGCTGGGCGAATACACGCACGAGGGATCGGTCACCATCGACGGCCGCTCACCGCGCCAGGAGCGTACGGCGGTACTTGGCAACATTGGCTTCGTGCCGCAGTTGCCGCCACCGCTGAGAATGCCGGTGGGCCAGCTTATCAATTTCGCCGCTTCACTCTGCGGCTCGAACCCCCAGCGTATTCTCGATATCGCCCGGCGGCTCGGTCTTGCCCTTGATGACGCCAGCGGTGCCGGAGGAATCATGTCGCGCCAGTTTGTCCGCCTGTCCGGCGGCATGAAGCAGAAGTTGCTGATCGCCATCGCGCTGGGCCGCGACGCGAAAGTGCTGGTGCTGGACGAACCGGCCGCCAACCTCGACCCCGAGGCTCGCAAGATATTCTTTGAATTGCTGGCCGAGCGCGCCGAAGCGGTCACCATGCTGATATCCAGCCATCGCCTCAACGAGGTGTCGGCGCTGGTCAATCGCGTGGTCGAACTCGACATGGGCAAGGTAGTGCTCGACGATCGCGTGGCCGACGATGTTTCGCTGTCGGGCAAACTGGCCTGCCGCATCTCGGTCAAGCGGGTCGAACCCGCGCTGGCCAAGGCGCTGGGTAGCTGGAATTTCACCGGTAGCGGCGATGGCCTTGAATGGCGCGGCGAAGTGGCCGGACCCGACCGCCTGCGCTTCATCGGCATGACCTCGCGCTATATCGCGCTGATCAGCGACATTTCGCTGAAGGAAATGGACGGCGGGGTCGGCGAAAAAGTCGGCGCTAGCGGTACGGCAGTCCAATGAATCGGCGCGACTTCCTCATGGCCGGCTTTGCCGTCACGCCACTGGCCACGCTGCTGGCGGCCTGCGGCGACAAGGGCAACTGGCCCGAAGGGATGCAGCCGATCAAGTGGGATCGCGAAACCTGCGTGGTTTGCAATATGGTCATCTCCGACCGCCGTTTCGCTGGCGAAATGCGCGGCGGCCCGAAAAATACCATCTTCAAGTTCGACGATCCCGGCTGTGTTGCTTTGTGGCTGAGCGACAAAGCGGGCGCCTATCCCTGGATGCGCGAGGCGGCCACCAAACTATGGATCGCCGACGTCAATAGCAGCGGCAAGGACGTGACGTGGCTTGAGGCGACGAAGTCCCAGTACATTACCAAGACTTCGCCCATGGGCTTCAATTTTGGTGCCGTCGCCCATCCCCAGGCCGGCTCGGTTGATTTCCCCACCATGTGCGAGCATGTAGTGACCAAATTCAAAAAAGGGCGCGCGTGAAACAACTCTGGCTTACCGCCAAACTCGACATCGTCGAATCGCTGCGCGCCCGCTGGTTCCAGATCTATACGCTGGTGTTCGGCGGCATCGTGGCGCTGCTGTTCCTTTTCGGCCTCACCGAATCGCGCGTGCTTGGCTTCATCGGCCTTTCGCGCCTGCTGGTGACCTACATTCAGCTCACCATGGCCATCCTGCCCATCTTCGTGCTCATCACCACCGTGCGTTCGGTGGCGGGCGACCGCGAGGCCGGTGTCTTCGAATATCTGCTGTCGCTGCCGGTGTCGCTCGCCGCCTGGTTCTGGGGCAAGATCGTCGGCCGCTATGTAGTGATTTTCACCCCCGTATTTCTCGCCATGCTCGGCGCCGTGCTCTGGGCGCTGGTGGTCGGCATCGACGTGCCGTGGGGCATGTTCGGCTATTACACGGCGCTGCTGGCGGCGATGGCGGCATGCTTCCTCGGCATCGGCATGCTGATCTCGGCGGTGGCGCGCGGCACCGACGTGGCGCAGGGCGCGGCCTTCCTGGTCTGGCTGACACTGCTGCTCTTCCTCGACCTCATCTTGCTCGGCGTCATGATCCAGGGCAAGGTCGCCCCCGAAGTTGCCGTGTTGATCGCGCTGGCCAACCCGCTACAGGTGTTCCGCACGGCCGCGCTGGCCTTGTTCGACCCGCAACTCATCGTGCTCGGCCCCTCGGCCTATGTGATCCTCGACCTTTTCGGCCTGCCGGGCTACAAGGTGTTTGCGCTGTTTTATCCCACCGCTATCGGCCTTGGCGCCGCGTCGTTGGGTTATTTCCTCTTCCGCAAGGGAGATTTGCCATGACCCGCGCCATGACCCGCGCCATGCCCCGCTCCTTGCTCAGTGTTTTGTCGATTCTTTGCCTGCTATTGGCCGCGACCTTCGCTCGCGCCGAAGACATTTCTCCGGCCGAGCCGCTCTTTGCCGCTACGCTGACGGATATGGATGGCCAGCCGGCGGCGCTCTCGAAATACCGGGGCAAGTTGCTGATCGTCAATTTCTGGGCGCGCTGGTGCCCACCCTGCAAGGCCGAGATTCCGGATTTCATCAAGACGCACGCCAAGTACAAGAGTCGCGGCATCGAGGTCGTCGGCATCGGCATCGAGGACAACGCCGAGTCCGTGCGCGACTTCGCCAAGGCCTACGAGATGAACTATCCGGTCGTGTTGGCCAAGAGCAAGGGCATCTGGTTGATGCAGGCACTGGGCAACGAGCGCGCCGGCCTGCCTTACACTGTGGTGATCGACCGTCAGGGCCGCATCGTCTCGAAGAAAATCGGCCCGATGAGCCTGGCCGAACTTGACGCTGCCGCCGCTACACTGCTGAAGTAACCGAGGGAGAATCCCGATGCCGCAACCGATGGAGCCCACGCTCGCCGCGCTGCCCAATCCCGCGCTGCGCTATTTCGCCGCGACACGGCCCGCCTTTCTTTCCGTTACCTTTGTCGGCTGCCTGGTCGGCTTGGCCAGCGCCGCCGGCAGCGGCGTTGCTTTGGTGCCGGCTCTGGCCACGCTGACGCTGTTCTTTGCGCTGGTAGCGCACGCCGGCGCCAATGTCATCAACGACTATTACGACAGTTTGTCCGGCTGCGATGCCGCCAACACCAGCCGCGTTTTTCCCTTTACCGGCGGCAGTCGCTTCGTCCAGAACGGCGTGCTGTCCTTGCGTGCCACGGGCGTCTTTGGCTATGCGCTGCTCGCTGCCGTCATTCCGGCCGGACTCTACCTCACCGCCGTCAGCGCCGCCGGCCTGATCTGGATCGGCGTTGCCGGCCTCCTGGTTGGCTGGGCCTATTCGGCGCCGCCGCTAAAGTTGCAAAGCCGCGGCCTCGGCGAATTCGGCATCACGGCGGCCTGGCTGCTGGTGGTGATCGGCTCGGACTTCGTGCAGCGGCGCGAATTCAATTTCGCTCCGGTAGCAGCAGGCCTCGGCTTCGCCTTGCTGGTGGCCAATGTGCTCTACATCAACCAGTTTCCAGACATCACGGCCGATGCTGCCGTCGGCAAGCGCACAGTGGTGGTGCGGCTTGGCGCGAACACGTCACGCTGGGGCTATGCCGCCCTTGCCCTGCTCTGTTATGGCTGGGTGCTGACGATGACGTTGCTCGGTTTCATGCCGCTGGCGGCGTTGATTTCCCTGTTGCCCGCCGTCGCCAGCTTCGGCGCCTTGCGCATACTCTGGCGCCACGCCACTGAGCCGGTGCAACTGGCGCCAGCGATCAAGCTCACCATCCTGGCCGCCTCGCTCCATGGCCTGCTGCTGGCTGCGGCGCTGGTTTTTTTCGGCTGATCGAGCTTCAGGCAAACTTCTCCCCGCAAAGGGGCGATCCGGTTTGACTTCCATTCAGCCAGTCGGTAGCATGAAATGCACCAAAATATTACATTGGGGGCATGCCAGAGTCGGGCAGTTTGTGTGCGACTTCAGGGATAGCCTCGTTACCATTTGGCGGGTGCTGACCTATGCTTTGCAACCTGCCTTCTGAACCGTGCCCGCCATGAAAAGCTCCGAAATCCGCCAGGCCTTCCTCGACTTCTTTGCCTCCAAGGGTCATCAGATTGTCGCCTCCAGTTCGCTGGTGCCGCACGATGATCCGACGCTGTTGTTCACCAATGCCGGCATGAACCAGTTCAAGGATGTGTTCCTTGGCTTCGACAAGCGACCCTATTCCCGCGCCACCACCTCGCAGAAATGCGTGCGCGCCGGTGGCAAGCACAACGATCTCGAAAACGTCGGCTACACCGCGCGTCATCACACCTTTTTCGAGATGCTCGGCAACTTCAGTTTCGGCGATTATTTCAAGCGCGATGCCATCAAGTACGCTTGGGAACTGCTGACCGAAGTCTACAAATTGCCCGCGGACAAGCTCTGGGTCACGGTCTACGCCGAGGACGACGAGGCTTACGACCTGTGGACGAAAGAGATCGGCGTGCCGGCCGCGCGGGTCATTCGCATCGGCGACAACAAGGGGGCGCGTTACGCGTCTGATAACTTCTGGATGATGGGCGATACCGGTCCCTGTGGCCCATGCACTGAAATTTTTTACGATCATGGCGAGCATATCTGGGGTGGCCCGCCGGGTTCGCCCGAAGAGGACGGCGACCGCTATATCGAAATCTGGAACAACGTTTTCATGCAGTTCAATCGGGACGAAGCCGGCGTGATGCATCCGCTGCCAAAACCCTCGGTCGACACTGGCATGGGGCTTGAACGTGTCTCGGCGGTGCTGCAGGGTGTACACGCCAATTACGAGATCGACCTGTTCCAGGCGCTGATCAAGGCCGCCGCGCGTGAAACCATCGGACTGAATGAGGACACGGACCTGGATAGCCCCAGCCTGCGCGTGCTGGCCGACCATATCCGCGCCTGCGCTTTCCTGCTGGCCGACGGGGTTATTCCCGGCAATGTCGGGCGGGGCTTCGTCCTCCGCCGCATCATCCGCCGCGCCATTCGTCATGGCTGGAAGCTGGGCGCGCGCGAAGCCTTCTTCCACAAGTTGGTGCCCGATCTCGTCGCCGAGATGGGCAAAGCCTATCCCGAACTCGCCGCCAACGAGGCGCGCGTGATGGACATTCTCAAGCAGGAAGAAGACAGATTCTTCAGCACCATCGAGCACGGCATGGCCATCGTCGAGGCCGAACTGACGGCGATGGACCGGGTCGGCAAGATGGTCTTCGACGGCGCCACGGCCTTCAAGCTGCACGATACCTACGGCTTCCCGCTCGACCTGACCGCCGACATTTGCCGTGAGCGCAGGGTGACGGTGGATGCGGCCGCTTTCGACGCCGCCATGGCGCAGCAGAAGGAACAGGCGCGCGCTGCTGGCAAGTTCAGGATGGCGGCAAACCTCGATTACGATGGCCCGGCCACCATCTTCCACGGCTACGAGGGACTGGAAAGCAAGGGCCAGGTGCTGGCCCTGTACAAGGACGGCGCACCGGTCAAGGAACTGCACGAAGGCGAAATGGGCGTGGCGGTGCTCGATCACACGGCGTTCTACGCCGAGTCCGGCGGCCAGGTTGGCGACCGCGGCGAACTACGCGCAATGGGTCAGGGTCAGGGTGGCATTCTTGCCGTCGAGGATACGCAAAAGATACAGGCCAGCGTCTTTGGCCACCACGGCGTGGTGAGCACGGGCACACTAAAAGTCGGCGCTAGCGTTACGGCAAAAGTCGACACGGCCGCCCGCGCCCGCACCGTGCGCCATCATTCGGCCACGCATCTGATGCACAAGGCTTTACGCTCCGTGCTTGGCGCCCACGTTCAGCAAAAAGGCTCGCAGGTCGACCCCGACAAGACCCGCTTTGACTTCGCCCACACCCAGCCAATGACGGCGGCTGAAATTGTCCGGGTCGAGCGCATCGTCAATGACGAAATCATCGCCAATGCCGCCACCCAGGCGCGGGTGATGGCGCTGGAAGACGCGCAAAAGACCGGCGCCATGATGCTGTTTGGCGAGAAGTATGGCGACGAGGTACGCGTGCTCGACATCGGCTCGTCGTGCGAACTCTGTGGCGGCATCCATGTGGCGCGCACCGGCGATATCGGCCTGTTCAAGGTGGTCGTGGAATCCGGCGTGGCAGCCGGCGTGCGCCGCATCGAGGCGGTTTGCGGCGATGTTGCCGTGGCCCGCATCCAGCAGCAGCAGGCGCAGCTTGAGGCGGTCGCAGCCGAGATCAAGGCCCAACCCGCCGAAGCCGCCGCGCGCGTGGCGCAGCTTATCGACGGCATGAAGGCACTGGAGAAGGAACTGGCGCGATTGAAGTCGAAGCTCGCTGCTGCGCAAGGTGATGATCTGGCCGATCAGGCCAGCGACGTCAAGGGCGCAAATGGGCTGGTGATTCGGGTTCTCGCGGCCCAACTCGAAGGTGCCGACGCTACCGCCCTGCGCGAAACCATGGACAAACTGAAGGACAAGCTGAAGAGCGCTGCCATCGTGTTGTCCGCTGTCGCTGATGGCAAGGTGTCGCTGATCGCCGGTGTCACCGCCGACTTGACCGCGAAAGTGAAGGCCGGCGAACTCGTGAATATGGTCGCCCAGCAGGTTGGCGGCAAGGGCGGTGGTCGCCCCGACATGGCGCAGGCCGGCGGCACCCAACCCGAAAACCTGGCTACGGCGCTGGCTTCGGTGCCGGCTTGGGTCGAGTCGCGGATTCAATGATTGGAAGGAATCACGTCATGGATAAATTCCAAACCAGGCTGGTCGTTGCGGCGGTCTTGTCCACTCTATCGATTGCCGCCGCCTTCCCCCTCATCTCTGGCTGTGGCGGGGGGGATGATTCGCCGCCCAAGATTGTTACCCGGAAAGCGCCCGGTGGTACGATCACCCAGCGGACTTATAGCGATGGCATGGTCACTTACCAGCGCGAGGGTGGCCCTGAACTCAATAGCGGAAGCCTGCCCAGTGCCGGCTTCGAGCCGATGAGAACCGAGTTTTTTGCGGCAGCGGACAGGGTCGAGGGGGCAAGCAAGGCCGCCGCCGTCGAGCGCGAAAAGCTCACGCCCTCTACGCCGGCGCATCCGCCGACGCCACCGGGCAGCGTCACCCCCCCCTTGACCGGCCCCAAGGTCGACCTGCCAACCCAGATCTACCAGCCGCCCAGTACCCCGTCGGTCTATCAGCCGCCCAGTTCTCCATCGACCTACCATCCGCCCGGCGGCGGCACTTACCATCCCCACTGATTGCGGAGCCGAAAATGACTTTCCTGTTCGGTTTGTTTCGCTTGTCGTGCTTCATGCTCCTGGCGGGTTTATCTTTGGCAGTGCAGGCCCAGACCGGTTCGCCGGCCGATGGTCCGCCGCCCAAGCCGCTGGCCTCTGCTGTTGAACTGCGCCTTGCCGGGGCGCATCGGTTCCGCGTGGGTGTCGTCGTGAACAATGCCGGCGATTTCCCGGACAAGCTCGGCCATCTCGGCACCTTGCTGGGTGACGGCTCGGTAGTGCCGGTAGCCGAGGGTTTTTTCTGGCGCATCGTCATCAACCGCTCGCAGGTGGATGGCCATGCGCTCGGCGACAACCGCCCCCTTGTGACCATCGATATGGTCACTGACGCCCATGGTGCTCTACAGGGCCAAGAGGTGAATTTTAGTTCGCTCGTGCGGGACGACCCCGAAGGGCGCCGGCATTCGCCCTACCTGATGGCCACCGCCATGTCGCTGGGGGGTGTCGCATCGATGGTGCTGCCCGCTGCGGCACTCCGTCAGGGGGCAGCACTGGGTAGCCTGCAAACGACGGTGGCGGGGATTCTGAACTACATGGAACCTGGCGTGAAACTGAGTACGCCGATGCCAACGCTGGTCGTAACCGGTTCCCGGGTCGTTCAAGGCCGGCAGGCCGTGCATGCCACCGCGCGGGGGCCGGTAAGCTTCTTGGCTGCGCTGGGCGCCGCCACCGTGCAGAGCGAATCGCAGGTCGACATCGCCATGGACTCGGGCCTGCCGCTGACCAGCCTGTTGAAACTGAACGGGCGCCTGCCCGCCGGTTACGGGCAAATGGATTTTTCGGTACGGGCGACGCTGCGGCCCTACTGAGACCGCACCGGGGCCTTGGGTTTGTGATCGGATTCCCGCAGCCGCTTTATTCCCCACCAACCCACGATGGCCAGCAGGATCATGCCCCATTGCGCTGGAGAAAGATGAAAGTAGCGCGGATTGCCTGCTTCCGGGCGCAGGAAATCCATCAGAAAACGCGCTGGCGCGTAGAGGGCGATGGCCAGCATGACGTAGAAGCCGGAAAAGCGTGGCTTGCGGTCAAGCCAGAGGAACAAGATGAACAGGCCGAGGGCGAACATGGCCTCGTACAACCCCATGTCGTGCATCCCGACGATACCGCTGTAATCGGCCGGTACCTGATCGGCGTAACTTGTCACCGCGGCTTGTTCCGGCTCGATGCAGTGGCTGAAACGCAGGTCGGGGACGGCCTTTGTCATCCACTGCGGCCATTCGATCGTGTGGTTCTCGACCGGGCGGCAGAAGCGGCCGAGGAAGAAGCGCGTCGCGCTACCCGGATGTTCGTGGTTAATGGTGCAGCCGATGCGGCCAAGAAACCAACCGAAGGCGAGCCCGATCATGATGCAGTCGGCGTAGGGCCAGAAGGGCCGGCGCCGGTGACGGAAGAGCAGTACCAGCGCCGCGGCGCTGAAGGCGAAACCCCCGACGCTGGACAGCCCTCCCGACAGATCAAGGAACAGGCGAGGGTTGGCGAAATACTCGCGTGGATGATAGAAAATCCCGTAACCGATGTGCCCGCCGACCACCACGCCGAGCACGATCCAGAACAATGCTTCATAGAGGATCGAATAATCGAGGCCAAGGCGCCGGGCGCGATGGAGCGCGATCCATTGACCGATAATGATGCCGAGGGCCACCGCGATGCCAAAGCCATAGAGGGTCACCTGCCGTGCCGGAAAAAAGTCGGGCAGCGGCAGGGTGAACTGGATGGTCTGGAAATAGGGAATCAGGGGATGCATCGAAGCTGGCGATCCACAACCGTGGTTTGCCGCCAATCATAGCAACGTAATTCGAATTTGAATCCGCCATGGAAAGAACCGGGCAGCGGCTGATCATCGGTCTGGACGTGGGTTCGATCACCGTAAAGGCGGTCGTGGTCGATGGCGAGAGTCTGGCGATCCTCTGGAGCGACTACCGTCGCCACCATGCCCGCCAGGCCGAACTCGCGCTGCAATTGCTGGAGGATGTCGTGCGCCGTTTCCGCGTTGGAGTGAGCGGTGCTTGCCCGCTCCGGCTCACCGGTTCCGGCGCCGGGCCGCTGACGGCGGTGCTCGGCGGTCGATTCGTTCAGGAGGTTAATGCCGTCACACTGGCGGTGGAGGCCCTTCATCCGGATGCTGGCAGCGTGATCGAGCTTGGCGGCCAGGATGCCAAGATTATCCACTTCTCGACACATAAGCAGACCGGCGAGCGGCGGTCGACGGCGAGCATGAACGACAAGTGCGCCTCCGGTACCGGTGCGACCATCGACAAGTGCCTGTCCAGGGCGGGGCTGACGCCAGATGATGTGGCCCGCCTGCATTTTCGGGAAGAGAACCTGCATCGTGTTTCCGCCAAGTGCGGCGTATTCGCCGAAACCGACATTGCCAATCTGGTGAAGTCCGGCGTGCCCGCCGACGAGATTGTCTGCTCGCTGGCAGATGCCATCGTGATGCAGAACCTGTCGGTGCTTGCGCGGGGCAGCACCTTGCGCCCCAAGGTGCTGTTGCTCGGCGGCCCTAACCGCTACCTGCCGGTATTGCAGGAGTGCTGGCGGCTACGCATCCGGCAAAGTTGGCAGGAACGCGGTTTCGACTGGCCGGATCAGCCGCTGGAGGAACTGATTTTGATACCGCCCACTGCCACCCTCTACGCCGCCTACGGTGCCGCACTGCACGGTTTGCGGGAGCAGGCCGCAATCGGCATGTTTCGGGGTCTCGAAGCCTTGCGTGATTTCATTGCCCGTGGCCGCCGGATCGCCTTGAGTGCAGCAGCAGGGCCGCCGCTGGTCCGGGATACGGCCGAACTGGCAGATTTCCTGCGGCAATATTCACCACCGCTTTTTGTTCCCCGCCCTTTCCCGTCCGGAGGCATCGTTGCCGGCTATCTCGGCTTCGATGGCGGATCGACATCGTCGAAGTGCGTACTGATTGACGCGGCTGGCGAGGCCGTGCTGAAGATCTATCGCCTTTCGGGCGGCAATCCGCTGCAGGATATGAAGGCAATGCTCGGCGAACTGCGTGCGCGGGCCGCTGCCGTGGGCTCGACGCTGCGCATCGACGGCTTCGGCGTCACCGGCTATGCCGCCGACGTGCTGGCAGCCGCCTTGCGCGCTGACGTCAATGTCGTCGAAACCGTGGCGCACATGCGCGGCGCCAGCCACTATTTTCCCGAGGTCGATGTGGTCTGCGATATCGGCGGGCAGGACGTCAAGGTACTGATGCTGCGAAACGGGGAGCTGAGGGATTTTCGTCTTTCGACCCAGTGCAGCGCTGGCAACGGCATGATGCTGCAGGCCATGGCGGAGCAGTTCGGCGTACCAGTCGCGGATTATGCCGAGCACGCCTTTCGGGCCGAGTTCGCGCCCCGCTTCAACCAGGGTTGTGCCGTGTTCCTCGACACCGATCGTGTGAACTTTCAGCAGGAAGGGTTTGCCCGCGAGGAGTTGATGGCCGGGCTGGCCCAGGTACTGCCGAAAAACGTATGGCAATACGTGGCACGAATTCCGCGGCTGGCGGAACTGGGGCGGTGTTTCGTGCTGCAGGGCGGCACCCAGAGCAACCTGGCGGCGGTGAAGGCGCAGGTCGACTACATCCGCGAACGGGTACCTGACGCCGACATCCGGGTGCATCCCCACCCCGGCGAGGCCGGGGCCATCGGGGCCGCGCTGGAGGCGCAAAGGGTGGTGCGACGGCGCGGCAGTACGACTTTTGTCGGTCTTGATGCGGCAATTTCACTCGCCTATGTCAGCCGCAATGATGCCGACACCCAATGTTCGCTTTGCGCCAGCCGTTGCCCGCGCACCTTCATCGATACCCACACACCCGATGGTTTCGGTGCGCGCCATGTCGCCGGCTTTGGCTGCGATAAAGGCGAGGTAGATAGCTTGACCGCCTTGCGGGAAAGGCAGCGGGCGCGTCGCCAGCAGGGTCGCCGGCCGCCGAATCTCGTGGCGTACGAGGCGCGGCGGTGTTTTCGACACGACGACGATCAGGAGGCCTTGCCCAGTCGCGGCCTCACCCGCAGTAATGCTGCGACACAGGCCTGGCGAGGTTCGCTGCGGATCGGCATGCCGAAGGCGCTGGGCTTGTGGAGTATTGCGCCATTCCTTCGCGCTTATTTCGAGACGCTCGGCATTGCCGCTGGCAACCTGATATTCAGCGATGACACCTCCGAGCGCCTTTTCGCCGTGGGTGGCAAGTACGGTTCGAACGATCCCTGCTTCCCGGCGAAAGTGGCCCAGGCGCATATCCATAACCTGCTGTTTCCCGCGCCTGGCGTACGTGAACCGCTCCATTTCCTGTTTTTTCCGACGCTTACCCATTTGCCCAATTTTGTGGCGCCGGTAATCGACAATGCCTGTTGTCCGGTGGTGAGCGGCACACCCAACGTGATTCGTGCCGCCTTCACCAAGGAGAACGATTTCTTTGCCCGGGCCGGCATCGATTATGTCGACGCTGCGCTCACCATGAACGAGCTCAATCTGCTCAGGGCCCAGTTATTCGCCTGCTGGGGCGCGCGGCTGCGGGTGACGGCCGGCGAAAGTGATTTCGCCGTCGGGCAAGGGTGGCGGGCGCTGGATCGCTTCCACAAGGACATGGAAGCCCGGGGACGGCGGCTGATCGAGCAACTCGAACGCGATGATCGCATCGGCATTCTGCTGCTTGGTCGTCCCTATCACAGCGATCCGGGTATCAACCACGAGGTGACCGAGGCACTACAGGCGCTTGGTTATCCCGTTCTGTCGATCCGCTCGATCCCCAAGGATACGGCTTGGTTGACGCATCATTTTGGTGCGGATCTTGCCGCCGGAACCATCGACAGCCCGCTGGATATTCGCGATGTCTGGCCGGAGAACTACAGCGTCAATTCGACGCAGAAGGTGTGGGCGGCCAAGTTTGCCGCGCGCCATCCCAACATCGCGGTACTCGATCTTTCCAGTTTCAAGTGTGGCAACGATGCACCGGTCTACGGTCTGATCGACCGCATCCTTACCCTCTCGCGCACGCCCTTCGCCAGTTTGCACGACATTGATGCCAATCGGCCGGCGGCATCGATCGCGATGCGCCTGCGGACCTTCGCGCAGGCACTGCGTCGGCGCGAGGAGCAGCTACAGGATGCGCAACGCGAGCGGCGGCGCGAAGCATGCCGGGACATGCCGCAGTATCGCGAACACATCGACAAGCGCTTCGTCGACGCCGAGCGGGCCACCACCACCCTGCTGATGGCGGGCCTGACCATTGCTCAGGACCAGCTATTCACTGCCGCGCTGCGGGGGCTCGGTTTCCGGGCCGTGACGCTCGATCCGCCCGATAACGAGGCATTGCGCATCGGCAAGGAATTCGGCAACCGCGGGCAGTGCAATCCGACCTACTTCATGGTCGGCAACCTGCTCAAATTTCTGCGCCAGTTACGCGACGTTGAGGGGGTGCCTGTGACGGAGATCGTGCGGCGCTACGTCTTCATTACGGCCGCCGCCTGCGGCCCCTGCCGCTTCGGCAGCTACCTGACCGAATACCGCAAAGCACTGCACGATGCCGGTTTCGAAGGATTTCGCGTGCTCACGCTGTCGCAGACAGCCGGTTTGCATCAGCAGGTCGGCGAAGGCGGTGGTTTTCGCATGTCCCTGCGGGCTTTCCTGCGCGTATTCGAGGCCTTCGTCATCGGCGATCTGCTCAACCTGCTAGCCTACCGGATCCGCCCCTATGAAATCGAGCCCGGCGCGACCGATGTCGCCGTCACCCGTTGCCGCGAGCTGCTGGTCGCAGCCTTCGAGAAGCAGCGCCCGCTGACGCTAGCGCTGTGGCGTTGCCGGCAACTGCTGCTGCGAGTGGCGGTTGATCGCAGCCGGATCAAGCCGCGGGTGGCGATCATCGGTGAATTCTGGGCGATGACGACCGAAGGCGATGGTAACTACCGGTTGCAGCGCTTGCTCGAAGCGGAAGGAGCGGAGGTGGAAATTCAGACGTTCACCTCCTGGATGCTCTACGTGATTTGGCAGGGTCGCTTCGACACTGCGGTGCGTCGCCCACTTCAACAGGCCGACGGCGGCCGGCGTGGCTTGCGCGGCGTCAATGTAGCGGCGCGATTGGCGCGACTGGTGCTGGCGGAGCGGCTGTTGCGCGGCGGATTCGCCGTATATGCGCGGCTGCTCGGGCTGCGCGACTACCATCTGCCCGACATGGACGAGATTGCACGTATTGCCCATCCGCATTACAACAACCACATTCGGGGCGGCGAAGGTCATATGGAGGTCGGCAAGCTGATCGACAACGTGGTTCACGGCAAGGTCGGCATGACCCTCAGCATCAAGCCATTCGGCTGCATGCCGTCGAGCGGCGTCTCCGACGGGGTGCAGTCGCTGATCACCGAGCGGCATCCGCAGGCGCTTTTCCTGTCGGTGGAAACTACCGGCGATGGCCGGGTCGGCGTGCATAGCCGCATCCAGATGCAATTGCACAAGGCGCAACAGCGGGCACGGGCCGAGGTGTTTGATGTGCTCGACAAAGCGGGATTGGACGAGGTGGAGTACCGCTTGCGACTCGCCGCTACAGACTGGTCGCGCGACCCACTCCACCGCAGCCCGCGCCGTGCGGGCTGCACTGCGGCGGATCTGGCGCTCGAAATAGCGGCTATCCGAATTTTGTGATTGATATTTTTAAAGCATATTTCAATGCGGGAGATGTCCGCGCGATGTTCATCGGGAATAAATTCGCACATGGAATTTTCGTTGACTTCAACACGACCCATAGAAGTCATTCGGCCCTTGATGTCATGACAGTCTGCAATATAGGTTATCTGACGGTACAACGATAAGTGCATGCTCTGGCGAAAGTTATTGGGTGGTTTGGAAAGCAGGCAATCAACTATGTTGCCATTCTTGCCGTCGTGGTTGCTGGCTTTTTCATATACGGCGAATGGTTTCGTCTGGAGGAAGTCGCCGGGCAGTTGGCGCAAATGCGAGCAGGTCTGGAAGAAGCGAAAAAGGCGATTGTCGGTATCAATGCCAAAGTCAATGCCGAGACCCGATCCGCGGCGAATAATTTGCAGGCTGTTGCCGATGAGGCTGATCGGCATCTGAAAGAACTGGAAGGCCGCCGGCAGAAGACATGGGATGACCACCCCCTTGAGAGAAAACTTCACTTCTCTCCTGCGTATCTCGAAATTCTCAAATTGGATTTTGAAATCGACGCACGGAGGCAGCAAGTCAAAGCAATAAAAAGTACCGCAGTTTATTCGCAGGCTAGCGCGGCTTTGCGGCAGCAGGAAGCGGCGCTTATTACCGCAATCAAAGCGCAGATCGTGAGTGCCAACGGTGTGATCGCTCAATGGCAGGCGTTGGTCAATAACAACCCGAAATTCGTGAAGATCCCGTTTACGCCCCAATACAATCAATTACAGAATTTGATGGGGCAACATGCCGGGCTAACTGCTAACCGGGCGGACCTGGACAGGCGGTTGGCGTTAGTACAAAGCGCCATAAAGTTGAAGCAAGCGAACTTGCAACAAGCGATGAGGCATTTGAATGTCTTCAAGATCGATCAATCGTCTCAGGATAAGCAATTGATCGATCTGATGAATGAAATAGCGACCAAGGAAGTCTGGCTGGCCGAGAGTTGGATCGGGAAGTATGTGAACCCGCGTGCGCCGCTCGCTGCAAGTATTTTGCTCGGGGCTCTCTTGTTGCCGTTCGCGATCAGATTGTGCTTCTATGGCCTGGCCCACCTCATATCCAAGGCTGCCGCAGTGGTGCTGTTGCCTGGCGTCAGTGGTTTGCTCGGTGCTGTTCCCGGAAGTAGCTCGGCCAACGGGAAGATTTCCGACACTTCGATAACCCTTCAGATTGCTCCGTCATGGGAGTTGCTGGTCCAGCAGAGTATTACGCGGGAAAATACTGAAAACTGCACAAAGAGTCAGCAGCTTTTTCTCTCTTGGAAGTATTGGTTTGCCAGTCTTGTCACAGGCATGTTCAATCTCACGAAACTGCGGCCATTTGAGGGAACGCAAGACGTTCAAATCAAACTTACGGTGCCGGCCGATGCCCCTTTCGATGAAATCGGCATGATCAGCCTGCCCGCGGGGACCGCGATAGTGCTCCATCCGCATTTCCTTGTCGGGATCCTGCAACGCCAGGATCAACCGCTCCGCATTGAGTCTCTTTGGCGGTGGGGCTCTCTTCATGGCTGGCTTACGTTGCGGTTCCGCTACTTCGTATTTCATGGTCCGACAGCGTTGATTGTCAAGGGTGGCCGGGGTGTTCATGTAAATCAGGTCAGGGTCGAGGGGAGCGACATCGATCAGGCGCAGGTGTTGGGCTTTAGCGCGAACCTCGAGTACAGGATGCGGCGGGGCGGCACCCTCGTCGAGTATTTCCTCGGTAAGCAATCCCTGTTCAAGGATCGGTTCAAGGGTGATGGTTTCTACATTTCTCAGGAAATCCCGACTTGGGGTGGTACGAGGAAATTTTTCGGCAAGGGCTGGGAAGGGGTGGTTGATGCGGGCCTCAAGGCGTTTGGATATTGAGGCCAGCGTTCGACGGTTCGCTTTTGCTCCTCATCGGGTTGCGGCTCGCGTCATCCGCAACAAGCGCCCGGCGGAATGAGGGTCGCTTGGCATCTTGGTGTCCTGCGACTTCCTGTTCATGGAGAGCGATAGAATTCCGCCATGAGCTCACCTATCTGGAAACCCAACGTCACTGTCGCCGCGCTGATCGAACGCGATGGCCGCTTTCTGCTGGTCGAAGAAGAAACCGAGGATGGCCTGCGCTTCAACCAGCCGGCGGGTCATCTCGACGAGGGCGAGTCGCTGGTCGCGGCCTGCGCCCGCGAGGCGATGGAAGAAACCGCGCATCTGTTCGAGCCGACCGCGCTGGTGGGGGTTTATCAATGGCAACGGCCGCAAGGCGACATTACTTACCTGCGGTTTTCCTTTGCCGGAAAAGTCGGCGCTAGCGACACGGCACGCCCGCTCGATGTCGGCATCGTCCGCGCCGTGTGGCTGACGCCCGCTGAAATCGAGGCAAGCGTGGCGCGCCATCGCAGCCCGCTGGTATGGCGTTGTGTGCAGGACTACCTGTCCGGACGTCGCTTTCCCCTTGACCTCATTAGCACCTGGGCCTGATGCGCTGGCTGGCCGTCCTGGCATTTTTGCCGTTGTGGCTGCACGCGACCAACGCCCAAGCCGAGGAGGCGGTGGACGTCTGTTTCAATTACAGTTGCGCCGCCCAGGAAACCGTGGTGTTCTCCAGTCCGCGCCTGGCCTGGATGCGCGAGATGCTGGCGGCGGCCAATTCGTCGGCACGCGAGCGGGCCTTGCTGGCCGTAATTGTCGGCCAGCTCTATGGCTGGGCGGCGGAGCAGACGCCGATCGGCAATGACCGTGCCGGCAATTACAACGACGGCGGCATGCCGGGGCAGATGGACTGTATCGATCATTCGACCACCACGACGCGCCTGCTCAAGATGATCGAGGATCGCGGCTGGCTGCGCTTCCATCGCGTGCTGGAGCCCGTGCGGCGATCATTCCTGGTGACCCAGCATTTCAGCGCGGCGCTCGAGGATCTGGGCGATGGCGTCAGCGTGATTCGCATCGACGAAGAGAAACGTACCTGGGTGGTCGATAGTTGGTACGCCGACAATGGCAAACCGGCGTGGGTCGCGCCGCTGGATGAATGGGAGCGGGATGATGGACCGGATTTCTAAGAAAGCCAGTGTGGTCGTTGGCATGTCCGGCGGGGTTGATTCCGCCGTCGCCGCGCTGCTACTCAAACGCGCCGGGCACAAGGTGGTCGGCCTCTTCATGAAGAACTGGGCGGACGACGACACCGAAGACTATTGCTCCTCGCGCCAGGATCTGATCGATGCCGCCGCCGCTGCCGATGTGATCGGCATCGACCTCGAGGTAGTGAATTTTTCCGCCGAGTACAAAGAGCGGGTCTTCGCCGACTTCCTCGCCGAATATCAGGCCGGGCGCACGCCCAACCCCGATGTGCTGTGCAATTCCGAAATCAAGTTCAAGGCCTTCCTCGACCATGCGTTACGTCTCGGCGCCGACAGGATCGCCACCGGTCACTACGCCCAGGTGCGCGAGTTTCTTGGTGAGTTTCAGTTGCTGAAAGCCGAGGACGGCACCAAGGATCAGAGCTATTTCCTCTATCGCCTCAACCAGGCGCAGTTGGCGAAAACACTGTTTCCCGTCGGCCATCTTTACAAGCGCGATGTGCGCAAGATCGCTGAGGAAGCCAGCCTGCCCAACCACGCCAAGAAGGATTCGACGGGCATCTGCTTCATCGGCGAGCGGCCTTTCCGCGAGTTTCTTTCCCGCTACCTGCCGAAGCAGCCGGGCGAGATTCGCCGCCTCGACGACGAGCGCGTTATCGGTCATCACGAGGGACTGATGTACTTTACCCTGGGGCAGCGCGAGGGTCTCGGCATCGGTGGCGTCAAGGGCGCGCCCGAAGAGCCATGGTTCGTTGCCGCCAAGGACATGGCGGCGAACGTGCTTTATGTCGTGCAGGGCCACGCGCATCCGGCGCTGCTGCGCGATCGCCTGACCGCGGCCAAGCTGTCCTGGATTTCGGGCAAGCCGCCGCACCCGCACTGGGTTTATGCCGCCAAGACGCGTTACCGCCAGCCGGATGCCGCCTGCGCCATCGA
>JAIFMO010000122.1 GCA_020048435.1 Sulfuritalea sp.
TTTCGGAAAAGCTCGTCGCATCACCCGACACTGGCTGGATGCGCGCCAGTTCCTCGTCGGAGTGGACGTTGGTCGTTGAAGGAATGTAAAACCCCGGCGGCACGTGACAACCTTCCACCACCGAATTGTGACGCACGACGGAACCCGCGCCGACTTCGCAATTGAACAGAACGGAGTTGAAGCCGATGAAGACGTTGTCGCCGACAACGCACGGGCCATGCACGATGGAGCGGTGGGCAATCGAGGTCGAACGGCCGATGCTGACGCCGCCGCCAGCCTTGCAGTGGACCACCACGCCATCCTGGATGTTCGAGCCGGCGCCGATGACGATCGGCTCCATGCCCCCATCCTCATTAACCTCGTCAGCACGAATCACGACGTAGGGACCGATGAAAACGTCCGCCTCGACGACAACTTTGCCACACAAAATGGCAGTGGGATCGACGAAAGCGGATTCATGGACAACCGGCAGGTCGCCGGAAGGGTTCTTACGGATCATGTATGCCCCCTGTCAAAAAACCAGGTTCATCATCACCATCAGCACGACGATGAACAGGACCGTCATGATACCCCCCGCCCGCATGTAATCGGCGACGCGGTAGCCGCCGGGGCCCATCAGCAGGGCATTCACTTGGTGCGTCGGCAGGAAGAAGGAATTTGAAGTCGCCAGCGCCACGGTCAGCGCGAACACCGCCGGGTTGGCACCGGCACCAATGGCAATGTTCACTGCCAGCGGCACCAGCAACACGGTGGCGCCGACGTTGGACATCACCAGTGTGAAGAAGGTGGCAAGTATCGCAATGGCGAGTTGGATCACCCAGACCGGTGTGCCGCCGAGCAGGGCCAGCGTCTGTTCGGCGATCCACTTGGCGGTACCGCTGGTTTCTACCGCCAGGCCCAGGGGAATCAGGCTGGCGAGCAGGAACACCGATTTCCAGCTGACCGCGCGGTAGGCTTCCTCGATATTGAGCACGCGCAAGAGAATCATGCCGATGGCACCGGCCATCAGCGAGACGGACAGCATGGTCTTGGTAAACAAAATCAGAATCAGGGCAATGCCGAAGCAGGCCAGCGCGGCATTGACCTTCTGCGGCCGTAGTTCCTCGTGCGGATAGTCGGTGGTGAGGACGACGAAGTTCCTGTCCTTCGCCAACTGCGCCAGCGCGTCCCAGCTGGTGTGCACCACCAGCGCGTCGCCCGAAAGAAGTGGCATGTCGCGCACACCGTCGCCTTCGCGTAGCGTCTCGCCGCCTCGGTGCAGCGCGGTCAATGAGATGCCATACTTCTTGCGCATCCACACGTCGCGTGCGCTCTTGCCGATCAACTCGGACCCCGGCGGAATCACCACCTCGGCAATGCCCGACTTGGCGGCGGACAGTTGATCGGCAAAGACATCCAGCTCTTTGGAGAGCTCGAGCGCATTCTCGGTAACAAAACCCTGCAAGCGCTCGGGCGAACCGAGAATGCCGAGCACGCTACCGGCCACAATCTCGATGTCGCGCGCAGGGCCCATACGCAGGTCGTCGCTGCCGCGCTGGATGGCGATGATGCGCAAGCGGTTGGGGCCTTCAACGTCGTTGAGCAGCTTGCCGACGATTGGGCTGCCGGCTGGCACGACCACCTCGAACACCGCGTAATCAAGGCCGTAGAGGTTCCTGAAATAATCCATCGGGTTGGCCGCACTGGCCGTGCTGCCGCCGGCGCTTCCGGGCAGCACAAAACGGCCAGCCAGCACAAAATAGGCAATCCCTGAACCGAGCAGCGCCAGGCCGATCGGCGTCACCGTAAACAACGACCATGTCTGCATCTGCTGGTCGGGCGGCAGTGCCTTGTTGGAGGCGAGGATCAGGTCGTTCAACAGAATTAGGGGTGAGGAACCGACCATGGTGATGGTGCCGCCGAGAATCGCGCAGAAGCCCATCGGCATCAAGAGGCGCGACATCGGCAGGCCGGTGCGTGCCGACACGCGCGCCACCACCGGCAAGAACAAGGCAGCGGCGCCGACGTTCTGCATGAAGCTGGAAATGAAACCCACCGTGCTGGAGATCGCCGGAATGATGCGCCCTTCAGTGCGGCCGGCGACCTTGAGGATGAAGCCCGCCACCTTGCCCATCAGGCCCGTCTTGTCGAGACCTGCGCCGATGATCATGACAGCGATGATCGAGATCACCGCGTTGCCGGAAAAGCCGCTGAACAGGTCGCGCCCCGCCACCAGCGTCTTGGACAGGCCGAGCATGTCGCCGAAGTGGCTAACCAGGCCGAGCAGCACCATCACCGACACAGCAGCCACATCGACCCCCACCACCTCGAAGGCAAACAGGAACACCGTCAGCAGCAGCAGATTGAGCACCACGGCAATCTCTCGACTGGGCGCGAAAGCAAAAGCAGAAATGCCGACCAGCGCAAAGACAATGGCGGCGACAATGGTTTTGGTCTGTTTGGCTGGTACGCTCATGACTGGCATTCCTCCCCTAGAATTGCGCTTGAAAGTCGCGCATGATAGCAAGCTGCGGTTTTCCCGCGACCGCCATGTCAACTGATAAGCCCCGATAAGCGCCGATAATCGCTGCATAGGCAGTTCCCCTCAACCCTTTGCACAGAGAGGGTTAATATCGTGCGCCTTGCGGTCTGCGTCGCGCCGGGTTGAACGCGCGCTGCACCCACTCATCATCACCCGATCTCGCTCCGAGGATGTGGCCGCCGTCCCCCCAGCGCCGACTTTTCTACCCTGCCAATGAACTCGCGCACGCTCGTATTAAAGCTGTTACCGTTTCTTTTCTGGTGGCCGCTGGTCACCCGCAAAACTCTCAAGGATGATCTGCTCGCTGGTATCTCCGGTGCGCTGATTGTGTTACCGCAGGGCGTCGCCTTCGCCACCATCGCCGGCCTGCCGCCGCAGTATGGCCTGTATGCCGCGATGATTCCTGCCATCATCGGTGCGTTGTGGGGGTCTTCCTGGCATCTCGTCTCCGGCCCTACCACGGCGATCTCTATCGCTGTATTCGCTGCGCTATCGCACAGCGCCGAACCGGGTTCGGCGCAATACATCCAGCTGGTGCTAACGTTGACCTTCCTGGTCGGCCTGTTCCAGCTGATTCTTGGCCTGGCGCGCATGGGCGCGCTAGTCAATTTCATCTCTCACACAGTAGTGATCGGCTTTACCGCCGGTGCGGCGGTGCTCATCGCCGCCAGTCAGGTAAAGAATTTCTTCGGCATCGATATCGCGCGTGGGACACCCTTCTACGAGATCCTGCACCAGCTTTACCTGCAGTTTTTCGACATCAATCCGTGGGTGCTAGCAGTCAGTGCACTCACCCTCGCCACCGGCATCCTGACCAAGAAATACCTGAAAAAGATTCCCTACATGATTGCCGCCATGATCATCGGCAGCCTGTTCGCCGAGGTGCTAGTGCTGTGGCAGGGGGCGGAAGCGACCGGTATCGTCACCGTCGGCGCATTGCCGGCCGGGCTGCCACCGCTGTCCATGCCCGACTTTTCGCTGGCGACGCTGAAAGCCACGATTGGCCCGGCGCTGGTCATCACCATGTTGGCGCTGACCGAGGCGGTATCGATCTCGCGTGCCATCGCCGTGCGCTCCGAACAGCGTATCGACGGCAACCAGGAATTTATCGGCCAGGGCTTGTCGAACCTCATCGGCAGCTTCTTCTCAGCGTATGCTTCGTCGGGCTCGTTCAACCGTTCCGGCGTCAATTACGAAGCCGGCGCCAAAACGCCGCTCGCCTCGGTGTTCGCCTCCATCGCTCTGGTTCTCGTTCTGCTGGTGGTCGCCCCGCTGGCTGCGTATCTGCCCAACGCAGCGATGGCCGGCATCCTGTTCCTGGTCGCCTGGGGGCTGATCGACTTCCACCACATCGCGCACATCTGGCACAGCAGCAAGGCCGAAGCGGCAATTCTCATCGCCACACTGATCGGCACGCTGATCAACCTCGAGCTCGGCATTTTCCTCGGCGTGTTCCTGTCGCTGCTGATGTTCCTCTACCGCACCTCGAAGCCGGAAATGATCCCGGTGGTACCCGCCCCCGAAAAGGGTGCCTATCACTTCGTGCGCGCCAAGGGCCGGCCGGAATGCCCGCAGATGCGCATCCTACGCATGACCGGCTCGCTCTACTTCGGTGCCGCCAGCTATGTTCAGCAGGTGCTGCAGCAGATTGATGAGGAAAATCCGCACCAAAAATCGGTGCTGCTGACCTGCTCCGGCTTGTCGTACATTGATATCGCCGGTGCGGAAGTGCTGGCGCAGGAAGCGCGGCGGCGGCGGCGCCTTGGCGGCGGGCTGTATTTCTACCGCCTCAATCAGACCAATGCGGCACTGTTGCGGCAGGGCGGCTACACCCATGAAATCGGCGAAGGGGCTTTCTTCCCGGTGATGACCAACGTCACCAGCGCGCTCTACTGGACGCTCGACCCCGACGTCTGCCGCACCTGCAAAACGCGCATTTTCGACGAGTGCAACAAGGGCGTGCTGCCCGACGGCTTCCGCCGCCAGCGCCTGCTGCTGGCCACCGACGGCAGCGAGTTCAGTCATGCGCCGGAAGATGTCGCCATCGCCCTGGCAGGGCAATTCGGCGTCACGCTCGACATCATGACCTGCGTCGGCTCAGCCGACGACGACGAGATTGCCCGCGCCCGCCTCGCCCAGTCCGAGCGCAAGGCGGCACAAGCTGGTGTTGCCAGCGAGACACTCATCCGCTACGGCAAGGAGCCGATCGCGGAGGTTGTCGCCGCAGCGAAAGCCGCCGACAGCAACATTCTGATCGTCGGCCGGCGGCCGGCCGCCGGCGGCGTCAAGGAACGTCTGCTGGGCGACAACGCCGAGCAGATCATCGTCGGTTCGCCCTGCCATGTGCTGGTCGCCAACTGGCAGGCGCAGCCGTGGCGGCAACGTCTGCTGGTCTCCACCGATGCCACGCCGATCGGCAGCACCGTCGTCGAGGTCGCCCTGCAGATCGCCAAGGCCGGCAAACTGCCGGTAACGCTGCTGGCGGCGGCACAGTCCGAAGCCGAACGCACTGCAGCTGCCGAGGATCTCGACAGCAAGCTGGGGCTATTCAAGGTCGAGGGCATCGACTGCACGCCCGTCATCATCGACATGCCGCTCGACCGCGCCATCATCGACACGGCCAAAGAGGTCGGTGCCGACCTGGTGGTGATCGGCAACGATCAGCAAAAGGGTCTCTCGCGCAAACTCACCGGCCAGACCACCGAGCGCGTGATTGGCAGCCTCGACTGCGCGGTGCTGGTGGTGAAGCGCCCGCCCGAGCCGAATGAACTGGTCGCGGCGATGCGGAAGCAGGCCTGATCGCGGTTATCATCGCCGTCCCGCCAGCGCCGACTTTTTCAGGAATCCAGCATGGGCTACCGACTCTCGAAAATCTATACCCGCACCGGCGACGCCGGCACCACCGGCCTCGGTGACGGCTCGCGCGTCGGCAAGGACGCGCCGCGCGTCGCTGCGCTGGGCGATGTCGATGAACTCAACGCCATCCTCGGTGTGCTGTTGTGCGAGGACATGCCCGATGAAGTTCGCAGCCTGCTGACAGGCGTGCAGCACGATCTGTTCGATCTGGGTGGCGAACTTTCGGTACCCGGCGGCGCCTTCCTCAAGGACACCCAGCCGGGACGTCTCGAAACCGCTATCGACCGTTTCAACGCCGAGCTGGCGCCGCTCAAGGAATTCATCCTGCC
>JAIFMO010000061.1 GCA_020048435.1 Sulfuritalea sp.
CGACCCAAAAACGAATGCTATTTCTTTCAACCCAAGGCATAGGTGTATGCGGCCGATCGTCCGAATTCAAAACAATAGGGGACAGACCACGATTTTTCATTCATCCGGCAAGCTCGCCTTTCACGCAAGCTTCTTCTGTGGACGATGCGGGCCGGTGCGGCAAAGGATACGGGCCTAGCTGCCGTGCCGCTAGCGCCGACTTTTTGCAGCGATCGATACCCGGCTACGCTCGCGGCCCGGGAGGGGGCCACCCCGATCGGCCGATATGTGCCTTCTTGGGCACCGGGAGGTCGGGCGGGGTGGCCCCCTCCCGGGCTTCCCACCGATGAAACTCCGCGTCTTCCCGCCTCACTCATGGAGCATCACGTCGGCTACCGCGTTGGCCCAGGCGGCGAACTGGGGCACGGCGAACAGCGTTGAGCCGATGCCGCGGTGCATGTCGGACACCAGCATCACGCCCATTTCCTTGAGTGGCAGGCGCTGGGCGTAGTCGAGGATGTTGCCCCAGACTTGCTGCGCCTCGGGTTTCCCCTTGGCCCGTAATGCGCGACCAGCTAGCGCCGCCGCCACGGCGTATTGCAGGTCGATCTCGTCCGGCACGGCGGCCTCGCGGCCGGCGACGATGGCGTCGAGATCGGGCAGGCGGTCGAGGCTATCAATGAAGGCGGCGCACTCGACGCCGGCGGCGTGGCCGACGCAGGCCGACAATGCGCCGGCCAGCATCTCGGGATGGTCGGCAAATTTTTGCAGCGCGCGGTGGGCGAATTCCCATGAACGCGGGCTGGGAAAAGCCATCTCGCCGGCCAGGGTGCGCGCCGGATCGAACGCAAAAATCAGCTCTGGCTTGAAGCGGAGGAAGGCGATCAGCCGTTCGTCGATGTCGTTGGCGTAGGCCCAGAAGGCCCAGTCGTCGAGATTGACGTCGACGTCGAAATGAGAAAAACGGTTGGCCAGCGGCGCTGGCATGGCGTAGGTGACGCCACGGTCGCCCTGGCGGTTGCCGGCGGCGAAAATCGCCCAACCGGCGGGGATGCGGTATTCACCAAGGCGGCGGTCGAGGATCAGTTGATAGGCGGCAGCCGATACCGCCGGCGCCGCCGAGGTGATTTCGTCGAGAAAGAGCACGCCGCGAAGCCCATGCCGCTGTTCGTCGGGAAGGATGGCCGGCACCGCCCATTCGACCAGGTTGCCAACGCGGAAGGGAATGCCGCGCAGGTCGGAGGGCTCCATCTGCGACAGGCGGATATCGATGACCGGCACGTCATGGCGGGCGGCGACCTGGGCGACGATCTGCGATTTGCCGACGCCCGGCGGGCCCCATAGCATGACGGGGGTGTGGTGACCATCGGCCGTGCTGAGGAATTCACGGTCGAGAACGAAGGCGAGTTGGGTGGGGCGCATCAGTAAGCTACCGCTTTGATCCGCTCGGCGGGAATGCCGGCGGCACGCAGGCCGTCGATGACGGCGGGGGTGAATGAAATATCGCCAGCAACGTAGAAATCGAAATTGGCAAAGTCGGCAATCTGCTTGACGACCGTGCGCACCGAAGCGGCCGCGGCGTCGGCCGGATGGGTGGCGGTGAGCGGCAGGTAGCGGAAGTCGTCGAAGGCGTCGGCCCAGGCGCGGCACTGGTTGGCCAGATAGTGACCATCGGGGCGCGTTGCCGCCCACACCATCGCCAGGGTGTCGGTCGCGCCTATCGCCAGCGCGTGTTCGATCAGGCTTTTCATCGGTGCGAATCCGGTATCGCAGGCGATGAAGGCCAGCGGCCGCGTCGATTCCTTGTTCAGTACGAAGTCGCCCCAAGGACCAAACACGCTGATGGCATCGCCCGGCTTGATGGCGCCAGCAAACAGGCGCTGGGCGAAATCGTCGCCGCCGCCATCGTCATTGCGGATGTGGAACAGCAAATTGCGGTCGTCGCACGGGCAGGAGGCAACGGGATAATCGCCACGAAAATTCATGGTGCTGCCGGTCACACCGAGCGTCACGCTCTGCCCGGCAAAGAAACGCAGGCGGTTGCTGCGCGGCGTTTGCAGGTGCAGCAGGATGACCTCGCCATCGAGCCGCGTCGCGCTGCGCACCTTGGCGACGACGTCCTGCTCGGGAATATCGCCGGGCGCATTGGCTTCCAGCATCTCGATGACCACGTCGGATTCGGCCGTGTGCGAGCAGAGCAGCGCATAGCCCTGCGCCCGCTCGGTGGCCGACAAGGGATAGTCGGTGTGATGGGTCTGGCGCAGTTTGCCGGAGACGACGCGTGCCTTGCACAGGCCGCAGTTGCCATTGCCGCAACCGTAAGACGGCACCAGGCCCGCGCGGAGCGCCGCCTTCAGCACCGTCTCGCTGCCTTCGACGAAGAACTCGCGGCCGGAAGGACGCACGATGACCTGGGCCGCGACGACGCGCAGCATGTCGTTCATCACCGCCACGGTATCGGTCGGCTCCTCGCTGCCGAGCACGCTGGCCAGACCCTGATCGAGAAAACCAGCGAGCGCGGCCAGCTGGTCGGACGGCGCGCCCGTGGCGACAGTTTCTATCCGCTCGCGCAGGGCTTCGATCAGGTCGTGATAGTGGGCAAGATGGCGACGGACATCTTCAAGCTCTTCGCTTTGCACGGCCAGGCGCTGGGCCAGCACTTCCTGATTCGGCAGCAGACGTTCGCGCACACGGCGGCCGAAGGCTTCTTCCTTGATCTTGGTGATGCGCTCGAAAGCGCCCGATTCCTCCAGGCTGACGTCGGGAAACAGGCGCGTCAGTTCTTCGCTCGACACCATGCCGTCGAAGGAGGCCAGGTCGCCGTCGCTGATTTTCTTTTGCAGCGATGCGCGGGTCACGCCGATCAGGTGGGCGGCGCGCGATACCGTGAGCAGCTGAGCCATGGTGTCCTCCGTTCGATTCCAATGTTGTCGCGCCGATTTCGCGCCATGCCAATGATACCCAATCGCGACGCTGCATCGTTGTTTGTAGTATTTGATACATTATTGTATTATTTATTACATGATTCAGGATACCGCATGGCTGCTGCTGATCGCCAGCCTTCCCACCAAACCCGCCGCCGCGCGCATGCGCCTATGGCGTGGTGCCAGGGCACTGGGCTGCGGCAGCCTGCGCGACGGTGCTTATCTGCTGCCGCTGCGGCCCGAATGTGACGCGGCCATGCGAGCTTTGGCCGGCGAAGTGCGCCAGGCCGGCGGCGCGGCCGAGGTGCTGCATGTCGCCGCCGACGGCAGCCAGGACGAGGCTTTCCGCCGGCTGTTCGACCGTAACGAAAACTACGGCCGCCTGCTGGCAGCGATCCGCGCGGCACTGACCGCATCCACACCCAGCGCCAGGGACGCCCAGACCTTGCGGCGCGAATTCAAGTCCATCGTCGCCACCGACTATTTTCCCGGCGAGGCGCAAAAACAGGCTGAAGCCGCCCTGACCGAACTGGCCGCGCTCGCCGACGGCGAGCCGCGCCCGACTCAAGGCGAGATTTGCCGTGTCGCTACCGCCGACTTTTTGGGCAGGACGTGGGCGACGCGCCAACACCTGTGGGTGGACCGCATGGCTTCGGCCTGGCTGATCCGTCGCTTCATCGACCCGCAAGCCAAATTTCTCTGGCTCGACGACCCGCAACAGTGCCCGCCGCAGGCGCTCGGTTTCGACTTCGACGGTGCGGCGTTCACCCACGTCGGCACGCTACCGGAGCGCGTCAGTTTTGAAGTACTGGCGGCCAGCTTCGGGCTTGAGAGCGATCCGGCGCTGGCCCGCATCGCCGCCATCGTTCATTGCCTCGATGTCGGTGGCGTGCCGGTGGCGGAAGCGGCCGGCATCGAGGCCGTGCTGGGCGGTCTGCGTGCCGACCCCGCCAACAGTGGCGACGACGACCAACTGCTGGCGGCGGCGAGTCGCGTCTTCGATGGTCTCTATACGAATTACAGCAAGGAAACCACGCATGACTGACAGCAGCATCCCCACCACCGCACCGCCCGCGCCCACCCTCGGCGAAGCCTTCAACTACTGGCTCAAGCTCGGTTTCATCAGCTTCGGCGGCCCGGCCGGGCAAATCGCGATGATGCATCAGGAGCTGGTCGAGCGCCGCCGCTGGATCTCCGAGCACCGTTACCTGCACGCCCTCAACTTCTGCATGCTGTTGCCGGGGCCGGAGGCGATCCAGCTTGCCATCTACATCAGCTGGCTGATGCACGGCGTCAAGGGCGCGGTGATGGCCGGGGTGCTGTTCTTCCTGCCGTCCTTCGTGCTGCTCTCGCTGCTGGCCGGCATTTACCTCAATTTCGGCGACGTGCCGGCGGTACAGGGTATCTTTTATGGCATAAAACCGGCGGTGGTCGCCGTGGTGCTGTTCGCTGCCTGGCGCATCGGCTCGCGCTCGATCAAGAACGAGGTGCTGTTTGCCATCGCCGTGCTGGCCTTCGTCGGCATCTTTTTCTTCTCCATCGACTTTCCCTGGATCGTGCTGGCCGCCGGCATGCTCGGCGCAATAGGTGGCAAGCTGATGCCCGCCAAGTTCAAAGCGGGCGGCGGCCACGGCGCCAGCAACAAGCAATACGGTCCGGCGCTGATCGACGACGACACGCCGCCGCCGGCGCATGCCAAATTCACCTGGACCAAGCTCGCCGCCACGGTGATTGCCTTCGTGCTGATCTGGGCCGTGGCAATGGCGATGATCGCCGGCAGCGCCGACCTGTTCGGCATGGGCGCGTTCTTCACCAAGGCGGCCTTCCTCACCATCGGCGGCGCCTATGCCGTGCTGCCCTACGTCTATCAAAACGCGGTCGATCACTACCACTGGCTCACCGGCCCGCAGATGATGGATGGCCTGGCGCTAGGCGAAACCACGCCGGGACCACTGATCATGATCGTCACCTGGGTCGGCTATCTCGGCGGCGTCAGCAAGGCCGTGTTTGCCAACCCGGTCATGGCAGGCCTGGCCGGCGCGGCGGTGGCCACCTTCTTCACCTTCCTGCCCAGCTTCCTCTTCATCCTGGTGGGTGGCCCGCTGGTCGAGGCCACGCGCGGCGAACTCAAATTCACCGCGCCGCTCACCGCCATCACGGCGGCCGTGGTCGGCGTGATCCTGAACCTGGCGACCTTCTTCGCCTGGCACACCTTCTGGCCGAAAGCGACGGCGGCCGTGCCGTTCGGCGGCCCCTTCGATGCCATCCCGATGGTCATCGCCATTGCCTGTTTCGTCGCCCTGTGGAAATACAAGGCCGACATCATGAAGGTCATCGCCGTCTGCGCGCTGCTGGGTCTGACGCTGTCGTTTCTCGCGTAAGGGAGCGCACTCATGCAAGGGATGGTGATCTACGACGCGCTCCATGCGTGGTGCGCCCATTCGACGACCGGGCCGCTGAAGAAGGTCGCACGGCTGTTTGGTCTGAAATGATCCTGCCCGCCGGCGTTGCGCCCGAGGCGCGGTTGCTGTTGATCGGCCGCGCGCTGCGGGCCTTCTGCGACGGCTTCGTCGCCATCCTGCTGCCGGCCTATCTGCTGGCCCTCGGCCTGGGCAAGTGGGAAGTCGGTCTGATCAGCACCGCCACGCTGCTCGGCTCGGCGCTGGCGACCTTGGCGGTGGGTCAGTGGGGCCACCAATTGCCGCAACGTCGACTGCTGCTCGCCGCCGCCTGGCTGATGTGCGGCACCGGCCTGCTGCTGGCAGGGCTATCGAGCTTCTGGCCGCTGCTGCTCG
>JAIFMO010000101.1 GCA_020048435.1 Sulfuritalea sp.
AGGCGGAGCAGACGGCCCAGTCGTTGAGGACACAGGCAAGTCAGGCGCAACGCGACGCTGATCGGGCGCAGGAAGGGGCGCGAACCTTGTCAATCCAGTCTGATCGGGCGCAGGCGCGGGCCGGACAGGTACGCCAAGGTTTGGCTGCCATGGGTACCGCCCAACAGGCCGTGTCGCAAATATCGACTGCAGTGGATCAGGTATTGACCAGGGGACAACCGGCCGCAACAACATCAACGACGACATCGACGACAACAACACCGAGCATCGGCGCCAGTTCCGGCACCACGCCGGTGGTGAATACTCAAGGCCAGGTGACTGGCACCATCATCAACACGACGGCCTAGCCGTCACACGCAGTCGCGCAACTTGCGCGCAACCACGGACGGGTGCATGATTGGTGCACCCAAGACAAAGGGAGTAGACATCATGGCAATCGCAGCGATCTCTTCCGGCGGCAGCGCCCAAGCCCAGCAAATCCAGGCACAGACGCAAACGCAGGCACGAACACAAACGCAGGATCAGTCTCAATTACGCGCTGAACGCACGGCAGCTTCGTCTCGCACCAAAGAGTCGCAGGCGCAACAGCAATCGCAACAAAAGGCTCAAGCTGGCACCAACGAGCAGCAACGTCCGCGCCCCGTAACGAATTTGCAGGGGCAGAAAACCGGCACGGTCATCAACACCAGCGCCTGATCGAACGCGAGAATCATGGGGCGAAAAGGGGAGCGAGTCGGCTCCCATTTTTTGTCTACCCGGTTGGGTGTCGCCATCTTGCCATGATCGCAATCGCAACCGCATTTTGCACCGAAGCTCAGGGTCTGACGGGGTCCCATGGTTCCTGCGCAAAGTAGGCTTCCATGCCGGGTTTGCTGTGTGGATTGTCCTTCTTGCCCCAATGACAGGTTAGGCGGGCGTAGTTATCCAGGTCACTACCAATCAGGCAGACCATTTCCATCGGGGGCGTCATGCCCCATTTGAAATGCAGTACATAGGCTTCTTAGCCGAATCTCCTTGCCAACTCGGTCGATACGTGCCGTTCCGGTATAGGTACGCTGACTGTCGGGATGGCGGCCAATCAACTGATAACGCCCAGGAACAAAACTCCACTGCAGTGGCTCATCATCGGTATCGGCAGCAGAGCAAGGCACGCAGGCCAAGCCGCAGAGCAGTAGTGTGAGATTGATTTTCATGCCCATGTGCAGTTCACTTGCTTTAAGAGTGACTACCGCTCATGGAGATTACATCCAATAATGTCGAAGATGGACATTTTTTAGATAGAAACGGGGGAAAGCTCCGTTTTGAGTCCGTCGATCATGAGATGGAACAGTGCCGACTTGCGGAGATGCTCTGTTTCAGTTCGGCGCTCCAGTCACGGGAAAACGCGTTACAATTCTTCCGCTTTCAGACCAAGTGTGCTCGGGTGACTTATGCTGCTAATCCGTAGGTCCCTGGTTCGAGCCCAGGTCGGGGAGCCACCGAATTCTTGTCGCGGTTCTTGCACTTAGCCCAGCCATCGCTGCTGGGCTTTTTGCATTTCAGGGCCAGCCCACTAATCGTTGTAGCGAAAGTCCAGCATAGGGCCGGCGATGGGTACGTTAACGAACAATATGGAGAATTTCAATGCTACTGACGAAAGAAATCGTATTAGCTGGGCTGGTTGCAATGGCAACGGCCACTGCTCAAGCCGCCCCCCCGGAAAAGACACCCTCTGGTCTGATCTATGAATCCATCAAGGATGGCACTGGCGAAAAGGCATCCCCCGAAACCAGCGTTCAGGTGCACTACCGGGGCACACTATCGAACGGCACCGAGTTCGACAGTTCCTACAAGCGGGGCCAGCCAGCGACCTTCCCCCTCAACCGGGTCATCCCCTGCTGGACTGAAGGCGTGGCCAAAATGCGTGAAGGTGGCAAGGCCAAGCTAACCTGCCCGCCTGAAATAGCCTATGGTTCTCGTGGTGCCGGTTCAGCCGTACCGCCGAATTCAACGCTGACCTTCGAGGTGGAATTGCTTAAGGTAATGCGCTGATTGAACCATGCTTGCCACCGCGACACTCACACTGAAGAAAATCATCACCCTGTTCGCACTGGTCGAACCCGTGGCGATGATTCCAATCTTCATGGCTACGGCGGAGGGACTGGACGCTGCAGGAAAAGTCCGTTTCGCCCGAACCATCGCGATCAGCGTGACCGTGGCACTGCTGGTGGCAACCTTTCTAGGGATGCCCCTCCTCGCCCTGATCGGCGTTTCTCTTGGGGCAATGCAGGTGGGGGGCGGCATCATCGTCCTACTGCTGGCCATTGCGATGGTTCTGGGCAAAGAAACGAGCTTCAAAGGCTTGCCGGTTCAGCTACGTGATGGCTAACAGTTCATGGCATAACTTTGAAGACCTGCCCCATGTGGTGCTTCCTATACTGATCGTCGGATTCTCTTGCTGGCTAACGTTTCGGATTGCTTGCAGCGCCGAGCGGGATATTCGTAAATCCACACTTGATCTTGTCGAACGCGTCGGCGGATTCATTCTTGCCGCAATTGCCGTGGAAATGATGGCTACAGGTTTACGTGGGTTGTTTCCGGCGCTCGGTAGCGTGTAATCCTTCCATTAAACGCTGCAACTAAAAAATTTCTTATCAAAGGAGGTCTCTTGGCCAAACCAAATTACCAGTTCGAGAAACGCCAGAAGGAAATGGCAAAGAAATCCAAGCAGGAAGAAAAACGTCGACAAAAGCTCGCGGACATCTCCCTTGTGGATAGCGATAGCCAAACAGCCCCCCTCCCTGACGCCATGCCATCCAGCACCGATGGCGCCCCTTCAATTCCCTCGCACGTTGAGACTTAGCATGGACATTGACACTGCCTTCTGTTACCACTGCCGCAGACATCACCCCCTCGTCGAAATGCGCCAGATCGCATCGAAGGGCGGAAAGAAATGGCGCTGCATCAAGTCCATTCAGGCGACCAAGCAGGGAATTGCCGCGCGAGATGCCTTCGGCAGACAGGTAACGGCCATGAACTCCACAAAACAGAGCCAGATTGTGAAGGCAACGCTGAATCCGCTGAATCCGCTGAATCAAGAGACCCGCACGGAAAATTGCCCATGAGCCCAATCGCCAAGGGGCTGGGATTGGTATTCGGCTTCCCGTTGCTGTTCGGAACAGCTTATTACTACTACGCCATGTCGACCGGAGAGAAGCGGATGACGGCCGTGTGCAGCCAGATTCAGCCGGGAATGGATCTGGCACAATTGACATCTGTTGCCGACGAACATGGCCTGACCCGTCCGAGCAAGGATTCCGGCGTTATGTACCTGGCAGAAGCCAGAACCTACGGGAGATTCGCCTGCAAGATCGCTTTCGATGCCGGTATCGTCAAGAGTTCGGAATACAACTACGCTGATTGAGACTACCCCCGCATGACTGACGTTCAGCGCACCCGGCCTTTGGCACTGTTGTCGCTTCCCGGCGCCCCCAAGCCCGGCATTCGCACTGCCCTGCCCCATTTCGCTGCATCCGCCGACGCCCTGGCGCTGGCGCAATTGGTGACTGGGGCGCCACATGCGCAACCGGCCCGCCCCGGCGCCCTGCTCTGCGTCGTCGCAGCCAGTCCGCTCGACGCCCAGCGGCTGCAAGAGGAAATCGGCTGGTTCGCGCCGGCCCTGCGCGTGCATCTGCTGCCCGACTGGGAAACCCTGCCCTACGACAACTTCTCACCGCATCAGGATCTGGTGTCGGAACGGCTGGCCACGCTCAATGCCATCGCGCGTGGCGAATGCGATCTGCTGATCACCGCCGCCAGCACCGCGCTGATGCGCCTGCCGCCGCAGGAATACCTCGCCGCCCGCAGTTTCCTCGTCCAGCGCGGCGCGCGCCTGGCCCTCGACAAACTGCGCGAGCAACTGACGATCGCCGGCTATCAGCACGTTACCCAAGTGGTCGCCGCCGGCGAATACAGCGTACGCGGCGGCATCATCGACCTCTTCCCCACCGGCGCACCGCTGCCCTTCCGAATCGAACTATTTGACGACGAGGTCGAGACCTTGCGCGTCTTCGATGTCGATTCGCAGCGCACGCTCTACCCGGTCCCTGAAATCCGCCTGTTGCCAGCGCGCGAATTCCCGCTCGACGAAGCCGGCCGCAACACCTTCCGCCGCCGCTACCGCGAGACCTTCGAGGGCGACGCCTCGCGCAACCCGCTCTACAAGGCCGTCTCCCAAGGCGCCCCCCCCGCCGGCATCGAATATTACCTGCCGCTGTTCTTCGACGAGGAACCGGGCGTCGCGACGTTGTTCGACCACCTGCCGGCCAACACCACGCTGTTGCTGCACCGCGACGTCGCCGGCGCTTTCGCCGAATTCTGGAAGGACACGATCAGCCGCCACAACATGCTGAAAGGCGATCTGGCGCATCCGGTGCTGCCGCCCGCCGAGCTGTTTCTTTCAGACGAACAGTTCTACGTCGCGGCGCAAAAGTTTGCGCAATACACCCTGCGTGAAAAAGTCGGCGGTAGCGACACGGCAGTCGCGGCCAGCGCCGTCACCCCGGCGGATGAGTCCGTATCGCCAGCGCCGACCATTGCCGTCGACCGCCGCGCCGACGACCCCGTGGCCGCCTTACGCGCCTACCTGGCCGACCAGCTTACGCAAGGCGGCCGCACTCTGTTGCTGGCCGAATCGCCCGGCCGCCGCGAAACCATCGCCGAATACCTCGCCGAACACGGCTTGCCCGCCGCGCCCTGCCCCGACTTCGCCACGTTTATTGCCAGTGACGACAGCTTCATGCTCGGTGTCGCCCCGCTTTCGGGCGGCTTTGTCCTCAATGGCGTCCGGCTCGCCATCATCACCGAAAACGAGTTGTACGCCGCCACCGCCCGCCCGCGTGGCAAACGCGGCGCCGCGCGCCGCGCCAACCTCGAAGGCTGGCTGCGCGACCTGTCGGAACTACGTATCGGCGACCCGGTGGTGCATGAAGCGCACGGCATCGGCCGTTACCGGGGCCTGGTGCACATGAACCTGGGCACGGGTGACGATCAGGCGGAAGAATTCCTCCACCTCGAATACGCCGGCGGCGACACGCTCTATGTGCCGGTGGCGCAGCTGCACGTCATCTCGCGCTACAGCGGTGTCGATCCCGAATCGATCGAACTGCACCGCCTCGGTTCCGGTCAATGGGAAAAGTCCCGCCGCCGTGCCGCCGAACAGGTGCGCGACACCGCCGCCGAACTGCTGCACCTTTACGCCCAGCGCGCCGCCCGTCAGGGCCACGAATTTCAGTTCAAGACGAGCGATCTCGACGCCTTCGCCGAGGGTTTTGGCTTCGAGGAAACACCCGACCAGCAGGCCGCCATCGGCGCGGTGATTTCCGACATGGTCTCGGGCAAGCCGATGGATCGGCTGATCTGCGGCGATGTCGGCTTCGGCAAAACCGAGGTAGCCATGCGCGCCGCTTTCGTCGCCATCGCCGACAGCAAGCAGGTCGCCGTGCTCTGCCCCACCACGCTGCTGGCCGAACAGCACTTCCAGAACTTTTCCGACCGCTTCGCCGACTGGCCTATAAAGGTAGCCGAAATCTCCCGCTTCCGCTCTGCCCGCGAGCAAGCCGACGCCATCAAACTGTTGGGTGAAGGCAAGATCGACATCCTTATCGGCACCCACCGCCTGCTGCAAAAGGATGTGCAGTTCTCCCGCCTCGGCCTCGTCATCGTCGACGAGGAACACCGCTTCGGCGTGCGACAAAAGGAAGCCTTGAAGGCCCTGCGCGCCGATGTCGACGTGCTGACGCTCACCGCCACGCCAATTCCGCGCACGCTGGGGCTGTCGCTGGAAGGGTTGCGCGACTTCTCGGTGATCGCCACACCACCGCAAAAGCGGCTGGCGATCAAGACCTTCGTCTCACCCTGGTCGAAAGGCCTGGTGCGCGAGGCCGCCTTGCGCGAGTTCAAGCGCGGCGGCCAGGTGTATTTCCTCCACAACGAGGTCGACACCATCGAAAACATGAAGGAAAAATTGCAGGCGCTGCTGCCTGAGGCCCGTATCGTCGTCGGCCACGGCCAGTTGCCGGAACGCGAACTGGAGCGGGTGATGCGTGAATTCACCCAGCAAAAGCACAACCTGCTGCTGTGCTCGACCATCATCGAAACCGGCATCGACAACCCGCACGCCAACACCATCGTCATCAACCGCGCCGACAAGTTCGGCCTGGCGCAATTGCATCAGCTGCGCGGCCGCGTCGGCCGCTCGCACCACCAGGCCTACGCCTACCTGCTGACCGATCAGGATGCCAAACCCAGCGCCCAGGCCAAGCGTCGGCTGGACGCAATCCAGGCGATGGAGGAACTCGGCTCCGGCTTCTTCCTCGCCATGCACGATCTGGAGATTCGCGGCGCCGGCGAGGTGCTGGGAGAAAACCAAAGCGGCGAGATTCACGAGATCGGCTTTGCGCTCTATACCAACATGCTCAACGCGGCCGTCAAGGCGCTGAAGGACGGCAAGGCCATTCCCGACCTCACCCAGCCGCTGGGGGTGACATCAGAAATCAACCTGCATTTCCCCGCCCTGCTGCCCGACACCTACAGCCCCGATGTGCACGAACGGCTGACGCTCTACAAGCGCCTCGCCAACTGCGAAGCCGAAGACGAGTTGCGGGAAATGCAGGAAGAACTGATCGACCGCTTCGGCGAATTGCCGCAACAGGCGCTATCGCTCATCGAAACCCACCGCCTGCGCCTGCTCGGCAAGCCGCTGGGCATCGTCAAGCTCGACGCCGCGTCGAACGCCATCCAGCTCCAGTTCATGCCCAAGCCGCCAATCGACCCCGCCAACATCATCCGGCTGATCCAGAGTGATCGCGCCTTCAAGCTCGCCGGCCCGGACAAGCTGGCCTGGCAGAAACCGACCAACACGCTGAAGGACCGGGTAGCGGCGGTGAAGGAAATATTCCTCAGAGTGGGCGGCGAAAAAGGACATCACGAATGAAAATCCCCAAGAGAATCCAGCCGCTGGTCGATGAGGGCTTGGTGGACGAGGTGCTACGCCAGTTGATGAGCGGCAAGGAGGCGACCGTCTATGTCGTGCGCTGTGGCGACGAAATCCGCTGCGCCAAGGTGTACAAAGACGCCGAGAAGCGCAGCTTTCGCAAGAGCGCGTCCTACCAGGAAGGCCGCAAGACCAAGAACAGCCGGCAGGCGCGGGCCATGGCGAAAGGCACCCGCTACGGCCGCGAAATGCAGGAAGAAGCCTGGCAAAGCGCCGAGGTCGATGCGCTGTATCGGTTGGCCGCTGCGGGGGTATGCGTGCCGCAGCCTCACATCTGCCATGAGGGCGTGCTGCTGATGGAACTGGTGACTGATGCCGACGGCCAACCGGCGCCGCGCCTCAACGATATCGAACTGACGGCGGCGCAGGCCCTCGACTTCCATGCCCGGCTGCTCAACCAGGTGGTGCGTACGCTGTGCGCCGGGATCATCCACGGCGACCTGTCCGAATACAACATTCTGGTTGGCCGCGACGGCCCGGTCATCATCGACTTGCCGCAAGCCGTCGATGCCGCCGGCAACAGCAATGCCGGCCCGATGCTGGAACGCGATGTCGCCAACCTGGCGAGCTACTTCAGCCGTTTCGCGCCCGAATTGGCCGACAGCGACTACGGCAAGGAAATCTGGCGGCTTTACCTGGCCGGCCACCTGACGCCCGACAGCGAACTGACGGGCCGGATTGAAGTCGATCACCACATCGCCGATGTCGACGCCGTGCTGGAAGAAGTCAAGCTGGCGCTGCAGGAAGAAGAACGCCGGCGCCTGTATTTAGCCGGCTAGCCAAGCAGGCTGATCAAGCGGACTGATTGCCGTACCGCTAGCGCCGACTTTTTGAAGGTAGCATTGTCCGGATCAGGCTGCCGATTGCCGCTCCGCATTTCCCTGGAACCGCCATGTACCTCACTTTC
>JAIFMO010000018.1 GCA_020048435.1 Sulfuritalea sp.
GGAGGCACCATGAAGCAGAAATCAAACGCAGAGCTACTGGCATTGCTGGTAGGCAACGATACGGCAAAGGCGCTCGCATCCAGGCCACTTGTCGAGATACTTGGGTTTGCCAAGCCTCGCCAGCAACAGCTGTGCGAAGAAATCATTCCCTACGTTGTCCATCCCGCATTAGCCGCCGCCAAGGAACTGTTCACGCGATGTTTCAGTGAGCAGCTTTCAACTGGCGATCTCAGTCTTTCCTCACCGGCAGCGGTTCAGTCGTTCCTGTGCGCCCAAATTGGGCACTTGGAGCACGAGTCCTTCTGGTGCCTATGGTTGGATGCGCAAAATCGCCTGATCAAGGCGGAAGAGCTTTTTCGGGCGTGATCTTCGCGCACAACCACCCGTCCGGATTCCCGGAACCATCGAGAGCCGACCAGACGCTAACAAATGCGTTGAAGTCAGCTCTTGCGCTGGTCGATGTGAGAACGCTCGATCATTTCGTGATCGCAGGCAATAAAGCGCTCTCTTTCAGCGAAAGGGGATTGCTGTAACTGCTGTATCGATTGATGGATCGACATTGTGATGTAGTCACTCAACCCACCGGGGTGCTTTTGTCCCCAGTGGGGTCGGGGCCCCCGGTTTTCCTATGGAGGATCCCTGTGAAATCATACGAAGTAACCAAGATCGGCCACAATCGCGGGAAACCGCGATTGTGGCTGGAAGGCAGCAAGGCGCTACTCGGCGGTTTTTTGCCGGGGAAGCGCTTTGAGGCAAAGAAGAATCTCGACAAGCAAATGCTGACGCTTGAACTGTCGGACTCGGGCTGCCGTATTGTTTCGCGCAAGCTCAAGGGCGAACGCGAGCTACCGGTGATTGACATCAACAGCGGCGAGCTGCTGTCCGTATTCGATGGGATCGAGGCGGTCCGAGTGGTTGTCCAGGATGGCAAGATTTTCATCCTGCCGTTGGCCGCAGAAATTGCGGTCAAGGAACGACTCGGGCGACTCAAGGCAAAGCTGGACTCAGGCTCGGCGATCCTGGTGGGCTCCCTCTCGCATGGAGGTGGGGTGTTGTCGCATGCCATTCATGCCGGACTGAAAGAGGCCGGTGTGGAAGCGAAGCTTGCGTTTGCCAATGAGATACGGGAAGAACTGCTTGAGCAGGCATCGGAAATGAATGATGCCTGGGATGGCGAAACCTTGCCTCTGGCCGCGCCAATGCAGGAACTGGCATTCGATACCTGGGCGATGAATCAGCTGCCCAAGGTCGAGGTGCTGGAAGCAGGTTTGCCGTGCAGCGGAGCATCAGTTGCCGGCCGAGCCAAACGTGGTCTGGAACACCCGGAAGCCCATCCCGATGTTGGGCATCTGGTGGTGCCATTCCTGGCCATCATCGCCAAGGTACAGCCGGCCGTCATCCTTCTGGAAAACGTCAAGCAATACCTCACGTCGGCCTCGATGTGCATCCTGCGCAATCAACTACGCGACTTCGGCTACAACCTCCACGAGGAAGTGCTGCAGGCAGCGGAATGGAACGCGCTGGAGCATCGGGAGCGGCTGTGCATGGTGGCAGTCACCCGAGGGCTTGCCTTCGATTTCGCAGGGCTGGTACGGCCGGACAGAAGGGAGCAACAGATTGCTGAAATCCTCGATCCCGTTCCGGAAGATGCCACCTGCTGGAGTCGTATGGAAGGTCTGAAGGCGAAACAGGAGCGGGACAAGGCCGAAGGTAAAGGCTTTGCCATGCAGATCGTGACACCGTTTGACACCAGGTGCCCGACGATCACGAAGGGATACGCGAAGGTCAGATCGACCGACCCGAAGCTTCAGCATCCCAGTGATCCAGATCTGCTACGCCAGTTCACGCCGGCAGAGCATGCAAGGATCAAGGGAATCCCGGAGCGGCTTGTGAATGGTCTTTCGGCAACCCTTGCGCATGAGCTACTTGGCCAGTCGATCTGCTACGAGCCTTTCCAGGCTGTTGGCAGGCTGCTTGGACAGGTAATGAAGGCCTGTGGTCATGCCATGGCAACCCCAGCATCAACGTATCGAGCTGCGGTTGCTGGCTGATCTCGGTGGATTCAATAGCCCGCCCGGTCTCCTCTTTACAGAGGGGCCGGGCTTTTTACTTTTGGATACACAGACTGAATCTCTCCACGCTTGCCAGTCGATCCTCCGCACAGGTCCAACGGACGTCAAACTGAGTATCCCAGTCGCGCAACGTCATTACTCGCTGGCAGCAGATCGTCCACATTAGAGGAAGGCGACCTTAATGGCCTCCGGCTATGCAGAAGGAAGTAATGCAGAACCTTCCCCTTCTGGAAAGCGGCCTGGCCATCCTATAAAACCAAATAGACGAAATCACTTGAAATGGTGGGGAGTGGTGACTAAACTATGTACAATATGTTTAACATATGGTGATCGATATGTATTTTCAGGATATTGGCGCGACTATCCGTCAGGCGCGTCTGGCAAACAAGCTCACGCAGGAGAATCTGGCCGTGCAGGCCGAGGTGTCGCGCGGCACCATCAACCAACTGGAAGCCGGCGTCTATCCCGATCTGGGTGCAAAGAAGCTGCTCACCATTCTTAAGGTGCTGGGTCTTGATCTTTCCATCCGCAAGACACGCAAGGTGAAACCAGCGGAACCTGACTATCTCGAACTGGCTTGCATCTCGGCCAATGTCAGCTACAAGGAGCCGATGACCCCCGACGTTTTGGCGCAAACCTTACTGACAGGCAAGGTGCCGCCGAAACTCAGGCCGAACTTGCGCGTCGTCTACGATGAAGTGCCACCGCAGGTATTTGCCGGCATGGTGCGTCAGGTCAGTCGCTGGGGAAGCAGACCTGAACGGGTGGTGCGCCATGTCCGTGAGATAGGCGAAGCTATCGGCTGCACACGGAAGCTGGCCGTATGACGGTAGACCGCCTGCACATTTGGCAAACCCTGTTTCATCGCGCGATCGCAATCCTCGACAGTGCCTGTGCAGCTGGCATGCCCGACGACTGGAGTTTCGGCGGCGGCACGGTCTTGATGCTTGACTATCATCACCGCTTCAGCAAGGATGTGGACATCTTCGTTCCCGACCCGCAGTACTTGGGCTTTCTGACGCCACGTCTCAATGACCGGGCCGAGGTCGGAACACACGGCTACGACGAGCAAAGTAATGCACTGAAAATCTACTACGCCGAGGGCGAAGTGGATTTCGTGGCGGCAGGGCCAGTTTCCGCTTCATCCTACGCAATGCGCGATATTCTGGGGCGTCGGATTCGCGTTGAGACGCCGTTGGAGATTGTCGCCAAGAAAATCAAATTCCGCGCAGCGGACTTCAAGGCGCGTGATCTGTTCGATCTGGCCATGGTGCTGGATCGGGTCGCGGATACGCGTCCGGCACTCGTCGCATTGATTCAACGCCAGCAGTCGCTGCTACGCGAGCGTTTCGTCTCGCGGGATACCGAATTGCGCGAGGATTTTGCCGCTATCGATGTGCTTGACTACACCCCAAGTTTTGATGCTTGCTTGCAGTGTGTCGAAGACACCGCAGGCATTCGGTTGCGCTGAATGTTCAGATGAGCAGCGTCCGCTCACCGCGTTCAACAGATCGCTTCTAATAGCGCAACAGCGCATCGCGTACCTCAGACTCTAACTTGACGCTAGCCTGAGGTGGCAAGCGGTCGTTCAAGCCGACCTCAGAGCCTATGCCGCCGTTCATGGTGCAGTGCCCCGATGAGCGCAGTGGCCGATGTGCAGAAGGCGGGCGTCGGGCAGGTCGCGGAGTGCAGCGGTCGCTCCGGCAGTGGCTTCTGAAAATCGTCCTGCAGTATTCGACGAAGATTGCATGTCGCATTCATGATAATCCCAATTATCAAGAACGCCATTTTTCGGTGATAAATCCACCGATGAAACATCGACCTGCCAATGGCTACGATATATCAATCACTTACGCCTCTAGGCGATGGTACATTCAAGCGCTATGAATGTTGATGGAGCATGATGATGCTTGAGTTTCTGAGTACCGACGACATCGCACGGTTATGCAGCCTTACTCGCGAACAAGCGGAAAATCTGGTTTATAGCGGTGAACTCCAGGTCATCGACGTGATGCCAGGCGAGAGGCGCATACTTGCCAGCAGCCTCGTCGAATACCTCAATCGACAAGCGATGAAGAGTAGGGCAGGGGGTGTCATGTCGGACGATGATATGACCGTGGCGCTGGCCAAGGCGATCGAGGATGACGAGGTTTTACGATGCCAACTGGCCAGCATGAGCCCCAGATCAGGAACCTTCGCGGAGATGCTCAAAAATGCCGCAACCGCAACCTCCCATGCATGCGACTCGAGTGCAGACAATGTGATTCCCTTCCCCGGCAGCGCCACTCGTCACTAAGTTACCTGCAAGTCATCTGGAGGTGCATTTCGCTTGCATGGGACATCGACCGTTTGTGCCAGGTACCGTAGAAGTGCCCAGAAAGTATCCTGCAGGTTGAAATCAAACCCTGGAGGTAAAGTGAGTGCTCTGAAAGTCTCCTGTGAGCTACCAAGGGGGAATGAATGGCCTGATCGGCGGATGTGTCGGCGGATGTGCTGGTCACAAAGTGCTCTGGCAGTATTTCAAAAGCACCTCGTTATTGTCCAAGGGGACAGTAACCCCGCCTGGCTCGCAACTTCTGGACTCTCACAAACTCGCGCCTGGCTGACTCCTCGTCACGGAAGATCTGCCTTTTGATTCCGCCGCGCCTGTTCTGTAGCCCATACCATTGCCTGAACAATACGAAATCGCCAAACAGATCCTGCTCCAGGATCAAGAGGTATCCTCGGCTTGCAGTGCGGAGCTCAACTCGCATGACTACCCTCCAGTTCGGTCAGCTCTTGCCATAGGCGCTCGTCGTCAGACTCGGTATAGATGCTGGTGGTTGCCAGACTGGCATGGCCAAGTAGTTTCTGAATGAGATTTGGTGGCATGCCAGCGGTTCCAAGGTGACTTCCTCGTGTGTGCCGTAGCCAATGCACTGAGGCACGATCGAAATCCTTTGCCTCTTGGGTGTGCCCGTCTCTACGCAATGCGTCAGCGGCAGACTGGAACAACGTTCGCAGCGTCTTGTACAGGCTGCTTGGTGTTACAGCATCGATTCCATTCAGATTGGCGATCAGGGGTGTCTCGGGTGGATTGTCCTGAGGATCGGAGTTCCGCCCACGTTGGCTGAGGTATTGACGTAGCGAGGATAGGACACTGTCAGGCAAAGGAACAGCGCGCCACTTGCCTCCCTTGCCACGCACCTTGAGCATCCATCGTGCCCGGATGGAGTTTCTGACCGGCATGGTGTAGAGCCTGCCAATCATGGCATCGACCAGTTCGGATAGCCGAAGGCCAGTGGCGTAGGCGAACGGCAACACAAAGCGCAGCCGTCGCGCATGTGGATCGTCAGGCTTTGTTGCAAGATGATCGTTCAGGTATTGCCACTGCGCCTCAGAAAATACTCTGGTCAGTTCCAAGTCTTCTGGCGCATCGGTTTGAGAGGCCGACTTTTTCCCAACTACGTCCCACGGGTTGAAGGCGAAGTATTGGACCCGGACGAGCCATTCAAACAAGCTCGATACGATTGTCAGCGTGTGGCGCACACTTGACGCTGAAAGTGCCCCATCGAATGGCTTCCAGTTTGGACTGAAGCGTGGGGTGTTCCGCTTTCCTATCCAGCTTTCCTGAGGGATTCTGTATGGCCATCGATCTGGAGCGGTGCGGCCAAGCATCGATAGCCAGTCCCGGTAGGCGGTGCAGTCATCAACCTCCATATCAGCGAGTGCTTTCTGTCTTTCGATGACAGCCCACAGCAGGAGGCGTTCAGCTTCCTTTCGGTAGGCACGCTCTGTGTTTGGGCTTCCGGCCTTCGTTGTCAGCCAGGATTGAATGGCATGGTGGTCATTGGCCGCATCTATTCGTGGACGGCCGGGAAATCGATTGGACCCTGATTCTCCTGCGAGAGACGCGGGAACC
>JAIFMO010000084.1 GCA_020048435.1 Sulfuritalea sp.
TGAGCTGACGGGCAATGATGCTGGCCGCCACACCGTCGGGATAGTAATAGTGGGCATCGATCAGGTCGAAATCAAAACCGGCATCCCTCATTTTTCGTATGACCGGCATGGCGGCCATGGCGAGCGTGTGCGGCGCGAGGTTCATGCCGATTTTCGGCGGTAGAAAATAGCGCGGGTGATGGACCTCGATGCCATTGCGTATTTCGATGCGCGGCGTTGCGGCATATTTGCCATAGTCGCCGAAGCGCTCTCCTTGAAAGGGAAACCAGGGCACCGGCGCGACGACACGCGCTTCGACCTGCCCGCTCTTCAACAATTCGCGCAAGCGCGTTTCGACGAAGATGCCGTGAATCGGGCGCACCTCGCTCGGATACAGCGTGGAGAACAGCAGGAGGCGGATCGGCCGTGGCATTCGGGGTTCAGGATTGACGCAGGAAAGCCTCAAACATCAGCAGGCTCCATAAGGGCGCAGAATGATCGCGCCTGCCCGACTGATGCTGGTCGATCATTCGCGCCAGGACATCCCGATTGAAATAGCCGGTATCGAGCATCCGCGCACCCAACAGTGCCTCTTTCAATCGGGTCGCCAACGGACCACGCAACCAGCGCGCCAAAGGCACGGAGAAACCCATTTTCGGACGATAGAGCACATCATTTGGCAGGGCCGGTTCGAAGGTTTTCTTGAAAAGCCATTTACCCTCCCCTTCGCGAATTTTGTACGAGGATGGCAAGGTCGCTAGCCATTCGATGAGTTTGTGATCCATCAGCGGTTCGCGCACTTCAAGTGCATGGGCCATGCTGGCGCGATCGACCTTGGTATTGATGTCGCCGGTCAGCCAGGTTTTGTAATCAAGGTACTGGATCAGGCCCAGGTCGTCATCCGTCCCGGCACGCTGGGCATGGATACGGAATACTTCTTCGGCGGAGTAACCACCGAGTTGTTTACTGAATTTCGTGCTGTAGAGGGGAAAGCGCTCGCTGTCGCGCAGTAGCGACATGCTATGGAAATAGGCCCCGACCGCATCCAGCGCCAATGCCTGAAAGGTCGTCTTGGCGCGCAGGAATCGCGGCGCCCAGTCGGCTTTGGGATAGACCTGCCCCAGTACACCGAACAGCGGACGTCGAATCATCAGCGGCAGACTGCCCCGGGCTGCCTGCTCGGCCATGTGTAAGCGATAGCGGCGATAGCCACCAAAGCTTTCATCACCCCCGTCGCCTGACAGGGCCACGGTGACATGACGGCGCGCCAGTTCGCAAACGCGATAGGTGGGCAGCGCCGAACTGTCAGCATAGGGTTCGTCGTACAACCAAGCCAGCTTGTCGATGAGCGAAACCAGCCCCTCATCGTCGCCGCTGACGATATCCAGGTAATGTTCGGTGGCATAGCGCTTGGCCACCTGAGCAGCAAAGGCCGATTCATTGAAATCGGGATCGTCGAATCCGATGGCACAGGTACGCACCGGCGTGGCCGATTGGCTCGCCATGGAGGCGACCACCACGCTGGAGTCGACACCGCCGGAGAGAAACGCCCCGAGCGGAACGTCGGCGATCATGCGCAAACCCACCGCCTCATCGACGCGCGGCCGCAATTGGGCCATGGCTTCTTCGATACTGATCCGGCTATCGCACTGAAAACTTACATCCCAATATTCGCGTGGCGCCGGCAATGGCTCCCCACGCTTTAACGTCAGGGTATGTCCGGGGGGGAGCTTCCACGCCCCTCGATAGATGGAGCGCGGCTCGGCGACGTAGCCCAGCGCAAAAAACTCTTCAACCGCAAACGGATCAATGTTTCGCGAAAAACCGGGATGCGCGGTAACGACCTTGAGTTCGGAGCCGAAAATGAAGGTGCCGTCGTCGAGTAGCGCGTAGTGCAGGGGTTTGACCCCCATGCGGTCGCGCGCCAAGAACAGGCTCTGCCGATTGCGGTCCCACAGGGCGAAGGCAAACATGCCGCGAAAGCGCTGGACACAGTCCTGGCCCCAGGCTTCCCAGGCATGGACGATGACTTCGGTGTCGCTACGGGTCCTGAACACATGCCCCAAGGCCTGAAGCTCGGGAACGAGTTCCTGGAAGTTGTAGATTTCGCCATTAAAGACGACGATCACCGAGCCGTCTTCATTGGCCAGCGGCTGCTGACCGGTCGCCAGATCGATGATCGAGAGACGGCGATGCCCGAGTGCGACGCCGGGTTCGAGATGCAGTCCGGCCTCATCCGGCCCGCGGTGGGCCTGGATATCGTTGATCCTCTGCAGAAGGTCGCGCGAGTAATCGCGACGCTGCTGCAGGTCAAAGAGTCCGGATATGCCACACATGATGGGTCAGCGTTGCGCCTGAGCAGCCAGCATGAGTCGCTCAAGCGCGCCGCCGGCTTCGGCAAGAAAGGCTGGCAATGCCTGATTGGCCTGTGACTCAGTTGCATAAACAAATACGGCGGCCGAATCGTCGCCTTGTCCGCTCAGTTTGTGCCAAGCGAGCCAGAGTTTCCCTTGGATGTCGCTCGCAACCCAGCGCCCACCGATCCAGTAAGCGTGCCATATCTGATAGCGCTGCGCCTCCGCGGCAAGGTTGCGGAGAGTGGCCGTCCGCATCTGGACGGATTGACCGGAGATGGAAACCGGCTGTGTGCCTTGCCCGATTTGTGCCCACTGTTTGTCTGCGCTCTTGACCAGTGCATTGGAGGAACTGATGAGTTTGCGTTCATGATTCTGCTGGCGATAGTAGGCGATGAAAACGCCGACGCGCTGGCCGCCTCGCGTAAAGGCTGTATCGAGAATGGCGGACGGGTTTCCATAGGCAGGCTGCCATGGCGTCAAAGGCATGCTTTCTTGCTGCCATCCGGCCGCAACCAGCGTCCCGCTGTCCAGTCTTGGTGCGGGCAATTGCGGCCCCGACTCGATGGTCCACAGGACAGATCGCGGTGCAATCGCCAGTAGCAGGACGAGAATCGTTGCAAGCATCGGCCAGGGCGGGTGGACGGCTTCGAGACGTGCCGATTCATTCGTCGTTAGCGGGGGCAAGGTTGTCTCCGCTTCGCGCCAGCGCAAACCGATGGCAAACATAATCAGCATGACGATGCCAAAGAACACCCAACCGTAAATCAGGTGATCAGCACCGGTGGCAAGTTCATTGCCTGAAAGGTGTCCCAACATGACGATGATGTACGCACGCACCCAGTTGGCCGCCAAAGGAACCAGGATGGCAACGCTCACAAAGAGCAGACGCCGCATCAAGGAGGTGTAATTCAGATAGGCGTAGAGCGTGCCGACAACGATTGAGGCAATCAGGTAGCGGACGCCGCTGCAGGCTTCGACAACCGACCAGCGCCCCGAGGGAATCACAAAGTGCAGCCCTTCCTGATAGACGGGGATACCTGTGGCACGCAGGCCTAGCACCGTAAAGGTGGCTGTCCACTCCATCAGGGTTGGCATGACGAACTCGCCGAAGGGCACGGCAAAAAACAGGAAGGCCAGTGGGAACACGATCTCCTTGGTTGCAGCGGCGCCGATCAGCATGGGGACGGCGAGCACCAGCATCGCCACCAGTGCAAATTGGGTGACGACATTGACGGCCACCATTTCGCCCAGCAGCCATGCCAAGGCCAGTCCGGCAAACGGGATGGCAAGCCAGGGCAGCGGTTGTGGCACATGCCGGGCCAGGAAATGACGCTTTTCCCAGATCAACCACAGGGTAATCGGCGGAACCAGAAAGGCATGATTGAACGTTTCGGAACGCCACCAGATGCCTACCATGGCCTGCGCCGTGTCAGAAAACAATGCCAGAAGGATCAGTTCGACGGCTGCCAGCGCAAGCAGTGCTTTACGCCATGCAAAAGTCGGTGTTGGCAGGACGGCGCTGTTCATGCTGCTCGCTCCAGATAAGGCTCGATTTTGGCCAGATGGGCCTCCCAACTGTAGTGTTGCAGGACATGCTGGCGAGCATGGCGACCGAGTTCTGCCGCACGTTCCGTGTTTCCCAACAGCATGGCAATCTGATCTACCCACTCTTCCGCATGGTCGGCGGCCAGCAAGGTTTCACCGGGGATAGCCGCAATCGGGCCGGCACAGGCGGTTGAAGCGACCACCGGTTTCCCCATGGCCATGGCTTCAAGCACCTTGTTCTGGATGCCGCGGGCAATCCGCAGGGGCGCCACGACAACGGTTGCATGGGCGATCCAGGGACGCACGTCGGCGACGGTGCCGGTAACACGCACGCCATCGCCTGCCAAAGCCTGTAAGGCAGGATCGGGACTGCGTCCCACGATGGAAAAGCAGAGGCTTGGGTGAGTCGCTCTCAGCCGGGGAAGGATTTCCTTGGCAAACCAGTCGGCCGCATCGATATTGGGCCAGTAGTCCATGGCACCGGTAAAAACGATGGGGATTTCGTCCTGCGCATAGGGAGATTCGCCACCTTGGTCCGGGGAAAAAAAACCGGCATCGACGCCATTCCCCATGGCCTCGACGCGCGCTTTGCATTCAGGCGCTGCCTGGCAAAAAAGCGCCGTTTCGGCCTCTGTGACAAAAAAACCGCGCTGCGCTTTGGCCGCAACCGCTCGCTCGAAGGCGAGCAGTTTCTGCCCTTCGCGCTGATACAGCCAGGAAAATGGCCAACGATGCGTCGTCGCATACTGCTGCCACTTGGCTGAATCCATGTCGACGAAGTCGACGAGGGTCGACAACCGCGCCATGTCCGGAACATAAGTCGCCATGACCGAGGAAAAAACCACGGCATGATCGATGGAGACGGTATCGAGGGTATCTTGCACCCAGCGATGCAAGCCAGCATCGTGGTAATAAGGCAGCGACAGCGCCGTGCCTTCGACGAGGCCGCGCAAGCTTCTGATTTTGGCAAGCCGCGGGGTAAGACGGACGATGTGGCTGTCTGCACAGTAGGACTTTACGTGCTCGACGTAGGCCTCGTCGGCAGGGTCGTCGATGAATGTACCCAGATAAAGACGATGGCGCCGCGCCAAGTATTCCATCAGGTGGAACGAGCGTACCTTGTCGCCTTTATTGGGCGGGTAAGGCAAGCGATGCACCAGAAATAGCAGGTTGGCCATGCGATGATCAGCCCAGGTTACGGACAATCAGGGGACCAAGACGATTGGTCAGCCACAGGGGCAACTTGCGCCAGGTTGCAATCACCAGTCGGTATTTCGGATTGTTGGGGTTGTTTTGCGGCACGCTGTCGCGTTTGTACAAACGATATTCGTAATGTAGGGGGCGCGGCTCGAAGCCCCAGTTTTTCTTGAACGAGTAGGATCCGGCCCCCACTTTGCTGCGGCCATAGTCGAAGATCTTGCAGCCGCGGGCACAGGCGTGTCGCATCAGTTCCCAATATTTGTAGTCGTTGGCGGCCAGTTCGCGTGCGAGCACGGCATCGCCAGCGTAATAGGGCAGGATCTCGTCGCGAAAGTAAAAGCTCAATACACTGCTCACCGGCTCGCCATCGGAGGCCAGCACCGTCATCACTTCGCACGCGGGGCCAAAACGTTCCATCAGCATCTCGAAATAGCGTTTGGGGAGTGCCGGGGTACCGTGACGGCGGACGTTGTCGGCATACAGCGCGAAAAAACGGTCGACATGATTGTCGATCTCGCTGCGTAGGCCATTCTTGATGCTTTTTCTGACCATCGCGCGTTGTTTGCGCGGAATGGCATTCA
>JAIFMO010000124.1 GCA_020048435.1 Sulfuritalea sp.
TTTGCTGCAGGCGGTAGCTCATGCGCGACGGGAGCGGGGCACAAAGGCGGTGGCATCTGCGCGGGGTTCCGCCATCGATGCCAGCGACTCGGCAATGAAGCTGACCGGCAAATCCGGGTTATCCAGCGCGGCGCGGCCGACTTTGGCCCAGTACTCGACTTGACCGGCGATGGTGCGGTGTTCCGCCGCAGCATCTTGCCGTGCCTGGTTATAGAGCTTCTGGTCAATACGGATCGATGTTGAAGAGGTCATGGCGGCGCTCCGGAAAAGTCGCAATGTTTCAGTGAAACCAGATTACCACATAAGTGGTAGTGCATTCTTGGGGAAAGTGACCAGGCACAGTGACTGGCAGGCGCACGACGAATTTTCCGCTGGATTGTTTTCTTGGTTCGACACCATGCTTGGCGCAGGTCTCAAGGAAGAAATCCAGCGAGGCGCGAAACTCGTGACGCAATTCGTCGGGCGACTTGCCGTAGAAGTCCGCGCCGCCGTTCAAACCCTGGATACGCAGCTTGCGCAGATCTTTGGTGAGGACTATATTCGGACCTTATTCGATCTAACGGAGTCTGTCATGCGCTATTCGTCTCAAGTCAAACCCATCAGCTACCTCAAGGCCAATGCCGCAGAGGTTCTGTTGCAACTTGCTGCGCAGCGGGAACCCCTGGTGATTACGCAGAATGGGGAAGCGAAGGCGGTGATTCAAGACGTCGGCTCCTATGAAGAGACCCAGGAAACGCTTGCCTTGCTGAAGGTTCTCGCCTTGGGCAGCCGGGACATCGAAGCCGGCAGGGTAATGCCCGTCGGCGAAGTCGTGGCCCGCCTGAAGGCCAAACGGACGGCTGAATGACCGAGGCTCGCTACGCAGTGCTTCTCACCGAGGGCGCCGAGCAGGACCTTGAATCGATTTACGACTACATCGCCGAGTTTGATTCGCTGGCCAATGCCGACTACGTTCTTGATCGATTGACGGAAGCGGCCGAGGGCTTGGCGATCTTTCCGGAGCGCGGCAGTTATCCGAAGGAGTTGTTGGCGCTCGGCATCAAGGAGTATCGGCAGACTTTCTTCAAGCCCTATCGCATGATCTATCGTGTGATCGATGCGCGTGTCTATGTTCATGTAATCGCCGATGGGCGACGCGACATGCAATCGTTGCTGGCCAGACGCTTATTGGGGGCTTGAGCGAAAAAGTCGGCGCTAGCGGGACGGCAAGCGTGTAGAGTCGAACGATGAGTTCGAGCGCGATTCGTAATGGCTTACGCAAGCTTTTTCGCTTCCTCCCACGGGAGCGGCGGTTTGCCTTGTATCGCGCGCATGTCGATTGCGATCCGGCGCCCAGTGAGCGCTTGCAGTTGAAAATCGCGGAAACGCAGGAAGAGTTGGAAGCCTGTTTCCGTCTCTTGCACGATGCCTATGTCGAAAGCGGTTTCATGCAGCCGCATCCGTCCGGCCTGCGGGTGACGCTTTACCACGCCTTGCCGTCAACCACCACGCTATGCGCCAAGTGGGATGGCGAGGTGGTAGGCACGATTTCATTGATCCGCGAGGACAGCGCTTTTGGTTTTCCGCTGCATAGCGTTTTCGACCTGAGCGCGGTGCGCGCCCGGCCGGGCAATATCGCCGAGGTGTCGGCGCTGGCGGTGCATCGGCGCTTTCGCCGCGTCGGCGGGCCGATCCTGTTCCCGCTGATGAAGTTCATGTATGAATATTCAACACACTTTTTCGATACGCGTCACCTGGTGATCGCCGTGCATCCGACCCGTATCGAAATGTACGAGGCGTTGTTGTTCTTCCAGCGGCTGACGGCGAACGTCGTCGAGAACTACGATTTTGCCAACGGTGCGCCGGCTGTCGGTGCCTGGGTCGATCTGCAGCAGGCGCCGGCAAAGCTTGAGCGCGCCTATGCGTCCCAGCCACTGCGCAAAAACCTGTATGCCTACTTCGTCGGGAATCGCCTGCCCAACATCTGTTGGCCGACGCGCCGCTATTTCACAACCAACGATCCGGTGCTGACCCCCGAGTTGCTCGACTATTTCTTCAATGTGCGCACCCAGGGCTTTGCGTCGCTCGACGATCATCAACGGGACTGGCTGCACAGTATTTACGATCGGCCGGAATACGCCGCCGTCCTGCCAGCGCCGACTTTTGGGCGCACGGCGCGCCGTTATCGCGAGCACAGCCGTTATTCGGTCCGCTGTGCCGGAGAGCTTTCGCTCGTTCAGGATGGTCAGACGACTTGTGTTGGCCTGGAAATCAACGATGTCTCCCGCTACGGTTTTCTGGCGCTTGCGGCGCAGCCGCTGGTCTTGCATGCGTGGGGCGATGCGACGCTCCGGTTGGGCCACAATGACGTGGCGACGCTCAAGGTCAGGGCGGTACGGGAACATCCTCCTGCGCCGGGTGCCGGCTACGCTTACGGTTTCGAGCTCGGCGAACCGGATGTCGTCTGGAAAACCTTTATCGATACGCTGATGGTGCGCTAAGCCATCAGGGAATACTCAGAAGCTGTAGCGTATTTCGGAGTAGGCCCGATCGCGGTTTTCATATTGGCCGAACAAGCCGAGTTGGGGGCCCTTGAAAATGTCCACGCCAGCCAGTAAACGCCAGTTTTTCTCGAAATTCCACTGCACACGGGGGCGGAGCAGCCAGTCGCTACGGTTCAGGCTGCCGATGTAGGTCGCCTGGGCTTCCCAGCGGCTGCCGAACTTCTTGTTCAAGTAAAGGCTGTAGCCGTCTTCGTGCTTTTCGGGAATGATGTCCGGATCGTGGTCGTGAAAGGCTCTCTGAAATACCTGGAAATTGAGGCGGGCATCGGCCGGCAAAGTAAATTCGAGTCCCAATGCCCAGTCGAGGGTGTTTTGTGCCACGACGCCATCGACGTCCACTGGGTTCAAAACGCCGAAGCGGCGCCCGCGCGTATAGACCCCTTCACCCTTCAGGACGACCGAGTCGAAGTCCTTGCTGAGCGTCCCTCCCCACTGGCTGATGCGTTCATGGCGTGGTTCGAAGAGCATAGTCGTGCCGACGATCTCGCGGTAGAACGTGGGTTGGGTGTCCATGCTGTGGTAATAGAAACCGGAAACGTCCCAGCCGTTTTTCAGCCAGGTCAGGCGGCTACCGTAGTTGCTATTCTTCAGATTGCGCGACGGCCTGGTTTCGGTGCGGTAGCGGGCGGAAAACCCGGGCAGGGCGGGCTGATAGGGGAAAAACTCGGCCCCCGGTTTGCCGATTTCATCATAGGTGGCGACGGGCACCCACAGAAGTTCGGCATGAAATTCATCCTTGAAGTATTCCGCACGGGCAGCCCACTGTGGTATCCGCTGCATGTCGAAATCAGGCAGGACGAATTCGCGCATGTCCCGCGCCGACACCACATCGGCAAAGTACAGACCAACCATTTCGCCCCAGATCACATGCTGTCGGCCAAGACGAAAGTCCCAAGCGCCCGCACCGATATCCAGATAGGTTTCGTTTAGGCGTGCAGTCGCTTGCTGGTTATGCTTTACGTCGCTGGGATAGCGGTTGTTGAGGTCGAATACCGCGTCATAATCGAGGCGTAGGCTCGCCTTCCACTTCAAGCCGCTGCCGATCTTGCTTTGTGTGCCAAGTTCTCCGCGCGTACGGAGTTTCGACCAGTGGGTCGGTGAATTCAGCCGGTGTGCAAGTTCGACCTGCATGAAACCTTTCAGCGCGGAATCGCTTTTTTGTTCTGGTTTGGTCGTGGCCTTGGCAGGCGGGGATGGCTCGTCATCAAAAAGTGCATCAAGCGACTCGGCGCGAACTCCGCCAGTACCCAGCGCCAGCGCTACAAGCGCAATGGCCAGCGCGGGATTGGCAATCGATGAACGTGCCTTCACGTGAATTCTCCTGACCCCATCAGTTTGCGGGGGCCTTGTTTGGCGCCGTATCGGAGGCTCGCGCTCGCGAAATGACCCAGTCGCCATCGCGGCGAATGCCCAGCCCTTGCAACTTGCCGTCTTCAACCTGTACCAGGCGGTCGGCCAGGGCTACGACGCGGGCATCGTGAGTCGAAAAAATAAACGTGGTTTTCAACTGCTCGTTAATCTTTTTCATCAGTTGCAGAATGCTTACGCCGGTGGCCTTGTCCAGGTTTGCAGTTGGTTCGTCCGCCAGGACGATGCTGGGAGATCCAGCCAGTGCGCGAGCGATGGCAACACGTTGGCGCTGCCCGCCAGACAACTGGTTTGGGCGGTTGCTTTTCCGGTCCGAGAGACCGACGACATCAAGGAAGTGATCGACCCGTTCGTGTCGCTCCGCAGGACTCAAGTCAGTCCGTTGCAGGAGGGGATATTCGATATTTTCCGCAGCAGACAACACGGGCAGCAGATTGAATGTCTGGAAGATGAAACCAATAGAGCGCAGGCGCAGCGCGGCCAACTGGTTGTCCGTCATGCCGCGGACGCTCTGTTCGTTGATGTAAATCTCCCCGAGGGTCGGGCGATCAATGCAGCCGATGAGGTTGAGCAAAGATGTCTTGCCACTGCCGGAGGGGCCTGAAATGGCCAGAAAAACACCCGGCTCAATGGAAATCGAGATATTATTTACCGCACGAACCAATTGTTCGCCGAGTCGGTAGTCCTTACTGACTTTCTCTACTCGCACTACGCTCATCATTTGGTCACCTTCACGATGGTTGCCGTGATTTCGAATCTCGCAATGGAGGATCCGAAAATGCATACCCTTTCTTATTATTCAGGAAGAATTCAGAGCCTATTACTGGTAATAGGCTTGGTTGTTGCTGCCAATTGTCTGGCTCAAGAGTCGCCGGTAACGCCTGTTGCCGATCCGGAGGCACTGGTGATTGTCAATAAGGCAGACCGCATCCGCTTCCCTGAGGGCGGTTTTCAGGTGGATGTGGTGATCAACACGACGACTACTGACAAGTCGATCGACAGTCGCAAGTACCGTGTCCTGTCCAAGGGCAATGAAAACAGCGTTGTCATGGTGACCGAACCCGCCACGGATCGCGGGCAGGTAATTCTGATGAAAGGGCGGGATTTATGGGTCTTCATGCCGGATGTTTCCCAGCCGATACGTTTGTCACTGGCCCAGCGTCTGACAGGCCAGGTTGCCAATGGCGACTTGGCGCGGGCCAATTTTGCAGGAGACTATATACCCAGCATTGTGGGCAGCGAGACGATAGGCAGCGAGCAATATCATGTGCTTGACCTCAAGGCGGTTGATCGCGGTGTGACGTATCAGCGCGTCAAATACTGGGTCAATAAAAAGAATGGATGGCCACTGAAGGCCGAGTTTTTTTCCCTCTCAAACCGCCTTCTCAAGCGTTGTTCCTATGAAAGCTTTAAGGAAATGGCGGGGAATGTTCGTCCTACCCGCTTGGTGATGGAGGATGCCCTGAAGGCTGGCGAGCAATCCGTGCTTGAGTATCAGGGCATGAAATTGCGTGATTTGCCCGACAAAATATTCACCAAGGACTATCTCAAGAAGCTTGATTGATACAATTTGACGAATGGGGTACGCGCTGGCGGACCTTCGGCTAGAATTGGACTATGACGACATCAGCTTTGGGGCATATATTCCGGGCCGACACCCTTCTGCAAGTGATTTTCGATTTCGGCTTCGTGTTTGTCGGCATCATCTTGGCAGCACTCTGGGTGGGCAA
>JAIFMO010000060.1:0-1763 GCA_020048435.1 Sulfuritalea sp.
AGCGCACATTCCTGTGCAATGTACTGGCCGCGTTCCTCTGTTCTCACTCGAACAACGATCGGGTGGGCTTTGGTTCCGAGTTTGGTCATGGCATAGTCACCGCAGATAGGTGTTGGCGAATGCGTACGCCAATCTGTGGGTCAGTTGATAAGCTTTGCACTTGATCTTCCACGAGTTTCGCCGGAAAGTACGCCAGCGTGTCAATTATGCGCCGAAGGTAGCGGCGCGTGGAACTGGAGCCTTTGACGCGACGGAGTTCTGATGCAAGGGTGTCCACGGTTGCCACGACCGGGAACGACGCTAGAGCTTCGGCTATCAACGTAAGGCGCGCGTAGTCCTCAGGATAATATCGGATGAGGCCAAGCAGGAATACCCCTGCCTCAACACGCCCCGCATAGCTCATTGATCTGAGTAATGAGCAACCCGAACGGAACTCCTCATCCACTGGCGAGACAGCTTGCAGAAGGATGGAGTCGATCGGCACTCGCGAAAGGTCAATGCCTCGCTCAGTCAGCCATGGCGCTGCGATGATAGGAGACTTAGTCGCTGCTTTCATTCGGCGCACGAATTTTGAGTGAATTTAATTTGGTGCTGGGCCGACCTTGTTTCTTGTTGCGACTTCTCTGGGTAACGGCGCGAGCCAATATTCCGTCGCCTTCTTCGATGAACACCATGACTTCGTTGATGGCTTGGTCGCTCACGATTCCGAGGCCGAATTGCGCGGCAAGATAACAAAAAGCAAATGCGATATGTGGGTCGTCCAGTGCAGCCCCAACCTGCTCTTTCGATGCGATGTAGCTGGATAACGCCGCTTCTGTTGCAGCATCGGCCTGTTGTTGGGGAAGACCGCGAAACTTGAGCGCAACTCGGGGGGCCACGTGGAACAGAAGGTTCTCGTCCGGATCAACCCCTACCGACGGCATATAGGGCAACGCAGCGCACGCATCGGCATAGGCTTCAGCGATCTCATTCAGCCATTCTGTGGGAGTTCGGGGAAGGGGGTGCATAGCAGGAGTCAATGTCTTGATTACGCCGAGCATGTTTATGCTGCTGGATCCCGCTTGACCAACTGTTTCATGAAGGCAGCTTCGTTTTTGGTAATGCGGGGCACTTTCTTCGGCCCCATGGAATCTACCAGGCGCACAAAGTCATCCAGAGGCAGGGCATCAGAAAGCTGTCGGTCGGCTCCGTCGATCCGCTCGCGCAGGATGAATTGGCCGGCACCCGTGAACGCCATTACGTAGGGGTGACCCTCGCTGCGCGAATTGAGCCGGGCTACGGCAGCGGTGGCACGCGTTGAGCGCACGCCCGTCATACCATCTCCCTGCCGCGAAACCATCCGGCAATGCTTCGCCTGTTGGTGTTGGACAGGCACACTTCGTGTGGAAACGACGCGCTCAAGAAAATGATCATCGTGCCGAAAGTCGGGCTAACGCTAGCAACGACCTTGTCACCCGCTGGATCAAATAGCAGTAACACGCCACCATCGCGGGCCTGCCAATCTTCGTTCAGGTACAACACTGTAGAAAGTATGCGGTTTCTGGTTCCGTTCAACACATCTGAATGCTTTGCATAGCCTGCACCTGCGCCATAGATGGCATAGTGACATTCAAAATCCAACAGCCCCAAGTAAAGTGCCGAATTTAGCCCTAACCGCAGTTTTTCCATCCAGGCGAGATAGGCCTGATCGGTACTGTCAGTGTCGTCCAGCCAACTGATTGCATCACCGCGTATTGTGCTGTCTCGCTTTCTTGCCAAGCCCC
>JAIFMO010000060.1:1803-7434 GCA_020048435.1 Sulfuritalea sp.
CGGATTCTCCAGGACGATGTATCCGACCTGCTCCAACTCATCAGCAATCGCTTCTATGCTCATCGTAGAGGGCGGCCGCCTCACAACACGCCCGGATCGTCAGGCGTGGCGAGTGCCTCCGCCTGCGCAAGAATCCGGCGTGCGGCATGGACGCTGATGTGCCTGGTGTGACGCAAGGACGGCCACGCATCACGAACAGCGGGGGTTACCTTGCCGAAAAACCGGTGGGAGAGAAGCAGGGCCGCCTCATCGGAGCCATTCTGGGCCTGTTCGAGGAGTGCTTTGTCGTTAAGCGCGGCGAGGTGAGATGGCATGGTTGACTCAGCAGAATGCCAATGCGAGCATCGCCGGATCATCGAGCAAGCTCATCATGAAATACGCGGCGAGACGATAGACCAGAGGCTCGGCGGATTCGGCCAGTTGCCACAGTATGGCGGAGAGGGTGTCGCTCACAACGGACACTATCTCCCAGCCACTAATCGGTCCGCGTTTGTCCTGGCCTTGATCCGCGTCTGATTGTCGGCCCGGTTCTCGGCGGAAACAGTTTTGCCGAAGGCATCGCGTTGAGCACTGGTGATTTTGGTTGCATCGATGGACTTGATGCAGCGCCACTTCTTTCCGCCCTTGGTTTCGATCTGGCGCATTTCCTCACGGGGATGATGTTGGCCGCAGTGGTAGCAGTAAAGGGTTTCAGCAGAGGACATGGTGGTCTTGGTGAAAGAGGGATGGGCTATTGTCGAGCAGTACTTCCCACAGCAGCTTTCAGCTTGGCACTGGCGTGAAAGGTTACCACGCGGCGCGCGCTGATCGGTACGGCCTCGCCAGTCTTGGGGTTGCGGCCCGGGCGCTGCGGTTTGTCTCGCAAGTCGAAATTGCCGAAACCGGATAACTTTACCCCATCACCCCGTTCAAGCACCGACCGTACCTCATCGAAGAACGTCTCGACCATGTCCTTGGCCTCACGCTTGTTTAACCCAACCTGTTCGAATAGCAGGTCGGCGAGTTCCGCCTTGGTCAGGGTCATTGCCGGGTTCCGAAGTGTGCGAACAGATATTTTCACAGATCGGCTTGTCGAAATCCAACTTGTCGGCGCCAAGGCGCCAAGTGGGTTTGGGACCAAGCGTGGTGCAGGGCGCCTCGGCCCTGAATGGCCGGTTTCCGGCGGCGAGATTGGCTTGGTCAATTTCCGCTGGCGCCCCCTATGCACAGTTTGAAACTATGTGCAGTTGGTTTTTGGGGCAGCCTTTCAGGTTAAGTGTAGCAAGGGATTCGGTGAGGTAGCGTGATCCGAAGCTGGACATAGTTTTTGCGGAAGGATGCAGTGGTGGTCCCACATAAGGAGACCATCATGGAATTCAAAGCGTATCCGCGAAGTATCGTTGATCGGCCAAAGGTAAAGTCGCGGCCGGTGGATAAGGAACTGAGTCGCTACGACGAGTACATGGATCACGTACGCGGTCTGGCACCAAAGACTCGAAGCATGGCCTTGCGGATTGTCGGTCGGCTACTGACTTCGCAGTTTGGCGATGGCCCCGTCAAGATCGCTGCGATTAAACCCGACCATGTCCGTCGGTTCTTCGCAGAGCAGGCCAAGCTTTACAGCAAGCCGGCCAATGCCGGAACAGTCGTTGCGGCATTGCGCGGTTACTTCCGCTACCGCGCGTCGCGTGGCGATGCGGTACATGGGTTGGTTGGTGTTCTGTCCTACCCTGCCAACTGGCAACTGTCATCGCTACCCAAGTCCCTGACGGCCGAAGAAGTGGAACAACTTGTAGGAGCGCTCGGCCAAACCGGTCGCTCCATGCGGCGCGCCGACGCCATTGTGCGTTGTGCGCTCGATCTCGGGCTAAGAAGCTGCGAGGTTGCTCAAATCGGCCTCGACGACATCGACTGGCGTGCTGGCACCATTACGCTGCGTCACACCAAGGGCCGGCGCGAAGATGTACTGCCACTGCCGGTAGCGACTGGCAAAGCCATCGCCGCCTACCTGAAGCATGAACGCCCCAAGACGGACAGTCGCGCCGTCTTCGTCCGGTACAACGCGCCGCGGGGCTGGCCCGTTGGCCCCGATCTGGTGCAGAAAGCGATCCGCCAAGCCTATGCGCGTGCCGGGTTGCCCTACACACGTTCTCACCTCCTGCGTCATACGATGGCCAATCGACTCTTGGCCGGGGGATCTTCCCTCAAGGAAGTGGCTGATGTTCTGCGCCACCGTTCGCTGAACACCACCATGATCTACGCCAAGCTGGACAGTCGGAAACTCATCGAGGTTGCCCTGCCGTGGCCCGGGAGTACGTCATGAGACCGGTCTCGCTACAAACGCGAATTGCGCAATATTCAGACGAGCGCCGGCGTCTCGGGTTCTCAGGGCGATCTGAGATGTATGCACTGCGCAGCTTCGCCAAGCATGTTCGATCCGTTGGCCATCGCGGACCGCTGACGGTTGAAGTCATGACGCAATGGGCAAAGTGCGACAGTCACGGCAGTAACGATCCGCTCACCTGGGCACGCCGACTGAAGAGCCTGCGCACGTTCCTGCGATGGTTGCAGCAGTTCGAGCCGCGTACCGAGGTTCCAGACGATTCCATCTTTGGCCGCATGCCGAAGCGGCTAACACCGCATATTTACAGCGAGCAGGAGATCATCGATTTGCTGGCTGCTGCCCGGCGGCTTGGGCCCGTGAATGGATTGCGTCCCCTCGTTTATGAAACGCTCTTCGGCCTGATCGCCAGCACCGGGATGCGAATCTCCGAAGCGCTGTCGTTGCGTAACGAAGACGTGAATCTCAAATACGGCATGCTCACCATTCACCAAACCAAATTCGGCAAATCGCGCCAGGTGCCACTGCATCCCAGTACGGTAACAGCGTTGAGTCGGTATCTCTGGATGCGCAATCTCGCCGGCGACTTTGCACAAGATGAAGCACCACTCTTTATTGGTACTCGCGGACGACGACTCGGGCTCCCCATGGGTAGCCGTCAGGTGCATCGGGTCTTTATCGAGTTGCGGGAGCAATTGGGCTGGCGCAACCGTGGGGCGCATCATGCCCCCCGCATTCACGATCTCCGCCACACATTCGTCGTACGCCGCATCCTGCTATGGCAATCTCAAGGGATTGATGTCGATCAGGCGATGCTGTCGCTATCGACGTATGTCGGCCACGCGATGGTAACCAATACGTACTGGTATCTCACGGCAGTGCCAGAATTGATGGCGCTCGCTGGGCAGCGATTCGCGTCTTATATGGGGCAGGTGGAGGTGCCCAATGGCTAAAGCTATCGCACCCAGGCCACCATCCTTCGCTTCTCTGGTTCAACAGTTCTTCACCGAGTATTTGGTAAGGCAACGCGCAGTCAGTCCACGCACGGTTGCCTGCTATCGCGATTCGTTGATGCTGTTCCTGGACTTTGCCAGTACGAAGTTGAAAAAGGTGCCCACCAGCCTGAAGCTCAATGACATCCAACCTGCCCTCATCCTCGCGTTTCTGGATCATCTGGAGTGCCAGCGACATAACGCGGTGCGTAGCCGCAACCTTAGACTCACCGCACTGCGGGCGTTTCTGAAATTCGCCGGTCGGCGCGATGTCGCTTCATTGCATGTGGTCGAACGCGCACTGGCCGTGCCAATGAAGCGCTTCGAGCGCCCAATGCTGGGCTTCCTCACGCGCGAGGAAATGGTTGCGGTCTTGGGGCAGCCTGGCGAGACTTGGACCTCACAGCGAGATCACTTGCTCTTGGCAATGCTCTACAACACTGGTGCTCGGGTCTCGGAGATCATCGGCGTACGGGTTGCGGATGTGATTCTCGACGGTGGTGCCTGTGTCCATCTGCACGGGAAAGGACGCAAGCAGCGATCAATTCCTCTTTGGCACACAACGGTCGTTGAGGTGCGTGCCTGGTTGCGACTAAATCCAGCTTTGCGTGATGAGGCAGCTTTACTACCGAACCGCGACGCGCAAGCGATGTCGCGATCAAATGTCGTTCAGCGCCTTGAACTTGCCGTGTCGCGCGCAGCCATTCAAGTGCCCAGTATCCTCCAGAAGCGAGTGTCACCACATACGTTGCGTCACACAACGGCAATGCATCTCCTGCAATCGGGCGTGCCGTTCAACGTGATTGCGCTATGGCTCGGGCACGAAAGTGCCACCACCACGCACCGCTACGTCGAAGCCGATCTCGCGATGAAGGAAAAAGCGCTCGCCCGTTTGGAGCCTCCCGACACCACGTTGCGCCGATTCAAGGCACCAGATTCTCTGATCCGATTTCTTCAGACGCTGTAACTATGTGCACCCGCGCCGGTCTCAACCAAGGCCGGCGCTGACAATCGCAAATTGACTGCACATAGTTTCAAACTGTGCATAGGGGGCGAAACCGGCCATTCAGGGCCGAGGCGTCCGGCCCCAAAGCGTTCAGGCAGCCATGCCGGCGACGACCGACGGGACTTCTACCTCCTGAAGATCCTCGATCCGGGGGACGTCGACAAAACCGACCGCTCCGCGCTCGAAGGTCCGGACCGGAACCTGTACGGCTGGGTTACGGCCGAACGCCTTCAGCCCAGGTAGGGCCGGCCGGCTATGCCGGGAACTTCCGTGCCGTATGGACCACGTTCAGCACGACGACGGCGTCCTCCGTCAGCTTCACGAAAACAGCGTACGGGAGCCGGTTAACGACGAGCTCGCGGGCTCCCGGAATCCGATCACTTTTCCTGATACGTTCCGGAAACGGGGGGAGCCCCTCGACCTGCTCGACGATGCGGCGCTCGACCGACTTGGCCGTGCGCTGGCTCGCCTCCGCGTAGTAGTAGGCGACGATTTCGGCGAGGTCGTCCAGCGCCTCGTCGGTCCAAAGGATCCGCATGCCTACTGCGTTTTACGGGCCAGCTTCGCTTCGACGCGCGCCTTCAGCGACGCCATCGCGTCCGCGTGCGGCAGCAGGGCCGCGGCGCCGGAACCCACGCGTTCCATGGTCGCTCCGACCTTGGCCGAGAGCCACTCGTCGTATCCGGCTTCCTTTTCCATGAACATCTCGGGGATGAGCGTGTCGGCGGCGTCCTCGATGGAAATCATGATCCCAACCGGCCGGTCGTTCTTCGTCACGACGACGGGCTCGCGCCTGGCCGCGTCGAGGAATTCGCCAAAACGATTCTTGGCGTCGCGCGCGGTCATGGTTTTCATGGTCACACCTTCCGGATGAATGGCTATAGTGGTCATTGTAGCTACAACGGAGCGATTATCAAGGCCGGACTTGCTTCGATAGCGGTTTTCAACTGCACTTGTTGCTACTAGCCGGGGATGCTCAATAGAGAGCCCTGCTTTGGCTTTCGAGTGTACTTCCCTTTTCCATGTTCTTCGGTCCCCTGGTTTTCGACATACGCCTTTACGACATCCAATGTGGCCCCGCCAACGCTGCCCACGAAGTAGGCCCGGTGCCAAAAAAGCGGTTTGCTGTAGAACTTCGCCAAGTACGCTTCGAATCGATTTCTCGCTCGCCGTGCGCTGGCCGTTTTTAGGTTGTTTATGAGAATCGAGATATCGAGTGCCGGATGGATTCAGATGGCAACGGGTCACCGGGTTGGCGCGCCTTGACCGGAGCGACGTTGTAGTCCCGTACTTCGATGGTATCGGCCGCCATC
>JAIFMO010000202.1 GCA_020048435.1 Sulfuritalea sp.
GCCGTGACCGGGTTTGCCGCGGGATTGGGTTAATTCCAGGCGCGCGAAAAGATTTCATCGAGTGCGGCAATAATCGCATCGCCCTCTTCCAGCAAAGAGCCTACGCGTTCTCCCAATGCTTCAACGGCAATGGACGTTATTTCCAGAGGATCAAGAATGACCTGGATGCCGTCGATCATGAAAATCGGATTGATTGCAGAGGATGGCAGATTGATGTCTTGCCAAGACGTACCGGCCGCCACCAGTGGTACGACCACTTTGCGACGATGCTTATCGTAGAACGCGGATTGCACAATGACCACGAACGGTATGGTGGCGCGGTTTTTTCCGGTGTTTCGATGAACGTCGAACTGACTCATAGAGTCGAATGATCGTCGGCAAACGATCCATGCGCTGCACGAAATTGATTCCATGCTTCCGCAACAGCGGCGCCAAGCTGCTGTTTGGATTGGCGCGCATTGTTCTCGCGCACAACAAAATCGGCGAGAAGTCCGTCAACCGTCGCCGACAGATTGCCGGTGAAATTCCGAGCCTGCTGAACATTCTCTTCGTTCAACAATAAGTTGAAAGGCCGCTTGCGGGGTTGCTGGCTGGCAGTGGATGATTTCATGGGATACCTCCTGTGCGCATTTTATGCGCACCATGATCATTCCTTGCCGTCGTCGATGGCGAGTTCCTGAATCTTGCGGGTGATGGTGTTGCGGCCGATGCCGAGCAGTTGCGCGGCTTCGATGCGGCGACCGCCGCTGGCGGCCAGTGCGCGGCGGATGAGGGTGCGCTCGAAGTCGCGGCTGAGCAATTCGAAGGCCTGGCCGGGCTGGAGTGCCAGCAGGCGGTCGGCCTCCCCGGCCAGCGCCCCGGTCCAGTCGGCCTTGGCGGAGCTCGGCGGCTCGTCGCGCACTTCGGCCGGCAAGTCGGCCACGTCGACGACCTGGCCCGGCGCCATGACGGTGATCCAGTGGCAGAGGTTTTCAAGCTGACGCACGTTGCCGGGAAAATCCAGCCCCTGCATGAAGCGCAGGGCGTCGTCGGAGAGGCGCTTGGCGTCGACGCCAAGTTCTTGCGCGCTTTTCAGGAGAAAGTGCCTGGCCAGCAGCGGAATGTCTTCGCCCCGCTCGCGCAGGGAGGGCAGGCGCAGGCGGATGACGTTGAGGCGATGGAACAGGTCTTCGCGGAAAAGGCCTTCCTTGACCCGCTGCTCCAGGTTCTGGTGGGTGGCGGCGATCACCCGCACATTGGCCTTGACCGGCTGATGGCCGCCAACGCGGTAGAAATGGCCGTCCGACAGAACCCGCAGCAGGCGTGTCTGCAATTCGGCCGGCATGTCGCCGATTTCGTCGAGAAAGAGGGTGCCGCTGTCGGCTTGTTCGAAGCGCCCGCGGCGTTGTGTCGCCGCGCCGGTAAAGGCGCCGCGCTCGTGGCCGAACAGTTCCGATTCGAGCAGATCGCGCGGAATGGCGGCGGTATTGATGGCGACAAACGGTGCGTCGCGACGCGGGCTGTGGCGGTGCAGCGCCCGGGCGACCAGTTCCTTGCCGGTGCCGGATTCGCCATTGATCAGCACCGTGGCGTGCGACTGCGCCAGGCGGCCGATGGCGCGGAAGACATCCTGCATCGACGAGGCCTGGCCGAGGATTTCGGGCGCCAGGGCCTGCGGTTCCTGCGCACCACTTTGGGGCGCACTCTGTTCAAGGGCGCGCCGCACGAGGTTGACGGCCTGATCGACGTCGAAAGGCTTGGGCAGATATTCGAAGGCGCCGCCCTGAAAGGCCGCCACGGCCGAATCGAGATCGGAATAGGCCGTCATGACGATGACCGGCAGTTCCGGCACGCTGGTCTTGACCTGCTTGAGCAGATCGAGGCCGGACTGGCCCGGCATGCGGATGTCGGTCACCATCACGCTCGGCCGCTCGCCGGCCTCCAGCGCCGTCAGCGCCTCGTTGGCGGAGCCGAAAGAGCGACTTTTGATGTTCTCGCGTCCGAGCGCTTTTTCCAGCACCCAGCGAATGGAGCGGTCGTCGTCGATGATCCAGACTACATTGCTCATGATTCAGTGCTTTCCGTGGGTTATCGGCAGGCGGATGATGAAACTGGTTCGCCCCGGTCTTGAGTGTACTTCGATGCTGCCGTGATGCTGCTGGATCAGGCTCTGCGCCAGCGTCAGGCCCAGGCCGGTGCCATCTTCCCGGCCCGATACCAGCGGATAGAAAATCCTGTCGCGCATTTCTTCCGGAATACCCGGGCCGTTGTCGTTCACTTGCAATTCGAGTGCCAGGCGATAGCGCTTCTTGGCCAGCGTCACCTGCCGCAAGACGCGGGTGCGCAGGGTGATCTCGCCGGCCCCGTGCATGGCCTGGGCCGCGTTCCTGGCGATGTTCAGCATCGCCTGGATAAGTTGCTCGCGGTCGCCGGTGATTTCGGGCAACGAGAGGTCGTAGTCGCGCTGCACCACGACGCCGCCGAATTCGGCGTGAACCAGCCGCCGCACCCGTTCGAGCAGTTCGTGGATATTGACCTGCGCCGGCTGCATGGCGCGATGCGAGGAAAGCAGGCGCCGCATCAAGTCCTGCAGGCGGTCGGCTTCCTTGATGATGACCTGGGTGTATTCCTTGAGCTGCGGCGCGTCTTCGTGGCCGGACAGTTCGTGTTCCAGCAATTGCGCCGAGCCGCGGATGCCGCCGAGGGGATTCTTGATCTCGTGCGCCAGATTGCGGATCAGTTCGCGGTTGGCCTGCTGCTGCACGGCCTCGTGCTCTTCGCGCGCGGCCTTGAGCTGGTGATCGATGGGGCGGAATTCCAGCAGCAGGCGGGCATTGGTCGTCTCGATCGGCGTGACGGTGCAGTCGAGATGCTGGCTGACGGTCTCGCCGCACTTGAAGGGAACGTTGTGCCCCGTGTAACTCCAGTTGTTGCGCAACGCGTTGTCGAGCGCTTCGGCCAACGGTGCGGGCATGCCCAGCAACTGGGTGATCGAGCGGTCGAGCCAGGAACGCATGCTGGCCGAGAACAGATTCTCGGCCGCAGGATTCATGTGACGGATCAGCCGCTGGCCATCCAGCAGAATGACGGCCGAAGACAACAGGTCAAGACCCGAAAATTCGCTGGAAGGTTGTTGTTGCGCGCTCATGCCGGGAAAATTCAGCAAGAAGCACGCCACCAACTACTTGAGGTTGGCGAGCTCTTTCTTGAGCGCCTCGATGTTGCGCTCGTGCAGTTGCACGGTGTCCTGATAGGGCTTGAGACGCTCGGGCAACTTGGCGCCGGCCGCGCTGGCGGTGGTTTCTTGCTGGCTCAGCGTCTTGCGGGCGTCGTCGAGGTTCTTTTGCTCGGTGGCGAGTTCCTGGTTGAGAATCGCGTGACGGTCGGTGTCGCGCGCCTTCTGCTCGCCGGCGCCCACCTTGGGGAAATCGCCGGGTGTCGGTGCGCTGGCGCGGGATTTGGGTGCCGGGAAACTCGACACCGGCTGTTCGCGCGAAAGCACGGTGCAGTTCTTGGCGCCGCCCTTGTTGTTGGTGTAGGTGGCATGCCCTTCGGCATCCGTACACTTGAAAAGCGTGTCGGCATGGGCAACGCCCAGTCCGCAGACAAGCAGGGCATCAAGAAGAAAATACAAAGGCAGGCGTGGGTTCATGACGGACGGTAACGGCAGGGAAGGGGCAAATTTTAGGCTACATGCGGGCCACATGCGGGCACCAAAACAAAAAAAGGACGGGCAAGCCCGTCCTCTCTAAACGCACCGACCGGGGTCGGCGCTGACACGATGACTCAGATCGAGAAATACATGTCGTATTCGATCGGATGGGTCGTCATACGGTAACGCTGGACTTCCTCCATCTTCAGGTCGATGTAGGCATCGATGAAGTCGTTGGAGAACACGCCGCCACGGGTGAGGAACTCGCGATCCTTGTCCAGATATTCCAGCGCCTGTTCCAGCGAAGTGCATACGGTCGGGATCTTGGCATCCTCTTCCGGCGGCAGGTCGTAGAGGTTCTTGTCGGCGGGCTCGCCCGGGTGGATCTTGTTCTGCACGCCATCGAGACCGGCCATCATCAGCGCGGTGAAGCACAGATAGGGGTTGGCGGTCGGATCGGGGAAGCGGGTTTCGATACGGCGGGCCTTGTCGGAATGCACGAAGGGGATGCGGATCGAGGCGGAACGGTTGCGGGCGGAATAAGCCAGCTTGACCGGGGCTTCGAAGCCGGGCACCAAGCGCTTGTAGCTGTTGGTGCCGGGGTTGGTGATGGCGTTCAGGGCGCGGGCGTGCTTGATGATGCCGCCGATGTAGTACAGCGCGAACTCGGACAGGCCGGCGTAGCCGTTGCCGGCAAACAGGTTCTTGCCGTCTTTCCAGATCGACTGGTGCACGTGCATGCCGGAGCCGTTGTCGCCGACAATCGGCTTCGGCATGAATGTCGCGGTCTTGCCGTAGCTGTGGGCGACGTTATGGACGATGTACTTGAGGATCTGGGTCTGGTCGGCGCGACGCACCAGGGTGTTGAACACGGTGCCGATTTCGCACTGGCCGGCGGTGGCGACTTCGTGGTGATGCACTTCGACCGGGCAACCGCACTCTTCGAGGGCGATACACATGGCGGCGCGGATGTCGTTGAGGCTATCGACCGGCGGCACGGGGAAATAGCCGCCCTTGACGGTGGGACGGTGGCCGGTGTTGCCGCCGTCGAATTTCTCGGCGGTAGCCCAGGCGGCCTCTTCCGAGAACACCTTGCAGTAGGAACCCGACATGTCGATTTTCCACTCGACGCTGTCGAAAATGAAGAATTCGGGCTCGGGGCCGAAGTAAGCGGTATCACCAATGCCGGAGCTCTTCAGGTAGGCTTCGGCGCGCTTGGCGATGGAACGCGGGTCGCGGTCGTAGCCCTTGCCGTCGGCCGGTTCGACCACGTCACAGGTCAGGATCAGCGTGGTTTCGTCCATGAAGGGATCGATGTAGGCGGTATCCGGATCGGGCATCAACTGCATGTCGGAGGCCTGGATGCCCTTCCAGCCGGCGATCGACGAGCCGTCGAAGGCGTGGCCATCCTCGAACTTGTCGAGGCTGAAGGCGGAAACCGGCACGCCGACGTGCTGTTCCTTGCCGCGGGTATCGGTGAAGCGGAAGTCAATAAAACGGACTTCGCGCTCGGCAACCATCTTCATTACGTCTTGGGGCGTCATCTGGTGTGCTCTCCTAGCAGGTCAATCAGGCTAAATAAAGGGAAAAGGCGGGAAAGGGTGCGGGGAATTTCGTTACGCCGGGAATTTAGCAGTTAGTGTGCCAATCGCCGACAATTGGCCGAGCATTGTGCCATAAGCGTTTTATGCGGGGGTTCGCCGTGGGTGGCGGGCCACAAGGCCTCAAATTGGTGCGCCAAGCTGAGCATTTGCACTATTTTGGTGCCACGCGAAGCAGCACCGTGACCGATGAAAACCAGGGCTCCGTTACGAGTCGCTCGGAAAGTCGGCGCTGGCAGGACGGCGCGATGGCGGCATCGATACCCGCCGGCAACACCACCTCGGCTTCAACGCGGTTGCCAAGGTAATGCAGCACGATGCCGCCGCCAAGAGGCCCGCCGGCGGTATCGTTTTCGGCATCGACATGCACCAGCACGTCAAGCACTTCAGGGCAATCCTTGAGCACATGGGCACGCGCCGTTTCGGCGATGCGGTGGCCTTCGGAGACGCTGATGCGACCATCCACCTGGATATGGGCATCGACCAGCACCTGATGCGCCATGCGGCGCGTGCGCAGTTCGTGCAGGCCGACCACGCCCGGCGCGGCGACGATGCTGGCGCGAATGCGCGCTACTTCCTCGGCCGACAGCCCGGTGTCGATCAGTTCGCGCAGGGCTTCCCAGGCGAAACCGGCACCCGCCTTGACGATCATGCCGCCGACGATGATGGCCGCCGCCGCGTCGGCGAAGGGAAAGCCCAGCAGACTGCCGCCGATACCCGCCGCCACCACCAGCGACGACAGCGCGTCGGCGCGTGCGTGCCAGGCGTTGGCCACCAGCATCGGCGAGCGCAGCCGCTCGGCCACCTTCAGCATGTAGCGGAACAGCCCTTCCTTGGCGATGAGCGTGGCCACCGCCGCCCATATGGCGGCGATGCCGACAGGTGGCAGGCTGGCCATGTCCTGCAGGCGGCCCGCCGCCGAAATCAGGATGCCGGCGCCGGTGAGAAACAGCAATAGCCCCAGCACCAGCGAGGCGGCCGTCTCGAAGCGGCCATGGCCGTAGGGATGGTCGGCGTCGGCGGCCTCCGCGCCCTTGCGGTTGGCATAGAGGACGAAGCCGTCCGCCACCACGTCGGACAGCGTGTGCATCGCGTCGGCGACGAGACTCATGGAATGCGCGACGACGCCGACCACGACCTGCATCGCCGTGAGCAGGAGGTTGACGCCAACACTGATCCAGGTGATCCGCTGGCCCTCGCGAAAACGGGCGGGATCGAGCTGCGGGGTGGAGGAGGTGGTGGAGGTGGTGGAGGCGGGCGCCGGGGTATGTTGGTGCATTAGGAAATCGCTATACTCGTTGTTATCGTTATCCGACCGATTCTATAGCCAGCCATGTCCGCCGCCCCCCTCGCTTTCGATGATTTCAACGCCCTCTCCGATCACGATGCCAGCGAGCGGGTTCGCGCCGCCCGCGCCCGCCTGGGGCCCAAGGCCGTGCTGCTCTGCCACCACTATCAGCGCGCCGACATTTATCGGCATGCCGACATCACCGGCGATTCGCTCAAGCTTTCAAGGCTGGCCAGCCAGTCCGACGCCGATTTTATCGTCTTCTGCGGCGTGCATTTCATGGCCGAAGTGGCCGATATTCTCTCGCGGCCGGAACAGATTTCCATCCTGCCCGACCTGGCCGCCGGTTGTTCGATGGCCGACATGGCGAGCCTGGCCAAGGTCGAGCGGGCGTGGCGCGAGCTGTCGTCGCTGCTCAAGCCCGACGAGAAGATCACCCCCGTCACCTATATCAATTCAGCCGCCGACCTGAAGGCTTTTTGCGGCGAGCATGGCGGCATCGTCTGCACCTCGTCCAATGCGCCGAAAATCCTTGAATGGTCGTTTGCCCGGCGCGAGAAGGTGCTGTTCTTCCCCGACCAGCATCTTGGCCGCTGGAGTGGCTACAAGATGGGCATTCCGCTGGACGAGATGGTGATCTGGAATCCCGATCTCGACATGGGCGGGCTGAGCGCCGAGCAAATCGCGAAGGCGAAGATCATTCTCTGGCATGGCTACTGTTCCGTGCATCAGATGTTCCAGCCAGCGCATATCGCCAAGTTTCGCGAACAGTATCCGGCGGGCAAGGTCATTTCCCACCCCGAATGCAGTTTCGAGGTTTGCCAGCAATCCGACGCCATCGGCTCGACCGAAACCATCATCCGCACGGTGAAGGAATCGGCGCCGGGAACCCGCTGGCTGGTGGGCACGGAGCTGAATCTGGTCGAACGCCTGGCCGAAGAGGTGAAGCACGAAAACAAGATTGTGCAGTTCATGGCGACCACCCTCTGCATGTGCTCGACCATGCAGCGCATCGACCCCCAGCATCTGGCATGGACGCTGGAAAACCTGGCCGAAGGTCAAGTCGTCAATCGCATCACCGTGCCGGAACACGAAGCAAAGCTGGCGAAGATTGCCCTGCAACGCATGCTCGACGCCTCCTGACAATGGCTGGCACGCTGCAAGTCACCACCTACAACATCCACAAGGGATTTTCCCAGTTCAACCGCCGCATGGTGGTGCACGAGTTGCGCGAACGCCTGCGCGACCTTAACGCTGACATCGTTTTTTTGCAGGAGGTGCAGGGCCTGCATCACGGCCATGCCGAGCGCCATGAAGACTGGCCGGAAACCCCGCAGCACGAATTCCTTGCCGAGGATTTCTGGCAGGCCATCGCCTACGGCCGCAACATGGTGTATGACCACGGCCACCACGGCAACGCCATCCTCGCGCGCTTTCCCATCCTGGCCCAGCACAATCAGGACGTGACCCATCTGAAGTTCGAGAAACGCGGCCTGCTGTATTGCGCGCTGGAGGTGCCGGGACTCGATCAGGCGCTGCACTGCGTCTGCGTGCACTTGTCGCTGTTCGGCCGCTCGCGGCGGCGGCAGATGGATGCACTGGCAACACGGATCGAGTCTATCGTGCCAGCCACCGCGCCGCTGCTGATCGCTGGCGACTTCAACGACTGGCGCAATCGCGCCCACGACCTGCTGGCAGAGCGTCTCGGCCTGTTCGAGGTTTTTGGCGGTGCGGCGGGGCAACCGCCGCGAAGTTTTCCCAGCGCCCTGCCGCTGTTCCGACTTGACCGCATCTATGTGCGCGGTTTGGCTGTAACGAAGAGCGAGGTGCATTTTGGCGAGCCGTGGTCGCGCATCTCCGACCATGCCGCGCTCTCGGCCCACTTCGCCTTGCCCGAGCACGCATGAAGCCGTCTTCGTGAAACCCCTTTTCGTTGGCGGCAATCACATCGAGTTGCTCGAATCCGGCACCCGCTATTTTCCGGCGCTGATCGCCGCCATCGACTCGGCGGTAACCGAAGTTCATTTGCAAACCTATATTTTTGAAGACGACGCCACGGCGCGGGCGGTGAGCGCGGCGCTGATGCGTGCCGCCGGCCGCGGCGTGGCGGTGCATGTGCTGGTGGATGGCTTTGGCGCCCGCGACTTCCCCGACCGACTGGGCCGGACGCTGATGGCGGCGGGGGTGGAGGTGCTGGTTTATCGCGCCGAGGTGGCTTTCTGGCGACTGCGCCGTCACCGTTTGCGCCGCCTGCACCGCAAGGTTGCGGTGATCGACGGTCGTATCGCCTTCGTCGGCGGCATCAATATCATCGACGACCGGGACATGGCGGGTACGCCGGAGCAGATTCCGCCGCGCTACGATTACGCGGTGCGTGTCGAGGGCCCGCTGCTTGCCCCGATACACGCATCGACCCGCCACCTCTGGCAGTCGGTGCGGTGGGCAAGCCTGCGCCGCCGCTACCCCGAGCCATCGCGGCATCCGGTCGCCCTGACGAATAACAACGCACCGCGCGGCGACATGCGCGCTGCCTTCGTGATTCGCGATAACGTGCGTCACCGTCGCGACATCGAGGAAGCGTACCTGGAGGCGATCCGGACCGCCCGCTACGAAATTCTGCTGGCCAACGCCTATTTCCTGCCGGGGCGGCGCTTCCGTCGCGCGCTGGGCGATGCCGCGCGCCGGGGTGTTGCGGTTAGCGTGCTGTTGCAGGGGCGCATCGAGTATCGCCTGTTACATCATGCCACGCAGGCGCTGTATGGCTTGTTGCTTGGCGGCGGCGTTCGCATTTATGAATACCACCTCAGTTTTCTGCATGCCAAGGTGGCCGTCGTCGATGGTGAATGGAGCACGGTCGGATCGAGCAACATCGATCCCTTCAGCCTGCTGTTGGCGCGCGAAGCCAATATCGTCGTGCAGGACGAACGTTTCGCCATGGAGTTGCGCGCCAGCCTCGTTCACGCCATGGCTGTCGGCGCGCACCAGGTGCGCCACGCAGACTGGCGCCGTGCGTCGCTGCCACTGCGCATCGCGCGCTGGCTGGCCTACGGCCTGGTCAGGCTGGCCATCGGCATGGTCGGCTACGGTCGCCACAAGGACTACGCGGAGTAGAAAAAGTCGGCGCTAGCGGTACGGCAGTGCGGCACGCGCGCCAAGTCCCAGTGCGCAATGGCCCACGACCAGAGCTCGCCGAGGCTCGCCGCGCGCAATTCAGGCGGCGGCGTCTGGCCAAGAAAGTCCAGCGCCGCAAAAAGCGCCGGCACCGGCGCGGCGGCATCGATGGCGGGCGCCCGCGTTTGCTTGGACAGCTTTTCGCCGCGGGCATCCACGACAACCGGCAGGTGGGCGTAACGGGGCGTCGCCAGACCGAGGCAGCGTTGCAGAAAAATCTGGCGCGGGGTCGAATCGAGCAAGTCGGCCCCGCGCACGACATCGCTGATGCCCTGATCGGCGTCATCGATCACGACGGCAAGCTGGTAGGCGAAATAGCCGTCCGCGCGCAGCAGCACGAAATCGCCGACGTCGCACGCCAACTGCTGATCGATCCGGCCCTGAATGGCATCGTCAAATCCGGCGGCGGCGCCGGCGACATTCAAGCGCCAGGCGCGGGCCGGACGTCCGGGCGGCAGTCCTTGGCGGCAGGTGCCGGGATAAATGGCGGCGCCATCCGTCGCCAGCGGCGAGTCGGCCTGTTCGCGGCGGGTGCAGGCGCAGGGGTAGGCCAGGCCGTCGCGCTTGAGTTGGTCGAGCACCGCGCGGTAGCGGGCCTTGCGCTGGCTTTGCCAGACGACTTCGCCATCCCAGGCAAAGCCGCAGGCATCGAGCGTGGCCAGCATGGCCGCGGCCGCCGGCCGCAAGCAGCGGGGCTCGTCCACATCTTCCATGCGCAGCAGCCATTCACCGCCCCGCGCGCGCGCATCCAGGCAGCTGCCAAGCGCGGCCACCAACGAACCAAAATGCAAGGGACCGGTGGGTGATGGGGCGAATCGGCCGCGATGGCGGGGCAAGGGTGTAGCGGATGTGGATGCGGTGGATGGCGTCATGAAGGGCATTGATACCACGGCGGAATGGAAACGGGTAGCATTGCAGGACACACAATAGAGGAAATTTTCATGGCTACCATTGCACTCACCACCGACAACTTCAAGGAAACCATCGACGGCCAGGGCATCGTGATCGTTGATTTCTGGGCCCCGTGGTGCGCCCCCTGCCGCTCCTTCGCGCCCACCTTCGAGGCGGCTTCGGAAAAACATGCGGACATCACCTTCGCCAAGGTCAATACCGAAGAGCAGCGAGAACTGGCCGGCGCCTTCAATATCCGCTCGATTCCGACCCTGATGGTGTTCCGCGATCAGGTGATCGTCTACGCCGAGTCCGGCGCCCTGCCCTCCGCCGCGTTCGACCAGTTGGTCGAGCAGGTGCGCGGGCTGGACATGGACCAGGTGCGCGCCGATATTGCCGCCCAGGCCAATTGATCCCAAGCTAATTGATCACAGGCTAATTGTTTTTCCCGCCCGCCTGAAGATTGCATCCCGGCCATGAGCAAGGTTGCGCCAATTACCGAGCTTGTGCCACCTGCCAGCGAAATCGAGCGGGTGGCCTTTCTTTACCGGCAGGTGCCATCGATGGTGGCGGCGTCGCTGTTGGGCGTTTTTCTATGCTTCGTCTTCCTGTTCGAGGCGATTGGCGGTTCCGCGCTCAAGGGCTGGGCTGCCTTCATGCTGTCAGGACTGGCCGTGCGGGCATGGCTTTGGCAAGCCCACCGCAACAGCGAGCAGACGGCGGCATCGGCCCGGCGCTGGGAGTATCTGGGAGCTTTTGGCGCACTGCTGACGGGCTGCGGCTGGGGCTTGCTGGCGGGGCCGCTTTACCCCATCAACGATCCGGTGGCGAGCGACTTCGTGGTGCTGATGCTGGTGGCCGTGGCCTTTTCATCGGTCAGCTTCAACAGCATGAGTTTTCTGACCTTCTTCGCCATTGTCATCCCCACGCTGGCGCCGCTGGCCATCAACGCCTTTCATGGAACGCAGTCGTTTTTCGACACCCAGTCGCTCATCTGGCTGGCCCTGGTCGGCGTCCTGCTGGTGCTGCAACGCAGCCAGTACGCCTTGATCATGGAAAACGTCAGCAGGCGGGTCGAGAGCGAAGCGTTGCTCGAAGAACAGAAGGCCATCTTCCAGTCGGCCAGCCAGGGCATCGCTGTTGTCAGCGGCGCCAATATTGTCAAATGCAACCAACGGCTCGGCGAAATGCTGGGCCGGCGCCTGCAAGATCTCTATTCACTCGGTTTCGACGAACACTGCGTCGATCACAATGAATACCGGCGACTGCTTGCCGACAGCCAGGAAGCCTTTTTGCACGACCGCAACTACCATGGCATGGTGCGCCTGCTCCGCGCCGACGGCAGCAGCTTCTGGGCGGAGATTTCGGCCCGCCGCATGCACGGCGAAGACAACATGCGCAGCGTCTGGCTGATTGGCGAGGCGCCCGTAAAACACGGTGCCCACGGCCCGCGCTCGTAAGCGGAGGTTGAATCGCAGTCAATGCCGCTCAGCGGCAATCGGTGTCGCGCACGCGGGCAGGCCAGCAAGCTGCAAATACTCCGCGATCGAATCAGAGACACTGTCCCAACCCAGCGGATCGCAAAATTCGTTGATCAGCGGCAGATTGAGCGCCGCAAAAATGGGTGTCCACTGCTCGTTCTCACCCTGCCGCTGCCGCACGGAAAGTTTTGGATTGAACTGATACCAGCCTTGCGCCATGCGCTTGAACAGCGCCCGGTTGTAGGCATAGTCGCGATCGATTTCGTTGCGGGCCAGCACGCCGGAAAGATGTTGGCGCTTGTTACGTTCGGGACGCACGATATTGGCGGGAAGATGCTGCCAGGCTGCCAGAATGGCCTGTGTCTCGAAAGCGCCGATGGTCTTGCGCGTCCAGTGAGTGAAGCGCGACTTGAATAGCACCCACAGCGTCTGGAAGATGAAGTATTCGGACAGATGGCGGTCAATGCGCACCAACCGCTCACCCGTATTGACGTCGATGCTGGCCGGCGCCAGTCGCTCGTAGAGCGGGGCCATGGGACCACGGGCAAACTTCGGGTCATCGAACGCTTCGCGCAAAGCCCAGTGCAGCGCGTTGTAGCCATAGTGATCGACGGCCTCGCGGTCGGCGCCCCGTTCCAGCAGGGCTTCCACCAGCGCCACGTTGCCAGCGGCGGCGGCGGCCATCAGCGGCGTCTGGTTCATCGGCAGCCGATGCTCGATGCCGTACTGGTCGCATTGCTTCAGGATGTCCTTGAAATGATTGGCGAAGTAGGGAACGAAGGTCTTGCGCTTGAGGGTCGGTCGGTGTTGCACAAAGTTCCGCCCCTGCTCGAACTTCGCCTCGCGGGTCAAGCTGGCGACCAGATAGGGTTCGTTGAAACAGGTGGCGTAGTCGTAAAGCTGCTGCTTCATCTTGTTGCCAACCGCCTGTTCACGGAACACCTTGATCAGTAGTTCCTTGATTTTCTCTTCGCTGAAAACCGGCCAGGGCACCGGCGTTTGCTTCAGGATGGTCTGGCGGATAGCGTCGGCCTGTTCCTGCTTGCCTTGCAGTTCAAGCTTGCGCGCCTCTTTCTGCCAGTCTTCCAGCGTCGATTGTTTCGCCTCGACGCGAACCTGGCTCAGGTTCATGTCGAGCAACCCGAACAAGGCGTGCCCGGTGTCCGACTCGATGATGTAGATGTTCTTGATGGCGCGCGTCAGCGCCACATACAGTGCATTGACGAAGAACTTGTATACCTCCAGCGACTTGTCGCCTTTGTCCTTGGCGCGCCGGTAATCCAGCGTTTCGACCGTCAGATCGGCACGGCTGACGCCCTCCACAATGTCGTTGAACTCGGCGCGGTGATCGGAGATGAAGCGATAGAGCACGATATTCTCGTATTCGAGTCCCTTGGCTTCATGGATGGAGAACAACAGCGGCGTGGCAAAGTGCTTGCGCGCTTCCGCCTTGTCCTCGTCGCGCATCACCAGCACGGCGAACTGGGTGGATTGGCGAATCTTCTGGTCAAACTCGCGCTTGGCCGCGTCCTTGTCCGCCATCAGCGCCACCTGTCCCGCCTCGCCGCCGACGGCCTGGACAAGGAAATTGCTCTCGCGATCGATCGAGCCGAAGCGCCTCTGCTTGATTTTCAGCAACTGGTTGGCAACGCGGGTGGCTTCCAGCCCGTTGCGGAAATTGGCGGTGAGCACGCGCAGTTCCTGCCGTTCGGCCAGTTTGGGGTCGCTCCAGAACAGGCTTTTCACCTGACTCCAGGAGAAGAAATTGGGATGGACGATCTGGTTGGAATCGCCGCAAAGCAGGAAGTGACCAGGCTTTTTCAGGGTCTTCAGCACCAACGACAGTTGCACGGTGGTGATGTCCTGCACTTCGTCGATCACGACGAAGTCGTAGCGCGGAGCAGCTAGCGCCTGCCAGTCCTGGGCGACGAGATTGAGGTCGTAGAGTTTAGCCTCCGTCAGCCAGGCGCGATATTTCTCGAACACTTCGTAGAGCTTATCGCGCTGCTCGGCGGGAAAGATCGATTGGCGTATGCCAAGCGCCCGATAAGCGTCCCGCGACAGCACACCGCCTGCACCCGCCGCAAGCACGCCACGTATTTCCTCAAAAACCTGATGACCGTCGAACTCCTTGTAAAACTGCCGCAAGCGACCGAACCAGCCGGCGAAGTCTCGCCAGGTGGCCTCCCGGCCGGGCGGCACGCGGATGGATTCGATGAACTCGCGGTAGGAGAGAAACACCGCTTCCTGCCCGCCATGCTCGAAGCCGTTGGCGTAATAGAGGTCGCGCGCGCTTTGCGCCAGAAAGCCGGAGTGGGTAACGTAAAGCACCTCGCCTTCGGCGTGCTTGAGCTTTTCCAGCGTCAGCGCCGTCTTGCCGCTGCCAGCACTGCCAACCACGATCAGCGGCGGCGGCTGGCGGTAGATGGCGTCCTGCGTGTCGTCGAAGGAGATGGGCTTGTCGAGCAGATGGATCGCCGTCCGTTCCGGGTGCAGGTAGCGCACCGGCTGGGCTTCTTTAATGGCCTCATCGGCGTCGATGTCGGGAATCTTGCTCTCGTCGATCACCGCGCCGCGCAGAAAGCGCGACTTGTCGTAGTCGTGATTGGCGATCACCTCCAACATCAGCGCGCAGACTTCGTCGCCGTGGCGCACCAGCGAAAATAGCAACCGGTCGGCGTCATCGAGCTTGGCGCGGTAGAACTTGCCGTGGCTCAGATTGGCAAGCTTCTTCACCTGGGCGGCGTGAAAGTCGTGCCGGGCGATGGCATCCGCCACCTTGCGATAGCTGGCCTTGACGCGGGTGGTGTCAAGGCCGGTGTATTCAAGAATTTTCATGGTCGTGTCACGAACGGATTGATCAAGTGCACGCCAGTGCCGGCGAAATCGGCCACATTGCGCGTCACCACGGTCAGGCCGTGTTCGAGGGCCATCGCGGCGATCATCGCGTCACGCTCCGAGTGCGGGTTGGGACCGTGCATGGTGGCGCACAGCGTCGCGGTGTGGTCGGTAAAGGGCAGGATGCGGCCAGCAAAAGCCGCCCGCACACCGGACAGCCAGGCGCGTAGCGCACTGCCCTGCGGCGGTGTCCTGCGCTCCAGCGCCAGGACACCTTTTTCCAGTTCAAGGATGCTGATCGACGAGAGGAAAAGCTGACTCGCCGACTTCCCCGCTGCCCACGCTCGCACCTCGGGCGACGGGTTGGGCTTGCCCTGGCGCAGTTCGGAAATCACGTTGGTGTCCAGAACGTACATTGACGGGGCGCCCCAGACGATCAGCCGAGATCGGCGGCGCCGAACCCGACCTTCAGGCGCGGCGGGTCAAACTCGATGCCCACCCCACCGGGGATGGCCTCCATGACCTCCAGCAGCGACGCTTCCTGCTGCCCGGTCAGGCGGTAATAGTCTTCGATCTTCAGCAGCGCGAAGGCGGGCCGCCCGCGGTCGGTGATGAACACCGGCCCGTCGGCTGCGGCACGCTTGGCCGCACTCACATCGCGCGTGAAGTTCCGGCTCGAATAGGTGTGAACGGACATTTTTCTCTCCTGCTCTGAGCTAACCCTCTGCTGCCAGTGCCCACCTGCATGTTTGTATGTTATGACAATGATGACCGGGTGTCAATGAAGGGCGTTGTCCAACGTAGCATGAGCCTGAATCAAAGGGCTATTTGCATTCTGAGGTTGGATAGTGGCGATTTCGAAGACCAACCCGGTTGGGTGCCGAGCTTGGAATGAGCATCTTGGGTGCAACCTCAATTCAACTTCAACTGGTTGGCGTAGCCCTTGGCCTGTTCGGCAGCTTCGGCCGGATAGATCGAATAGCGTTTGGCTTCGACGACGGCCAGCAGTCCGTCGATGAGGACGCGGGAGAACGCTTCGTTTTTATTCATGTCCCTGCCGTTATGTATTTTTGTTCGAGTCTACGGTGGGCGCTGATCGACGGAAAGCCTTACATGACAGGTCAATCAGTCTGCCTTGGGCTGAACGGGTTGAACTCCCTGGCCGAAGATGGCGGGCAGGTCACGGGCACCGTGCAGCACCCGCTCGATGCGCACCATATCGCCCAGCACACGGAAAAACACGACATAGCGGCCCATGGGCGCCATCCGCAGGCCGGGGGCCAAGTCTTCCCGCCCGGTATAGGCGAGGGGAGCAACGCCAATGCGTTGGCATTGATCCACCAGTTTGGTTACGAAACGCCGGGCGTTGGCCTGGCTGTCCTTGGCGATGTGATCGCCGATGTCGAGCAGGTCTTGCCGAGACTTCGGCGAAAAGGCTACCGAAGCCATTAGGCCGCGCGCTTACCGCGTGGCTTGATGGCGGGCGTGGGTTCGGCGTAGCGGGCGTTTAGTTCGGCAAACACGTCCTCGGCCGGAATGGCCGGGCCGCTGTCGATGCCCGCCTGTATGGCCTGCCGCAGATCAGCATTAAGCCGTTCCAGCATCGCCTCATAGACCTGGGGCGAAATCAGGTAAGCGGCTGGCCGGTTGTGGTTGAGCACGGCCACGGGTTCGGAACCCGCCTGTTCCAGCACGGCACTGGGGCTGCGTTTGAGTTCGGTGATACTGACCGAGCGATTGGCGAGAACCTGTTCCATGGCGTGCCTCATATTCAAACCAAAATAGGTACTTTATTGTGGTCGAAATACAGCACGATAGCAAGCCAAGATACTGGCCGTTATTGACCCATCATGAACCGCCATTGACGGCATTCGATCCGCCCTCTGGTTCGCCTGATTTTGCTGCTCCCACTGGCTTCACTTGCTGGCGGGCGTAGTAAAGGCTGGTCGTCGATTTTTGCGTGTGACCTCGACCGGCTCAGATCGGCCCTTCAACCGGCCCAACTGAACGAAACACAATTACGCACGATTGCTCAGATCGAGCAATTTCTCCTCGGCAGTGCTCCGATCGAGTTCTCGGCGACGGGTGACGACGTCGGGCGGTATGAACACATCAGCGGCGTGCTCAAGAGCATTGATTACCCACGGTGCAGCAAACGCGAGCGGGGAACGCTACGTCGGTATTTGCAGCGCACCATTGGTCAAACGCTACGGCGCGCCAGGGGCAGCAATTCGCTCGTGACCGCCCTGCCAACGCCGACGTTCAGGTTTTGATCTTGAAGAACTCCATCAGATCCTGCAGCTGCGCCGCCTGACCGTTCATTTCTTCCGCCGTCGCCGCGAGTTCCTCGGATGCCGAGGCGTTCATCTGGGTCGCCTTGTTGAGCTGGATCATCGAGCCGTTGATCTGACCCACGCCCGAGCTTTGCTCATGAGACGTGGCGGCGATCTCCTGCACGAGGTCGGAGGTCTTCTTGATGCTCGGCACCATCTCGTCGAGCAGATGGCCGGCCTTATCCGAGAGGCTGACCGACGCACGGGCAACCTGGCTGATCTCCTGCGCTGCGATCTGTGAGCGCTCGGCGAGCTTGCGTACTTCCGCCGCGACGACGGCGAAGCCCTTGCCGGCATCGCCGGCGCGCGCCGCCTCAATCGCCGCATTCAGCGCCAGCAGGTTGGTCTGATAGGCGATGTCGTCGACGATACCTATCTTGTCCGCGATCTGCTTCATCGCATCGACCGTGTCGCTGACCGCCTGGCTGCCGTCCACCGCCTGCTGAGCAGCCTTGCCGGCGATCTTGTCGGTCACGTTGGCGTTGTCGCTGTTCTGGTTGATCGATACGGTCATCCGTTCGATCGAAGCAGTCGTCTCCTCGACCGATGCAGCCTGTTCGGAACTCGACTGGGAAAGCGATTGCGCCGTGGACGAGACCTGCCCGGCGGCATTCATCAGGGCATCCGCCGCAGTGCGCACCTCATCGATGATGCGCACGAGACTCTCGTTCGACTTGCGGATCGCGTAGAGCAGACTCGACTCGTCCTTCGCCGCGACGACGACTTCATCCGTCAGGTCGCCTTCCGCCACGCGGTGCATCACCTCGACCGCATAAGTCGGCTCGCCGCCCAACTGCCTCAGCAGGTTGCGGGCAATCAGGAAGGAAATGCCCAGCATCACCAGCATGGCAATGCTGGCGACGATGATGATCTGCCGCTGCTTGCTGAAACAGTCGTCGCTGATTGATCTCTCTGTGGCGGTTGCTTCTTTTGAGAGAGTCGCGATGCCGTCCAGCAATTCCTTCTTGAGAGCGCGCCACGCCGGGGTTTCTTTCTTGTTGAGTGGTAGCTTGGCTTCCTCGAAACGATTGGCAGCCACCTCGGCAAGCACGGCCTGGCGCGCCTCCTGCTGTTGTTTGGAAAGAATGGCAATGTTGGTGATCAACTGAATAAGTTCGGGGCGATCCTTCGAGAGCGCTCTGGCTTTTTCCTGAGCCGTGTCGAAATCGGTCAGTGCCTGCTTGAGGTTGTCGTAGGCCTTGCGGTTGGCCGGGTCGAGCAGGATGTTGCGCAGCGCCTGGCCGCTTTGCAGGCCCTGCGCATACATCTCGTTGAAAGCGGCAAGGCGTGCGGTATCACGTTCGATGAATGCGGCAAAACGTGCCGAGTTGTCGCGCAAGGCCATCACGGCGATCGCGATAGCGGCCAGAAAGAGCACGAAACTGCTGCCGATCAGCACCAGCAACTGGGTTCTTACCTTGAGATGGGACAACATGGCAATTTACCTCTACCAGTAATGCGCCGGCCATCCCCCAATGACCGGCAGGTTGCGCAAGACTAACGACGCCACCCTCCGAGCGCCGACCAAGGATAGGAAATCCAGGTGCGACATCCGCAAGTATCACCGGCGCAAGCCGCCATGGTCAATCGCCGATTGTGCACCGGACTGGTAGATTGTTGCGCCATCCATTGCCCTTCGGATAGGATGCGACCTCTCCTGCCGCCCCGCGCTGGCCGGGCTGCCCTGCTCCGCATCAATCCCCTGCGAGGATGTTCATGTTCCAAAACTTACGTCTCTGGGCCAAGATCATGGTGGTCATGGGCGCGGCCATCGGTAGCGTTGGCGCCGTGCTGACCTTCACCAACCTGGCCAGCATGAACAGCCTCGTCAGCGAAGCCGAGCGTAGTGCGCTCGATGCCCACATGAAGGCCATCAACAACGTCATCGCCGCCGAAAACCGCCTGGCCGAGGCCATGAGCGCGCTGGTGGCGAATATCCCGCAGGTGCAGGAAAAATTCGCCGCCGGCGACCGCAAGTATCTGAGCGAGATGTTCTTGCCCGGCTTCAAGCCGATGGTCAAGGATTACGGCGTCGAGCAGTTCCAGTTCCACACGCCGCCGGCGACCTCGTGGCTGCGGTTGCACAAGCCGGAAAAGTTCGGCGATGATCTGTCCTCCTTCCGCTTTACCGTTACCAATACCAACAAGACGCAAAAGCCGACCCGCGGTCTCGAAGGCGGCGTCGCCGGCCTTGGTACGCGCGGTATGGTGCCGGTGTTTCATGAGGGCAAGCATCTTGGTTCGGTCGAGTTCGGCATGACGTTCGGCCAGACATTCTTCGACAACTTCAAGCAACAGAATGGTGTCGATGCCGGCCTGCACGTTATCGACAAGGACGGGTTCAAGACCATGGCCGCCACGTTCGGCAAAGAGCCGCTGCTCGGCGTCGAGGCGCTGAAAAAGGCCATGAATGGCACGGCGCAGCTTGACCATCGCAACATCAAGGGCGTCTCGCACGCCGTCTATGCCGCCGCCGTCAATGACTTTTCCGGCAAGCCGATCGGCGTCATCGAGATTGCCATGGACAACAGTGTTTATCAGGCAACGCTGGCCTCGGCGCGCACCACCGCCATCGTCGTCGGCATCCTCTCCATCATTTTTGGCCTGGTGCTGGCCATGCTGATTGCGCGCCATCTGGTCGGCCGCATCAACACCGTGGTGGCGGGCGTCAACCGCGTCGCCGAGGGCGACCTGTCGGTCGATATTCCGCTCGAAGGCCGCGACGAGATCGCCGACCTGGCGCGCGCCACGCGTGACATGCGGCGCAAACTGCACGATCTGGTCGCCGAGGTTGGCGCCAACGCGGCCAGGGTGCATGCGGCGGCGCAGGAAATCTTCGGCGCGGTCGAGGGCCAGGCCGCCACATCGACCGAAATGTCGTCGTCGGTGGCCGAAATCACCTCGACGATGGAAGAACTCTCGGCCTCCTCCACGCAAATTGCCGATCATTCAAAGTCGGTGGTCGACATCGCCAACCAGACGCTCGACGGCAGCCGCAAGGGCTCGGAGGCGATGCAGAGCGTGCTGGGTCGCATGGGCGACATCCGCGCCGACAACCAGCACAGCCTGCAGGAAATCGTCGACCTCGGCGCCAAGTCGAAGCAGATCAGCAAGGTGATGGAAATCATCAATGCCGTGGCCGACCAGACCAAGCTGATTGCCTTCAACGCCGCGCTCGAAGCCTCCAGCGCCGGCGAGGCGGGCAAGCGTTTCTCGGTGGTGGCGGGCGAAATTCGCCGCCTGGCCGACAGCGTGACCGACTCGACCAGCGAGATCGAGTCCAAGATCATCGAGATCCAGGATTCGATCAGCCGCCTTGTCATCACCTCGGAGAAGGGCGCTGCCGGCATCGCCGCCGGTACCGCCGCCAGCGCCAACACCGCCGAGCGGCTAGGCGAGATCGTCAACGCCGCCAGCCACACCTCCAGCGCCGCCCAGCAGATTTCGCTGTCTACCCAGCAACAGAAAACCGCCAGCAGCCAGGTGGTGGTGGCGTTGCGCGAGATCGTCACCGCCAGTTCGCACACGGCGCAGTCGATCACCCGCATCTCGCAGGTCAGCAAGGAGATGTCGGGCCTGTCGGCGCGGCTCGACGAACTGGCGCGACAGTTCAAGCTCGGCAACCCGGCCTAAGGTCGAATCCCGGTCGCCATGGGCAAGATTCGCGTCGTCATCGCCGACGACAGCAGCCTGGCACGCGGGCTGCTGCGCGACTTTCTGGAAGGCGAGGACGGCATCGAGGTCGTCGGCGAGGCGAGCAATGGCCGTCAGGCGGTGGAATTGGTGCGCGAACTCAAGCCCAGCCTCGTCACCATGGATCTCGAAATGCCGGTGATGGGCGGCCTTGAGGCCATCGAAGAAATCATGCACAGCAAGGCCGTGCCCATTCTGGTGGTGAGCAGCGTGGCCGACGCCGCCCACGCCCTCGACGCTGTCGGGCGCGGCGCGCTTGAAGTGGTGAGCAAGCCGCATTACACGCCGGAAGAAGCGGCCGATTTCGTCGCCAAGGTGCGCATGCTGGCGGGGGTGTCGGTCATCACCCGCATGCGGCCACGCTTGGCGCCGGCCTGGACTGGCGCAGCGGTGGCAGCGTCGCCGCCGGCCGCCTGCGCGGCAACTGCAACCGTTGCCACTACCCAGGCCACCGTATCTGCCGTACCGCTAGTCCCACGGGGATTCCCTGCGGTCACGCCATCGACTTTTTCAGTCGTGCCGCCGGCAGGCGTCAGTCACTATTCCCGCATTTTCGCCATTGCCTCCTCCACCGGTGGGCCGCAGGCGCTGGCGCAAATCCTGCCCGCGCTGCCGGCCGGTTTTCCGTCCCCGGTGGTGATCGCCCAGCACATCTCCGACGGCTTCGCCGGCGGCATGGCCGAATGGCTGGGCAGCCTGTGCCGGTTGCCGGTCCGCCTGGCGGCCGAGGGCGAATTGCTCAGCGCCGGCGTAATCTACATTTCACCCTCCGAACGCCATTTCATCGTCACGCCGGAGCACCGCGTCGCGCTGGTCGAACGGGGCCCGATCGATGTCTATCACCCCAGTTGCGACCGCTTGCTGACGTCCATCGCCGACGTTTTCGGCCGTCAGGCCATCGGCATCATTCTTACCGGCATGGGCAGCGACGGCGCCCGCGGCATGGCGCGCATCCGCGAAATGGGCGGCATGACGCTCGGCCAGGACGAGGCCAGCTCGGTGATCTATGGCATGAACCGCGTGGCGATCGAGGCCGGCACGGTGCATCGCGTGTTGCCGGTCGACGCCTTTGCCGACGAAATGGCGCGGCTGGCCGATCCCTACCTGATGGCGGTCAGGGTAGAAAACACAACATGAATCCCGCCCCGAGCCTCACGCTGTCTCCCTTCAAGACGCTTATCAAGGAACGTTGCGGCCTGCTGTTCGAGGATAACGGCGAGGAAAAGCTCGCCCACGCACTGGCCGAACGCATCGCGGCGCTGGCGATCAAGCCGGCCGAGTACTACACCCGGTTGCATGGTAGCGAGGCCGAATTTCAGGCACTGGTGAACCTGCTCACCATCAACGAAACCTACTTTTTCCGCGAACCGGAGCAGATTCGGCTGCTGGTCAATCGCCTGGCGCCACGCTTTATCGCCGCCCATGGCGCCCTGAACACGATTGCGCCGGTGCGCATCCTTAGCGCCGGCTGTTCGTCGGGCGAAGAGCCCTATTCGCTGGTGATGGCGCTGATGGACAAATACGGCGAAAGCGTCTCGCGCCTGTTTGCCTTTGCCGGCGGCGACATCGACAGCAGCGTGCTGGTCAAGGCAAAGAATGCCCGCTACACCGACTTTTCCTTCCGCGGCGTGGCGGCCGATGTGCGCAGCCGCTATTTCGACAAGGATCGCTGGGGCAACCTGCTTAAAACGCAGGTGAAGAACCTCGTCAGTTTTCACGAACTCAACCTGTTGGCCGACAGTTTTCCACCGGCCCTGCGCGACTTCGACATCATTTTCTTCCGCAACGTCTCGATCTATTTCGACACGGAAACGCGCAAGGTCATCCAGAAAAATCTGGCTTCGCTGATGAAGGATGACGGCGTGCTGGTCATCGGCACGGCCGAAACACTGGCCAACGACCTCGGCGTGTTACCGCTGGTGGAAGAAGACGGGCTGTTCTATTTCGTCAAGGGCACGCCGCCGCTGCCGGAAGTGGTTACGCCGGCCTCATTGACGACGATGGCGTCCGTCGCCCGCGCCACCGTGCCAACCCTGCCGCTTGTTGCGCCACCCATTTCTCCCCTGGGGGTACCGCCGGGCGCGTGGAACCTGCCCGCCGTTGCCGTACCGCTAGCGCCGACTTTTTCGGACTTGCTTCCCGCTACCGCATTTTCCGCCGCGCCGCCCGTCGCGCCGGCAGCCAATCCAGCCAATCTCGATCATGCCCGCCAGTTAACCCGTGACAAGCGTTACGACGAGGCGTTGCCCACGCTCGACGCCGTGTTGATTGTGGCACCCGGCAATGCCGAAGCGCGGCTGCTCAAGGCCCATGTGCTGCTCGAACGCAAGGATTTCGCCGGCGCCGAAGAGCTGGCCCAGCGCGTGCTGGCGGTCGACGCCTGGTCGATCGACGCCCTGCTGCTGCTCGGCCTGGCCGCCAAGTGGCGACAACAGACCGACGCTGCGATCCGCTGGTTCAAACAAGCCACCTACTCGCGCCAGGAATGCTGGCCGGCGCATTATTACCTGGCCGATCTCTACCGCGCCGCCGGCGAGACCGAACTGGCCCGCCGCGCCTATCGCGCCGTCGTCCAGTTGCTCGCCGGCGGTGAGACCGTTACCGGCATCAAGTTCGTGCCGCTTGGGCTGCCGGTTGGCGAGGTTCGCTTTCTCTGCGAGCACCAGCTCGCCAAGCTGCCGGCCGCATCAAGCACCCGGACAAAAACAGCGCTGGCCGGACAGAGGTAAGCCGCCGTGGCCATCGACATCAAGAAATTCGTCAGCCGCTTTGTCGAGGAAGCGCGCGACCACATCAACCGGCTCAACGACGGCCTGGCCGCGCTGGAATCCGGTAGTGTGGACAAGGAGGGCATCAACAGCATCTTCCGCTCGGCCCACACCATCAAGGGCTCCTCGCGCATGCTGAAGCTCGTCACCATCACCGAAACGGCGCACAAGCTCGAAGACGTGATGGGGGTCTTGCGTGACGGCAGCCTGCACTTCAGCCCGCCGCTGGGACAACTGCTTTACCGTGCCGTCGATGCCCTGTCGGCGCTGGTTGATACGCTGGCCGAGACCAGCGATGGCGCCAGCCTGCCGCCACCGGACGAGGCCCTGTGTGCTGCCCTGGCTCAGGCCGCCAGCGGTCAGCTTGGCGCGGCCGTGCCGGTCGCAGTAACCGCTGTTGCGCCTGCTATTGCCGTACCGCTACCGCCGACTTTTTCGGCCGCGCCCCAGGTTGCAACCCCGATCGCACCCCAGCCCGAACCTCAGCCCGAACCCCAGCCCGAAACCCAAGCTGCCGCCCCC
>JAIFMO010000229.1 GCA_020048435.1 Sulfuritalea sp.
ACGGCGACCGGCTGGGTGTATTGGCTATCGCCGCCGGTGTTGAGGGCGAGATACGTGCGCTGCTTGTAGATCATGTGATCCAGCTTGACCAATGTGGTGAAACTCTTGTCATGCACGCGGATCGACGTCAACTCGGTGGCACTGGCCGAGGCGGCAAAACGGCCGAAGGTCGCCGCCAATTCGCCGACCACCGCCGACGAACTGTCGGTCATCTCGCGCATTTGCTGGGCATTTTCCTGCATCACCGTGCCATCATGGGTCAGGCTGCGCATCACCAGCCCGATCGACTGCGAAGCGGCACGGGTTTTTTCGGCCAGTTTGCGCACTTCGTCAGCCACGACGGCGAACCCCCGCCCCGATTCACCGGCGCGCGCCGCTTCAATGGCGGCATTCAGCGCCAGCAGATTGGTCTGGTCAGAAATTTCGGTAATCAGGGTGACAGCCTGGTTGATCTCCTGACTCCGCGCATTCAGCTCGGTGATGGCATCGGCCACCTGATGGATGCGTTCGCCGATACCCTGCAGGTGGGTCACCACCTCGCTCACCGCCCCCTGGTTTTCTGCGGCCTCGGCGGCAGTCTGGGTAGCCGTGGCAGCGGCCTTGCGCATCTGTTCGGTAATCCCGATCAAATCCGCCTGGGTTCCCAGCAAATTGCCGACCAGATTGCTCGCATTCAGGTTGCCGGCGCTGGTCAGAAGCATGTTTTTCATCTGGGCTTTCAAATGTCCCGACATGCTGGCCAGCAGCGTATTGTGCGACTCTGCCGCCTCACTGAACCGGCCATGCAAACCTGAAGCCTGCGTGATGCGTTCGTAACGGCCATCCATCTGGGCGCGGAAGGAGCTTTCCGCCTCGCGGAAATAGGCTTCCAACTGGTCAAGCATGTCGTTCAGCGCCCAGACCAGGCGGCCAATCTCATCGTTATCGGGCACACCGGTAATGCGGCAGCAAAAGTTGCCCTGCCCGATTTTTTCGGCCAGATCCACTGCCTGCTGCACTGGCTCGAATGCCTGACGCAGGCGCCGCTGCCCCCAGAAAGACAAAACCACCCCGAGGAACAGGAACACACCCAGAGAGGGATGAAATCCCATAAAGGCAAAAGCAATCAGCAAAGTGACCAGCAAGAGTGCCGATTGCCCCCAGCACAAGAGCGAAAGCTTAGAGTGCAAGGACGAATTGCTCATAGCTCTTTCCATTCAGGGCTTGGTTGAGGACGGCGGCACCCGCATCGATGGCATCGCGCGCGCCGGCGCGGCCCTCGGCGGCCAGCATATCTTTATAAAGAACGGTAGCGGCTTTGACCGCAGTAGCCCGGGGTTTGCGCCGCACGGAGGTGTAGCCGGAGATGTTGTGCTGGGCGTCGCGGTCGGGCGTAACGGTGGCCAGCACCCAGTAATAACTGCCATCCTTCGCCATGTTTTTCACATAGCCGATGAATTCCTGGCCGGTGGCGATGGTGTCCCACAACAGCTTGAAGACGCTGCGCGGCATGTCGGGGTGGCGGATGATGTTGTGCTGGCTGCCGAGCAGTTCGGCTTCAGAGAAGCCGGACAGCGCGATAAAAATACGATTGGCGTAGAGAATGCGCCCCTTCGCATCCGTCTTGGTGACAATAAAGTCATCATCGCCCAGCGAACGTTCCACGCCGGTTGGCGTTACCCCCGATTTCATGTTGATTACCCTCTTGTTTTATTTTCCGGCATATTACCTCCGTAATAGGGGGAAAACAAAAGTCGGCGCTAGCGGGACGGCGGATTAGAAAGGACGGCGGCCACTAACAATCGGTTCATGCTATTTCCGAATATCTCGCGGTTGCAATCGAAGCCGGCGCTTCGGCTGCCCGGGCGGCGGCGCCGTAGCGCGCCAGCGTGCGAAGCCGCGCAACGGCGTGATCGACGATGGGCGCGGGGTAGTCCTGGCCGATCACCACGCCGCACGCTTGCTGCTGTCCCGCCACCATACGCCAGGGGGCGTGGATGAACTTGTCGGGAACGCTTGCCAGTTCAGGCACGTAACGGCGGATGAACTTGCCGGCCGGGTCAAACTTTTCGGACTGGGTCACGGGATTGAAGATGCGGAACCAGGGCTGCGCGTCGCAGCCGGTCGACGCCGCCCACTGCCAGCCGCCGTTGTTGGCGGCAAGATCGAAGTCGAGCAGTTTTTCGGCGAAATATGACTCGCCCCGCCTCCAGTCGATGCCGAGATCCTTGCTCAGGAATGATGCCGCCACCATGCGCAGACGGTTGTGCATCAATCCGGTCTGGTTCAGTTGTCGCATGGCGGCATCGACCAAGGGGTAGCCAGTGCGCCCCTCGCGCCAGGCGGTAAGCAACTCCGGTGCGTCATCCCACGCAATGGCGTCAAACTGTGGCTTGAAGGCGTGGCCGACCACCGCCGGCCGCTGCCACAGGATCATCTGGTAGAACTCGCGCCAGATCAGTTCCGCCAGCCAGGTCTCGGCGCCACGGCCGCCATGCGCTTGGGCATGGCCGGCCAGCTGGCGGATGGAAATTGTGCCAAAACGCAGGTGTGTCGATAGGCAGGAAGACCCCTTTTGCGACGGGAAATCGCGCTTCGCGGCGTAATCGTCGATGCGTTCGACGAAGTCGCGGAACAGTTGTTGCGCGCCGCTCATGCCGGTGGGTAGCCGCGACGATAACTCGGTCGCGGTGAAGCCGAGTTCCGCCAGCGTCGGAGGACGGCAGTCGAAAGGGGGGGGAGCCAGGTGGGCGGCCAGCGGTTCGATGGGCCAGGGGGCCAGTTGCGCCAGATTGGCGGCGGCAAGCTTCCGCAGCCACGCATTTTTGTAGGGCGTGAACACCGAGAACGGTGTGCCGGCCTGCGTCAGCACTTCGCTACGCTCGAAGATGACCTGATCCTTGAAGTCCAAAAAGTCGATGGCGTGACCGTAGGGAATCCCCGTGGGACTAGCGTTACGGCACACCGCTTGTGCCACGGCGGCATCGCGGGCGATGGCCGCCGGTTCGTAATCGCGGTTGGCGTACACGGCACTGACGCCGAGCGCGGCGGACAGCCGGGGGATTTCTTCTTCGGCTTGCCCGTGGCGCACGATCAACGCGCTGCCCTGACTGCGCAGGGCGGCGTCCAGCTCTGTCACGGCGCGCAGGATGAACTCGACGCGGCGGTCGCGACGCGGCAGGGGATCGAGAATCGCGCGGTCGAAGAGGAAGACGCAATAGACGCGATCGTGGTCGCGCAGCGCGTGGTGGAGGGCGGCGTGATCGTCGAGGCGAAGATCGCGGCGAAACCAAACGAGTGCTGTCATGGATGAATTCTAGCGGCGGTGAAAGTGGATAAAATGCGGCCGTGAGCCAGACCAAAGCAATTACCGTCAATCTAACCCATCAATTCCTCATCGCCATGCCCGCCATGGCCGATCCCAATTTCTCGCGGACACTGATCTACGTCTGCGAGCACAATGCCGAGGGGGCGCTGGGCATCATCGTCAACCGGCCGACGGACATGTCGCTGGGCACGCTGTTCGAACGCGTCGACCTCCCGCTTGAAAGCCGCGCCGATGCTTTCGTCAATCTGCCAGTCTATTACGGCGGACCGGTACAGACCGATCGCGGCTTCGTGCTGCACCGGCCAATGGGCAGTTGGCAATCGACGCTCAAGGTCGCCGACGACATCGCCCTGACGAGCTCGCGCGACATCCTGCAATCCATGCGCGAAAACGGGGACCCGAACGAGGTGCTGGTCACGCTTGGCTATGCCGGCTGGTCCGCCGGCCAGATCGAATGGGAACTGGCGCAGAACGCCTGGCTCACCGTGGCTGCCGATCCCGGCATCCTCTTCGACTTGCCTTACGAAGAACGCCTGGCGGCGGCGATGCAGTTGCTCGGCGTCGATTTCGTCTCGCTCTCCGACGTCGCCGGGCATGCCTGAGGACGCCGCGCATGGAACCGTCATGGGCTTCGATTTCGGCACCCGCCGCATCGGTGTCGCCATCGGCGAAGGCTTGCTCGGCCAGGCCCGCGTGCTCACCACCATCGACTCGCCCGCCAACGACGCCCGTTTTGGCGCCATCGGCAAACTCATCGACGAATGGCAACCGGCGCGGCTGGTTGTCGGCCTGCCGCTGACCCTGGCCGGCGAGCCGCATGAAATGACCGCGCGCTGCCGCCGCTTCGCCCACCAGCTCGAAGGACGCTTTCGCCTGCCGGTGGATCTGGTCGACGAACGATTGACCTCGGTCGAGGCCGCCCACTGCTTGGACGGCACTCACAAGCCGGGCAGCCCCCGTTCCTCATCCGCCAAGGCGCGCATCGACGCCGAGGCCGCCCGCATCATTCTGCAAGACTGGTTCGATCATGCCCACACTGCCTGACGCCACACAACTCTGCACCCAGCTCGCCGAGATCATGCGGCCGCATGTCACGCCGAAAACCGCCCTGGTCGGCATTCACACCGGTGGCGTCTGGGTGGCCGAATGCCTGCACCGCGAGTTGGCCATCGCCCTGCCGCTGGGCGTCATCGGCGTTTCCTTCCACCGCGACGACTTCAGCCAGCGCGGCCTGCACAAGGGAACCAAGGCATCGAACATGCCCTTCGATGTCGAGGGTGCGCACATCGTCATCATTGACGACGTGCTCAACACCGGCCGCACTATCCGGGCCGCCATCAACGAACTGTTCGACTACGGCCGTCCGGCCCGCATCGACCTTGCCGTGCTGGTCGACCGCGGTGACCGCGAGCTGCCGATCGCCGCCACCTGGTGCGCACGCACGCTTACCTTCCCCGCCAGCCAGACGCTGGCGCTGGAACGCGACGCCAGCGCGCAACTAGCCTTCCGGTTGATCGAAAAATGACCGACGTCGTGCTTGCGCCCCAGCCAGCGGGCAATCCCCAGCTCAACGCCCACGGCGAACTCCAGCACCTGATCACCCTCGACGGTCTTTCGCGCGAGATCATCACCGCGATTCTCGACACCGCCCAGCCTTTTACCGAGGTGGCCGAGCGCGAGGTAAAAAAACTGCCGCTGTTGCGAGGCAAGAGCGTCTTCAATCTCTTCTTCGAGAATTCGACGCGGACCCGCACCACCTTCGAGATCGCCGCCAAGCGACTGTCAGCCGACGTCATCAACCTCAACATCAACACTTCCAGCGCCGCCAAGGGCGAATCGCTGCTCGACACCGTCGACAATCTGGCGGCGATGCAGGCCGACATGTTCGTCGTCCGCCACGGCTCCTCCGGCGCCCCCCATCTCATCGCCCAGCATCTGGCCGCCACAGGCCGCGACTACATCCACATCGTCAATGCCGGCGACGGCCGCCATGCCCACCCGACGCAGGGCCTGCTCGACATGTACACCATCCGCCATTACAAGCAGGACTTCACGCGACTGACCGTCGCGGTGGTCGGCGACCTGCTGCACTCGCGGGTGGCGCGCTCGCAGATTCACGCATTGCTGGCGCTGGGCGTACCCGAAGTGCGCGTCATCGGCCCCAGCACCCTGCTGCCCACTGGCGTCGCCCGGATGGGCGGCAATGGCGGCAAAGGCAAACTGAGGGTGTTCCACGACATGCGTGAAGGCCTCAAGGGCGTCGACGTGGTGATGATGCTGCGCCTGCAAAACGAGCGCATGCAGGGCGCGCTGCTGCCGAGTGCGCAGGAATATTTCAAGTACTACGGCCTCACGCCGGAAAAGCTGGCGCTGGCCAAGCCCGACGCCATCGTCATGCACCCCGGCCCGATGAACCGCGGTATCGAGATCGACTCGGCCGTCGCCGACGGCGCCCACTCGGTCATCCTGCCGCAAGTCACCTTCGGCATCGCGGTGCGCATGGCCGTAATGAGCATGCTGGCGGGGAATTGAAACCATGAAAATCCACATCAGCAATGGCCGCGTCATCGACCCCGCCAACCAGTTTGACCGCCCGGCCGATGTCTTCATCGCCCGCGGCCGCATCGTTGCCGTCGGCGACGCCCCGGCCGGATGGGGACACGATGGGGCCAACGCCACCATCGACGCCAGCAACTGCATCGTCTGTCCCGGTCTGGTCGATCTCGCCGCGCGGCTGCGCGAACCGGGCTTTGAATACCGGGCCACGCTCGAATCGGAAATGGCCGCCGCCGCCGCCGGTGGCGTCACGCGCCTGGCCTGTCCGCCGGACACCGATCCACCGCTGGACGAGCCGGGTCTGGTTGAAATGCTGCGCCACCGCGCCCGGCTGCCGGGTTTCGCCCATGTGCATCCGGTCGGCGCGCTGACCGTGCAACTCAAGGGCGAACGGCTCACCGAAATGGCCGAACTGGCCGAGGCGGGTTGCGTCGCCTTCGATCAGGCCAACCGCGCCATCGTCGACACCCAGGTGCTGCTGCGCGCCATGCAGTACGCCGCCAATTTTGGCTTTGCGGTGTGGTTGCAGGCGCTCGACCCCTTTCTCGCCAGGAAGGGCGTGGCCCACGACGGCGAGGTTGCCGCGCGGCTTGGCCTGGTGGGTATTCCCGTCGTGGCCGAGACCATTGCGCTAACGACCATCCTGCAGCTGGCGCGCGAAACCGGCGTGCGCCTGCACCTGCGCCGAATTTCTTCGGCCGCCGGCCTCGATATGATCGTCGCCGCCCGCGCCGCCGGCATTGCCGTGACCTGCGATGTCACCATCAACCACCTCCACCTGTGCGATCAGGACATTGGCTACTTCAATCCGCACGCGCGGCTCGATCCGCCGCTGCGCGCGCCGAGCGACCGCGACGCCTTGCGCGCGGGGCTGGCCTCCGGCGCGATCGACGCACTCTGCTCCGATCACACGCCGGTCGACGACGACGCCAAGCAGACACCCTTCGACGAAGCCGAGGTCGGTGCGACGGGTCTGGAACTGTTGTTACCGCTGACCCTGAAATGGGCCAGCGAAATGAATCTGCCGCTGGTCAAGGCGCTGGCGCGCGTCACCACCGATCCGGCGCGCATTCTCGGCTCGAGTTGCGGGGATGGCGCCGGCACCCTGGCCGTCGGCGCGCCGGCCGATGTCTGCGTCTTCGACCCGCACGCCAGCCTGCGCGTCACCCGCGAGAATCTCAAGAGCCAGGGCAAGAACACGCCGTTCCTCGGCGCCGAACTCAAGGGCCGCGTGCGCTGTACGCTGATCGAGGGCCATCTGGCCCACGACGGCGCCTTTGCCTAAAGATCGGGGAAGCGCAAAGTGAGTCTCGGCAAGGTCAGACTCGCGGACCTCACGGCGGGCGCCAACGGCAACAAGTCGGATCTGCGGGAAGCTCCCCGCCAGCCGCTGAAGCTCAAGGTGGCCGTTGTTTATCACCAGCACAGCGACGACGCCACCCGCCCGACCTACCACGGGCGCACCAACGATATTTCCATCGAGGGCCTGTCGGTGGTCGTCGATAGCAACATCTTCAACGAAGGCGAAGTCACCGTCCTGCTGGCCTTGCCGCCGGTGTACATCGGCGGGCCGAAGAAAATCATCGAAGCCACGGCCAAGATGGTCTATACGGTGCACTCGTCCGACCACGATGCTTTTCGCATCGGCATGCGTTTCAGGACATTCAAGCGCAACGGCTACGAACTGCTGGAAGCGATACTCTCGCACAAGTCGTAGCGGGTAGCGGGTTGCGCCGGCTGGTTGCTAGATGCGGTCGGCACTCAGGTCGGCACTCAGCCGATCCCTGATTTCGGCAAGACTTGCCGTACCGCTAGCGCCGACTTTTACGCGCTTGGCACGCGAACTCTGCCCGCTGACCAGTTCAATTTTCGCTTTTGCCAAGCCCAGGCGTTGCGCCAGAAAGGTGATCAGGCAATCGTTGGCCTTGCCGTCCACCGGCGGGGCGGCCAGGCGGATTTTCAAGGCGTCGCCGTGGCGGCCGACGATTTCGGTCTTCTTCGCGCCGGGCTGGATATGCAGGCTCAGCACCACGGCCGCGCCATCGGCGCGCAGCCAGGGCATCAGTGCATCACGCGGGGTAGCAGCGTTCCCTGCAGGCCACCCAGAAACGTCAGCAACACCTGCAACAGCAGCAGCAAGGCCAGCGGCGACAGGTCGACGCCGCCGATTGGCGGAATCAGGCGGCGGAAGGGTTGCAGCAGAGGTCGCGCCAGAGCATCGAACAGCGGCGCCAGCGGCGCGTAGGGATTGACCCACGAAAACAGGGCTGAAACGAGCACCACGCCGATGGCAAGATAGACGCCCATGCGCAGCACCTCGAAGGTCGCGGCCAGCGCCACCGTACCCAGCGCCGCCGGGCTGGTGGCGACAAAAACGCCGGCCAGGCTGTAGAAAATGGCAAGATAAAAACCTTGCACCAGCCAGGCGAGAAAGACGGAGGCCAGGTCGAGCCCCCCGAGGCCGGGTATGAGCTTACGCATCGGCAGCACCGCCCAGTCGGTGAGCGCCATCACAAACCGCCCCAGCGGATTGCGGAAGGAAACGCGGGCCCATTGCAGGGCGAAGCGCGCCAGCAATATAAACGTGAGCAGGTCGACCAGACTGCCTATGACCAAGGCGAAAATTTGTACCAGCATTACGTTGCCCCCTTCATCCCCACCATTCCCATTTCGTTGCCCAACGCGCGGCCGCGCGCCGCGGCCGCCTGCACGCCACGCGCCACTGCAGCAGCGATGTCGTCAGCCATGAAGGCGTCGAGCGCGGCTGCGGTAGTGCCGCCTTTGGAGGTGACGCGTTCGCGTAATACCGCCACCGGCTCGCTGCTGGCCGCAGCAAGACGGGAGGCGCCGACGAAGGTTTCGACGGCAAGGGTACGTGCCGCTTCCGCCGAAAAACCCAGTTCGCGCGCCGCCTTGTCCAGCGCCTCGATGAAGTAGAAAACGTAGGCCGGGCCGCTGCCCGATACCGCGGTGATCGCGTCCATCCGGTCTTCGTCATCGATCCACAGCGTGGCGCCGACAGCGCCGAGGATTTTTTCGGCCATGTCGCGACCCTCGCGGTCGACGCTGGGGTCGGCGTAGAGGCCGCTGATACCGGCGCCGATCATCGCCGGCGTGTTGGGCATGGTGCGCACCAGTCGCCGGTAGTCGCCGAGCCAGCGACCGATATCGGTCAGGCGCAGGCCGGCGGCAATGCTGACGACTAATTGATTGGTCAGGTGGCCAGCCACGGGCGCCAGCGCCTCGTTCATGATTTGCGGCTTGGTCGCCAGCATCAGCACTTCACAGTTGAGCGCCGCCGGGTCGACGGCCGCCACGCAACGCACGCCGTAAGTCTCGGTGAGCCGTTCGCGCGCTTCGGCCACGGGCTCCACGACCTGGATACCGGCCGCCGAATAGCCCTGCTTCTTGAGGCCGCCGATCAGGGCGGTGGCCATGTTGCCACCGCCGATAAAAGTAATTTTCACGCGTAATCCCTTTCACCAAATATGGCTGTTCCCACGCGCACAATGGTCGCGCCTTCCATGATCGCCGCTTCCAGATCGTGGCTCATGCCCATCGAAAGCGTATCCAAAGCCGGCACCACATGGGGCAAATTTGTGGTGTTCAAGTTATTCAAATTACCGAGCAACTGGCTCAGAGTCGCAAAGCGCCGCCGCGCCAACGCCACGTCCGTCGTCGGCTCCGGAATCGCCATCAGCCCGCGCAGCCTGAGTCGCGGTAGCGCCGCCACGGCTTGCGCCAGCGCGGGCGCCGCCTCAGGTGCGCAACCGCTCTTGCTCTCCTCGCCCGAAACATTGATCTGGATGCAGATATTCAGTGGCGCCATCCCGGCTGGCCGCTGCGCCGACAGCCGCTCGGCGATTTTCAGCCGCTCGACCGAATGCACCCAGTCGAAGCTTTCCGCCACCGTCCGCGTCTTGTTACTTTGCAGGGGGCCAATGAAATGCCATTCCAGGCCGCAATCACCCCTATCGCCCGGGTCATTCAAGCTTGCAATCTTTGCCACGGCCTCTTGCACATAGCTCTCGGCGAAGGCACGCTGACCCGCGGCGACGGCGGCGCGAACCGCATCCGCCGGCCAATTTTTCGATACCGCCAGCAGTGTCACCGAGGCCACGTCACGCCCGGCCGCGGCGCATGCCGCGGCGATGCGTTCTCTGACAGCTTGCAAGTTGGCGTCGATTGATGTCATATAGCGGCTTCAGTATACCAACCCGGCCTCGTTCAACCCCGCGAGGCACACGAGCCACCTTAGGAATCCCGTCATGGACATCACCGAACTGCTCGCCTTCGTCGTTAAAAACAAGGCTTCCGACTTGCACCTTTCTTCCGGCCTGCCGCCCATGATTCGCGTGCATGGCGATGTGCGCCGCATCAACCTGCCGCCCATGGAGCACAAGGATGTGCACTCCATGATCTACGACATCATGAACGATGGCCAGCGCAAGTTTTACGAGGAAAACCTCGAACTGGACTTCTCGTTCGCGATTCCGGGCCTGGCGCGTTTCCGCGTCAATGCTTTCGTTCAGAACCGTGGTGCCGCCGCCGTGCTGCGAACGATTCCCTCGAAGATCCTCTCGCTCGAAGAGCTCAAGTGTCCCAAGATATTCGAGGAACTGTCCGACATGCCGCGCGGCGTGGTGCTGGTGACCGGCCCGACCGGTTCGGGCAAGTCGACCACCCTGGCGGCGATGGTGAACCACAAGAACGAAAACGAATACGGTCACATCCTCACCGTCGAGGACCCGATCGAATTTGTGCATGAGTCGAAGAAGTGTCTGATCAACCAGCGCGAGGTCGGCCCGCATACGCTGTCGTTCAATAACGCGCTCAGATCGGCCCTGCGCGAGGACCCGGACGTAATCCTGGTCGGCGAAATGCGCGACCTCGAAACCATCCGCCTTGCCTTGTCCGCCGCCGAGACCGGCCACCTGGTATTCGGCACCTTGCACACATCATCCGCCGCCAAGACCATCGACCGGATCATCGACGTCTTCCCCGCCGCCGAAAAGGAAATGGTGCGCTCGATGTTGTCCGAATCGCTGAAGGCGGTAATTTCACAGACGCTGCTCAAGACCAAAGATGGCGCCGGCCGCGTTGCCGCGCACGAAATCATGATCGGTACGCCGGCCATCCGCAACCTGATCCGCGAGGCCAAGGTAGCGCAGATGTATTCAGCGATCCAGACCGGCTCCAACGTCGGCATGCAGACGCTCGACCAGAACCTGCAGGATCTGGTCAAGCGCAATATCGTTTCGTCGTCGGAAGCGCGCAGCAAGGCCGCCAACAAAGACAACTTTGCCGGCTAACCAGATAAAAACCAAGGAAACGCATCATGGAACGCGACGAAGGCCTTAAATTCATGCATCAACTTCTGGCCATGATGGTCCAGAAGAAGGGCTCCGACCTGTTTATCACGGCCGGATTCCCGCCTGCGATGAAAGTGGATGGCAAGATGACGCCCGTCACCACCCAGCCGTTGACGCCGCAGCACACGCTCGAACTGGCGCGCGCCATCATGAACGACAAGCAGGCAGCCGACTACGAGGCAACCAAGGAATGTAACTTCGCCATCAACCCCACCGGTATTGGCCGCTTCCGGGTCAATGCCTTCATGCAGCAGGGGCGGGCCGGCATGGTGCTGCGTACCATCAACGTGCAAATCCCGAATTTCGACGACCTTCGGCTACCGCCCGTCCTCAAGGACGTGGTCATGACCAAGCGAGGTCTGGTACTGTTCGTCGGCGGCACCGGCTCGGGCAAGTCGACCTCGATGGCGGCCATGATCGGCTACCGTAACCAGAACAGCTACGGGCACATCATCACCATCGAGGATCCGGTCGAGTACGTTCACGAGCACAAGAACTGCGTAATCACCCAGCGCGAGGTGGGCGTGGATACCGATTCCTGGGAGGTCGCGTTGAAAAACACGCTGCGGCAGGCGCCGGACGTGATTCTCATCGGCGAGATTCGTGACCGGGAAGTGATGGAGCACGCCATCGCCTTTGCCGAAACCGGCCACCTGGCCATGGGCACGCTGCACGCCAACAACTCCAATCAGGCGCTGGACCGCATTATCAACTTCTTCCCCGAAGAGCGCCGTCCGCAATTGTTGATGGATCTCTCGCTTAACCTCAAGGCAATCGTCTCTCAGCGGCTGATACCGCTCAAGGAAGGCAAGGGCCGCGCCGCCGCCATCGAAATCCTGCTGAATTCCCCGCTGATTTCCGACCTCATCTTCAAGGGCGAGGTGCACGGCATCAAGGAAATCATGAAGAAATCGCGCGAACTGGGCATGCAGACCTTCGACCAGGCGCTGTTCGACCTCTACGAAGAAGGCCGAATCAGTTACGAAGACGCCATGCGCTTCGCCGACTCGATGAACGAGGTGCGCCTGCAGATCAAACTGCACGGCAAGGAAACCAAGGACAAGGACCTCAGTTCAGGCATCCAGCATCTGGATATCGTATAGACCGCCCTTGCCGGACCGGCCCCATCGGCGCCATCGGGCCGATGGGGGCAAGCAAGTCGCAGCGGCTTACAGTGGCTATTTCTTCGCCCAGATGATGCAGTAGCCCGTCGGCGAGACTTCCGTATCGCCCGCATACGCCTTGCATCCGCCCAAATCCTTCGGTGTCTTGCCGGGAACAAACTGGGCGCAGTTGGCGCAACTCTTGTCGCCTTCCGGCGTTTCCTTGTACTTGGTCGAGGTGCGCATTCCATCATTCTTGGCGGCGAATGCAACGACCGGGATCATGGCCAACGACAGGCCACCGAATTTAAGAATATTGCGGCGGGACTTATCCATGAAGAACCTCCTATGTATGCAATTGATAACAGGGTAAAGCGCGGACGGATGGGTACCGAGCGAGCCTGTCGCCAATTGTAGCCTTGTCAACGAAATCCTGATTCCATCAGCACCCAGCCGGCACGTTCCATTTCCAGCCGGGCCCGGGCGCTTGCCTTGCCGGCGATCAGCAGCGTACCGCGAGACGCCGCCGGCTTCGGGCGTCGGGCCAGTTCGGCTGCCGTTGCATCCCAAAACAGATAATCGGCGTCGAGCGCCGCCACCTGTTCGCCATCCTTGCGGGTCGCCATAACGAAGGCGCCACCGGCCTGCAAAGTATCAACGGGTGCAATCTGCCGATGGTAGTCGGCCAGCAGATTCAGCGCCGCTATCAAGCTACGTATGCGTGCTTCACCCCGCACTTTGGCGGCCAGATCGATAACCGCGGCCCGGCCCTTTACCTCCGCCAACTTTTCCAGCGCGGCGACAAGGCCGCTTTGCAGCGTCGGGGTAAACCAGCGATTTCGGAAGAAATCCCTTGCAGGCCGGCCTTCTATTCCCATGGTTGCGAGCCTGCCTTCAAGGCGCGACTGAATATCATCGGGGGACATATCCCACACGGCATCCCGGCTGTCGGTGTCAAATCCGACCACGAATTTAACCGGGGCCGCAACCACGCCCAAAGTGCTATCCACCGCAAAACTGCCGGCAAAGGTAGCGGCAGCCGCGTCATCGAGCAACTGCCGCAGCACCGGGTTGCTGGTATAGGGATCGACGTTGAGCGTTTTTGCCCACTGGCGCCGTGCCTTGTTGTACCCGAAGACATCGTTGATGAAGGCGGGCGGCGGCGTTTCGTCGCTCGCCTCACCGGGTTGTTGGCTGGTATTTGTCAGGTCGCCAACGCTGTCGCTGACGGCAATTACCCCCGAGCTAACCACTTTGCCCGTCTTTTCAACCAGCTGTCCGACTCCGCCAACGACATTCCCCAGCGTGGCCCCGGGCGAGCTGAGCAGATTACCGACGAAGTCCAGTGGCGCCTTGGCCGCCTTGGCCAGCGCCTCTGTAAAGGCTTCGCCCTTGTTGATACGGCTCAGCGCCTCGATGGCAGGCAATTCAGCCACGCGCAGGGACAGCAATTCCCTGCCCGGCGCCAGGAATTTGCCATGCGCTGACTGGATGTCGAAAACCGCCCTATACCCGTCCCCTTCGATACGCACGGCCTCGGTCAGCGTATGACTATAGCTTTGCATCAGGCCTGGCGGCGCCAGTTCGGTGGCCGTCATTATCGGCGGCGCCTCGAAACCCGCGTCCGCGGTTTCCGCCAGCCCGGCAACCGGGCGCAGCAGCAATAGTGAAATGAACGCTGCGACGATGACTTGCTGCTTCACATTGAACTCCTCGTAATCTTGTTTACGGCTACCCGGAAAGTTTAGCGATGCTGCCCGGCAACGATGTCGAAGCCGTATAGCCGACACTCCAGCGGGCCGTTGAAAAGCGGAATCTTGCGTTTTGGCTTGAGGCCGACAAGCTTGGGCAGACGCGTGTCGGCGGACAGAAACCAGCAATCCCAGCCGGCGAAGTTCCGTTTGAGGGCATCACCGAGCTTCGGGTAAAAGGCGGCAAGTTCGTCGGCCTCGCCGATCCGCTCGCCGTAGGGCGGGTTGGCGACCAGCACGCCGGCTCCCGCGGGTGCCGTGCGCAGCAGCATGTCGGCGCGCTCCAGCGTCACCAGATCGTCGATGCCCGCATAAGCCAGATTCTGTTGCGCGCGCGCCATGGCATCGTCCGAAATGTCGCTGCCGAAAATTGGCAAGGACGCATCGGCAAGCGCCCGCCGCTCCGCCGCCGTCCGCCGCAGGCTCCGCCAGAGCGTGGCGTCATGGCCATGCAATCGGGTAAAGCCGAACTCGCCCTCGTCCCGCGTCAAACCCGGTGCATCGTCGAGCGTCATGCCGACGGCTTCGAGCAGGAAAGTGCCCGAGCCGCACATCGGGTCGAGCAGCGGCATACCCGGCCGCCAGCCGACCAGCCGCAGGATGCCGGCGGCGAGGTTTTCCTTCAGCGGCGCCACCACCTTCGCCAGCTTCATGCCACGTTGCCACAGTGGCTCGCCGGAGGTATCGACATAGAGCGTCGCCTGTTCGGCCGTCAGAAAGAGATGGATGCGCACATCGGGATTCTGGGTATTGACATTTGGCCGCTGCCCATCTTCCTGGCGAAAGCGGTCGCAGACGGCATCCTTGACCCTGAGCGTGGCAAATTCAAGGCTGCGCAGGGGCGAGCGCGTCGCCGTGACATAAACCCGAATGCTGCGGTTAACTTCAAACAGCGCCGACCAATTGACGCCGAGGGCCAGACGGTAGATATCCTCTTCATTGCGATAGTCGGTGCTGGCGACACGCCAGAGCACGCGGGTGGCGATGCGCGATTCGAGATTGACGCGATAGCAGGTTTCCATCGAGCCGACGAATTCCGCGCCGCCCGGCACTTGCTTGATCTCGCTGCCGCCAGCCGCCAGGATGTCTTCGGCCAACAAGACTTCAAGGCCGCGCGGACAGGGGGAAAAAAAGTGATGTAGTTTGTTCAAAACGGTTTCACCACGGCAAGAATGCAAACGGCAACCAGCGCCAGTACCGGCACCTCGTTGAAAAAGCGGAACCACACATGGTTGTTCGCATTGCTGCCCGCGACGAATTCGCGCAACAGCCTGCCACAATAGAAATGGTAGGCGACGAGACCAGCCACCAGCGCGGTCTTGGCGTGCAGCCAGCCACCGGAAAAGTCATAGCCCAGCCACAGCCAGAAACCAAAACCAACCGCCAGCGCGCCGATAGGCGTGACGAAGCGGTAGAGTTTTCCCGCCATCAGCAGCAGGCGCTCGCGTTCGGCCGTGCTTCCAGCCGGCACCATGGCAAGATTGACGAAAATTCGCGGCAGGTAAAAAAGGCCGGCGAACCAGCTAACGACGAAAACGATATGGAAAGCTTTTACCCAGAGCATTTTGAAATTCCTGCTTTCTGCATGGCAGCGGCAATGCCGCTATCGACCGTGGGAAAGACGAGCGTGACGCGCAACTCGCGCTTCAGGCGCGTGTTGTCTAACCGCCGCGACTCGCGCATGAACGAAAGCTGCACCGGCGGCAGGATGCGTTCGGCCTCCGCCCGGCCAAGGCGCTGCGCGCGCGGCAGGTCAAAGGCGTCGGCCAGCTTGTCGAACCAGTCGCCCATCGGAATATCCGAGTCGTCCGACGCATGATAGACGCGGTTGGCGTGACCCCGCTCCAGCGCAGCCACGCAGGCGCGCGCCAGATCCTCGGCATGAATATGGTTGGTGAAAATATCCTCTTCAGCGCGCAGGAGCGGCAGCCCCTTGCGCAACCGTTCCAGCGGCAACCGGTCGGCGGCGTAGATGCCAGGCGCGCGCAGAATCGAAACCGCGCAGTCCGAAACCGCGCCGAAGTGGCGCAAGGCGTGCTCGGCCGCTACCCGCCGCTTGCCGCGCGCGGTGCGTGGTGCGAGTCGCCGCGTCTCGAAAACCCTGTCGCCGGCACAGTCTCCATAAACTCCGCTGGTGCTGATGTACACGAGGCGGCGTGGTAGACTTCCGCGTCGCAATACGGCAATCAGTCGTTGGGTGCGCCGGTCGTACGCCGGGGTCGCCAATCCCGACGCTGGCGCCGATAACAGTTCAGCCGGGGGGGCGCTGTGCAAGACGGCCTGTGCCAGACCGGCAAGCCGGAGCAGGGTTGCCGGATGGTCCAGGTCGCCAACGATCTGAACCACACCCAGCGCCCGCAGAGCAGCATCGTGGTGGCGTACCAGTGCATAAACCCGCCAACGACGCAGCAACTGCGGCAGGGCGCGCCGGACAACATCGCCGCAACCGATGATCAGTAATCTTCTCATTGGAAAATTATCGCATGGCCTTCAAGATATCTCTTCAGCCCAGCGGCCACACCTTCGAGGCCGCTGCCACCGAAACACTGCTGCAAGCTGCGCTGGATGCCGGTCATAATCTGCCCTACGGCTGCCGCAACGGCGCTTGCGGCGCCTGTAAAGGCAAGGTTGTCGCGGGCAGCGTCGACCACGGCGACGCACAGGATCACGCATTGCCGGCGGCGGAACGCGACGCCGGCATGGCCCTGTTCTGCTGCGCCAAGCCGCTGTCCGATCTTGTGCTGGAGGTCAAGGAAATCGGCGCGGTCAAGGACATTCCCGTCAAGATCATGCCCTGTCGCGTGCAGCAACTGGTCAAACTGGCCGACGACGTCATGCTGCTCACGCTCAAGCTGCCGGCCAACGAACGACTACAGTTCCTTGCCGGTCAATACATCGAGTTCTTGCTCAAGGACGGCAAGCGCCGCGCCTTTTCGCTCGCCAGCGCGCCGCACGACGACGACTGCCTGCAATTGCACCTGCGGCTGAATCCCGGTGGCACCTTTACCGAACATGTATTCCACGCCATGAAGGAAAAGGAAATTCTCCGCTTCGAAGGGCCGCACGGTAGCTTCTTCCTGCGCGAGGATTCCACCAAGCCCATCATTCTTCTCGCCGGCGGCACCGGTTTCGCGCCGATCAAGAGCGTGATCGAACATGCGATCCACAATCACATCACACGACCCATGACGCTCTACTGGGGCGCAAAAAACCGCGCCGGCCTCTATCTGCCCGACCTGCCCGTGCAATGGACCGCAGCGCACAAGCACTTCGCCTATGTGCCGGTACTCTCAGAACCGGCTGCTACCGATGCCTGGACGGGCCGCACGGGGCTGGTGCATGAAGCCGTTCTGGCCGACCTGGGGACGCTCGGCAATCTCTCCGGCCATCAGGTTTACGTCTGCGGCGCGCCGGCGATGGTCGAAGCGGCGCGGCGCGACTTCACCGCGCGCGGCTTGCCGGAAGACGAGTTTTACGCCGACGTGTTTACCTCCCCCGCCCCTACCCTCAGTCCAGCCCCCTGATCTGTCCATGACTCAATTCCTGTTGCGGTGCGAGCCGGTCGTCAATCGGCAAAAGGCCATCATTGCCACGAGGCTTATTCTGTCCGCGCCCGATGTTGCCCAGGCCGTTGAGGAACTCAAGCGGCTGGCCGCTGTCTGGCCGGATTCCCGTACCGTCATCGTCAGTCTGGGCGGCGCCTTGCTCGACGAAAGCCTGCTTGCCTGGCAACCCCCGTCAAATGCCATGATCGAGATACCCGCCGCGCGGCTGGCGGAACCATCGATGATCGGCCTGATGGCCAAGCTGGCGGCCACGAGCGTGCCAGTCTGCCTCGACGCCTATGCGCCCGGCCTCGCCCTGCCGGCCCAGCCAAAATTCCGTTTCATTTTGGCCGACGCCAGCGCCTATCCGCGCATGATCGACGCCCCCGGCCTGATGATCGCCAAGCGCCTGGGTAACCATCAGGAATTTGCCCAGGCGATGGAGCAGGGTTACTCGGGGGCCGCCGGTCGGTTTTTTCTCAAGGGCATGCCGGTTGCCGACAAGCTCAACGCCAGCCACGGCCAGATCGTGCGCGTGCTCAACCTCGTCCGCCGCAACGCCGAAATCAAGGATATCGAGACCGCGCTCAAGCAGGATGTGACGCTTTCGTTCAAGCTGTTGCGCTACATCAACTCCGCCGGCTTTGGCCTGGCCACGCAAATCCTGTCGTTCAAGCATGCCGTGAGTATGCTGGGCTACGACAAGCTCAACAAATGGCTATCGCTGTTGCTGGTTACCGCAAGCAAAGACCCGGCCGCGCCGGCCTTGATGCAGACCGCCATCGCCCGCGGCCGCTTCATGGAAATCGTTGGCCAAGCCAGCAATGGCGCCTTCGACAAGGGGCAGACCGACAATCTCTTTATCGCCGGCGCCTTCTCGCTGCTCGACGTGCTGCTCGGTTCGCGCATGGAAGCGGTACTCGAACAGATGCACCTGCCGGATGCGATCACGAACGCCCTGCTCGATCATGGCGGTCCCTTCGGCCCCTATCTCGACCTGGCGCTCGCCGCCGAAGGCGAGGACATGGCTGTTTGCCGACTCGCTGCAATTCAACTGAAGCGCCAGGTGCGCTCTGTGGTTGGTTGAGCTTGCGGCTTTGACGCCTTCGGCGCTACGCAATAAGCCGCCGCTGGCCATCATTGCGTCGCCCTGCGCCGCACGGCAAACGGCCCTTGCAATAACCCATGTAATGGCTAATATGGCCATATTGGACGTTTCAAGGAGTACCGCAATGATCACAGTCACCTCAGTTGAGGCACAAACCCGCTTTGGCGAATTGATCGACCGTTCGCAGCGCGAGCCGGTCGCGATAACCCGGCGCGGGCGCACCGTCGCGTATGTCGTGTCCGAGCATGAGATGCGTTTGGTATCAGGGCAGGCAGCCAAACCGCCAGCAGGCGCCAAGGTCTCTGATTTGCTGGCGATGCCGGGTGGTGAGGATGTCGATTTCGAGATTCCCGACGAGCGTTCCGAGCTTCGCCGTAGTCGCGAGGCAGCGACGCAGTGGTACGCCCGCTATCGCCAGCAGGTGGCCGCACAACCTGTCGAGGCAACACCCAAGCTCACCGAAGCGGACGTGAATCGGCTGGTGCATGAACTTCGTTAGGCGGATTGTTTTTGACACCGGCGTGCTGGTCAGCGCCGCCATCCTGCCTGAGTCCACGCCATCGCTGGCGCTGGAGAAGGCATGGCTACATTTCGAACTATGCGTTTCGACAGCGACCTTGGCCGAGTTAGAAACCGTTCTGATGCGGCCGAAGTTCGATCGCTATGCGCCGGCTACAACCCGACAAGCCTTCGTCGCAGGCATTCGCCAGCATGCGCGCCTGGTCGCGGTAGAACAAGAGGTGAACGACTGCCCCGATCCGGCCGACAACAAGTTTCTGGCGCTGGCCGATACCGCCGAGGCCGAACTGATTATTTCCAGCGATCCGCACTTGACCGACATGCACCCGTGGCGCGGCATTCCCATCATGCCGCCAGCGGCGTTTCTCGTCGCCATTCGATAACATTGCCCATCATGAGCAAGAAACCCGTTACCACGGCCGCCGCCGTCGCCGACATCCTCAGCTACCGCCACCCCGACCGGCGCAAGAACAATCCCGAGGTCGGCATGGTCACGCCGGCCACCGATCCGGACGATGCCAAGGCGACGTGGCAACACGACCCGCACCTTGATCCGAGCTTGAGCTGGACCGGCAAGGCCGAGCGCACCAGTTTCGCGGTCGACACCGTCAGCCTGCATGTGCATGAGCGCATCGACCCGGCCAGCATTCTTTCCGCCTTGCGCAAAAAAGTCGGCGCTAGCGACACGGCAAGGGAGCGGACAAATGACGCAAGGAACGCAAAGAGCGCCCGGGCCGCGCAACTGAAAGCCATCCAGCCCGGCCTGTTCGATGCCCCCTTCGAAAACCTGCCGCTGCGCGACGCCATCGACTTCTACAAGCACGACAAAGGCTGGAGCAACCGCTTGGTCAGCGGCGACAGCCTGCTGGTGATGAACTCGCTGTTGCAGAAGGAAGGCATGGCCGGGCAGGTGCAGGTGATCTATCTTGACCCGCCCTACGGCATCAAATACGGCTCCAACTTCCAGCCCTTCGTGAACAAGCGCGACGTGAAGGACCG
>JAIFMO010000143.1 GCA_020048435.1 Sulfuritalea sp.
CGACGGTCGACAAGCTCAATCCTTTCTCCGATCCGCCCAAGAACAAGCCGGCCGAATTGGCGACGTTCAAGGCCACGGCCGAGGTGCGCAACCTCTGGCAGAACAGCGTCGGAAACGCCGATGACTTTGCTTTCACGCCCGCCGTGGTGGGCGAACGGGTTTTTGCGGCCGGCCGCGATGGCAAGCTATACCGTTTTGACAATGGCAAGCAGATCTGGCGTGCCGACGCCGGGCAAACGCTGTCAGGTGGCGTTGGCGCCGACGCCAAGGTAGTCGTGGTGGCGACGCCCAAGGGTGATGTGCTGGCTTTCGATTCCGACACTGGCAAGCCGCTGTGGCAGGCACGCGCCAGTTCCGAAGTGCTGGCGGCGCCCGCCGTGGGCGATGGCCTCGTCGTGGTACGTTCGGGCGATGCCCGCATCTTTGGTTTCGAAGCGTCCTCCGGCACCCGTCGCTGGGTTTACCAGCGCACCACGCCGGCGCTCAACTTGCGCTCGAACGTGGGGGTGACACTGGTTGACCGCGCACTCATCGCCGGCTTCCCCGGCGGCAAGCTGGTCGCCATCGCCACCAATAATGGCGCGGCGATCTGGGAAAGCACGGTGGCGCTACCCAAGGGCGCGACGGAACTCGAACGCGTGGCCGACGTTTCCAGTTCGGCGGTGGTGGCCGGTCGTGAGGTCTGCGCCGCGGCTTTCCAGGGGCGTGTCGCCTGCTTCGATCTGAACTCGGGCGGCGCCTTGTGGTCGCGCGAATTGTCCAGCCGCGCCGGCATCGACGTCGATGATCGCTACGTTTATGTCGCCGACGACAAGGGTATCGTCCATGCACTCGATCGCGCCAGTGGCGGCGTTGTCTGGAAGCAGGACAAACTGTCCAACCGCGGCCTGTCGCGGCCGCTGGCATTGGGCAATCTGGTCGCTGTGGCGGATTTCGAGGGTTATATCCATTTCCTGCGCCGCGACGACGGTTCGTTGGCGGCGCGGCAGAAGACCGATGGCGGACATGTGGTCGCCGAGCCCCAACGCGTGCCGGGCGGCATGCTGATACAGACGCTCAAGGGCGGTTTGTACGCCTTGACGGCCAACTGATGATCCCCACTCTGGTTATCGTCGGACGACCCAATGTCGGCAAGAGCACGCTGTTCAACCGCCTGACCAAGACGCGCGACGCCTTGGTGGCCGACCTGCCGGGGCTGACGCGCGACCGTCATTATGGTCGAGGCCGCATGGGCAACCAGCCCTTCCTTGTCGTCGATACCGGTGGTTTCGAGCCGACGGCGAAAGACGGCATCGTGCATGAGATGGCGCGCCAGGCCGAGGCGGCCATCGCCGAAGCCGACATGCTGCTGTTCGTCGTCGACGGCCGCGCCGGGCTGACGCCGCAGGACGTCGCCATCGCCGACCGCCTGCGCAAGAGCGGCCGGCCGCTGCATCTGGTGGTAAATAAAGCCGAGGGCATGATTCGGCCCATGGTGGCCGCCGAGTTTCATGAACTGGGTTGCGGCGAACCGCTGGTGATCTCGGCGGCCCACGGCGAGGGCGTGCGCGAACTGGTTGACCTCGCGCTCGAGCCTTTTGCCCCGAAGGACGTTCCCTCGGGGGATGCCAAAAAAGTCGGCGGTAGCGGTACGGCAGACGAGGATGCCGCCATGGTCACGGGCGAGGACAATTCCGCTGTCGACGCCACAGTGGTGATCAAGGTGCCCAAGGTCGCCATCGTCGGCCGTCCCAACGTGGGCAAAAGCACACTGATCAACACCCTGCTGGGCGAAGAGCGCATGATTGCCTTCGACATGCCGGGCACCACGCGCGACGCCATCGAGGTGCCCTTCGAAAAGAACGGCAGGCACTACACCCTGATTGATACCGCCGGTCTGAGGCGCAAGGGCCGCGTGTTTGAAACCATCGAAAAGTTCTCGGTGATCAAGACGCTGCAAGCCGTCGAGGAAGCCAACGTCGTTGTTTTGATGGTCGATGCCAGCCAGGATATTTCCGACCAGGACGCCCATGTTGCCGGCTTCGTCATCGAGTCCGGTCGCGCGCTGGTGCTGGCGGTGAATAAGTGGGATGCGGTCGATCAATACCATCGCGAGCGGGTCAAGATCGACATCGGTCGCAAGCTCAATTTTCTGGGCTTTGCCCATGTGCATTACGTCTCGGCGCTGAAGGGGCAGGGCATTGCCGCCGTGCTCGGTTCGGTCGACAAGGCCTGGGCCGCGGCCATGAAGAAACTGCCGACGCCGCAATTGACACGGGTGCTGCAAGCCGTCGTGCAAAAGCAGAACCCGCCGCGGCATGGCCTGTCCCGCCCCAAACTGCGCTACGCCCACCAGGGCGGCAGCAATCCGCCGATCATCGTGATCCACGGCAACGGGCTCGAACATGTGCCGGCTTCCTACACCCGCTACCTTGAACACAGCTTCATGGAAGCGTTCAAGCTCAAGGGCACGCCGCTGCGCATCCAGTACAAATCGACGCGCAATCCATTCGACAAGGACACCTGAAACCCTGGTAGCGGCCAGTGCCGAAATCCATTACAGTAACGTGCATGTTCAATCAAGCTAGCAATAAGAGAGGCCAACCATGAGCAATAAAGGGCAGATGCTACAAGACCCGTTCCTGAACGCGCTGCGGCGCGAGCATGTTCCGGTCTCCATCTATCTCGTCAACGGCATCAAGCTGCAAGGCCAGGTCGAATCATTCGACCAGTACGTCGTGCTGCTGAAGAACACGGTGACGCAGATGGTCTACAAGCACGCCATCTCTACCGTGGTTCCGGCACGTCCCGTCAGCATCAGCCAGGACGCGGAAACCGAGTGATGCCGTACCGGGACGGTTCCTCGTCCCGATTCGTCCCCGATGCTTGAGCGGCCTCCGACCCGCAACCCGGCCGGTGAGCGTGGCGGCCCTCAAGCAGGTGAGCGGGCCGCCAATCGGGCGATCCTCGTCCAACTCGATTTCGGCGAGCGCGACTTCACTGAGCGCCTCGACGAGTTCCACATGCTGGCCGAGAGCGCCGGCGCCCTGCCGCTCGCCGTGGTCAAGGGCAAGCGCGATCGCCCCGATCCCAAGACTTTCGCCGGCCGCGGCAAGGTGGCCGAGATTGGCGAGGCGGTGCAGGCTGCGGAGGCCGATATCGTCCTGTTCAATCACGCCCTTTCCCCCGGCCAGCAACGCAACCTCGAAGGCGCGCTCGAATGCCGCGTCATCGACCGCAATAGCCTGATCCTCGACATCTTCGCCCTGCGCGCCAAGAGCCACGAGGGCAAGTTACAGGTTGAGCTAGCCCAGTTGCAGCACCTCGCCACGCGCCTGGTACGCGGCTGGACCCACCTCGAACGGCAGAAGGGCGGCATCGGTCTGCGCGGTCCGGGTGAAAAACAGCTCGAAACCGACCGTCGCTTGTTGGGTAAACGCGTGGCGCTGCTAAAGGATCGTCTGAAGCTGCACGAACGCCAGCGTGCGGTACGCCGTCGCGCCCGCGCCCGCGGCGAAGTGCTGGCCGTATCGCTGGTTGGCTACACCAACGCCGGCAAAAGCACGCTGTTCAATGCCCTGACCAAGGCCGGCGCCTATGCGGCCGACCAGTTGTTCGCCACGCTCGACACCACCTCGCGCCGTTTGTACATCGAGGGTGTCGGGCAGATCGTGCTGTCGGACACCGTCGGCTTCATTCGCGACCTGCCGCACTCGCTGGTGGCTGCCTTTCATGCCACGCTGGAAGAGACGGCGCAGGCCGATCTGCTGCTGCATGTCGTCGACTCTGCCAGTCCCGATCGCGACCAGCAGATGCGGGCGGTTCAGACCGTTCTGGCTGAAATTGGCGCGGCCGCCGTGCCGCAAATCGTGGTCTGGAACAAGATCGACCTGACCGCCGCCGCGCCGGGCGGCGAGCGCGACGACTGTGGTAGACTCGTCCGCGTTCGTGTCAGTGCCAGAAGCGGTGCGGGTCTCGACGTACTGCGTGATGCGTTGGCCGAAGTTGCCCGCGATCACGCCGGCGACCGTGCCGTGACAGATACGACAGCACAGCCAAACACAGACTGACACCCACTCTCCCCCCGACATCACATCCGACTCCCTATGATCACCGGTATCTTTATGTCTCTCAACGACCACGGCTGGGGCAATGACCCCAATAGTGGCAACCGTGGTAACAAGGGCGGCGGAGGCCCCCCCGATCTTGAAGACCTCTGGCGAGATTTCAACCGCCGCCTTAACACTATTTTCGGTAACAAGGGTGGCGGTGGCAGTGGTGGCAACGAAGGTGGTGGCTTGCCCTCGTTTTCGCCGCGACAGTTCGGCGGGGGCATCGGCATCATCGGTGCGCTGGTGGCGCTGGTCTGGCTTGGCAGCGGCTTCTACATCGTCGATGCCAGTCAGCGCGGCCTGGTGCTGCAATTCGGCAGCTACAAGGAAACCACCGAACCCGGCTTGCGCTGGCGGCTGCCATGGCCGATCCAGAGTCACGAAGTCGTCAATCTTTCCGGCGTGCGCACGGTCGAAGTCGGCTACCGCGGTTCCGAGAAGACCAAGGTACTGAAAGAGGCGCTGATGCTGACCGACGACGAAAACATCGTCAGCGTGCAGTTCGCCGTGCAGTACCTGCTCAAGGACCCCAAGGACTACATATTCAAGAATCGGCATCCCGACGATTCCGTGATTGGCGCCGCCGAAACGGCGATCCGCGAGGTGGTGGGCAAGAACAAAATGGACTTCGTGCTCTATGAAGGTCGCGACGTGATCGCCGCCAACACGCAGAAACTGATGCAGGACATCCTCGATCGCTACGCCACCGGCATCCAGATTCGCGCCGTTACCATGCAGAGCACGCAGCCGCCGGAGCAGGTGCAGGCATCCTTCGATGATGCGGTCAAGGCCGGTCAGGATCGCGAGCGGCAGAAAAACGAGGGCCAGGCCTACGCCAACGACGTTATTCCGCGGGCACGCGGCACCGCGTCCAGGCTGAGCCAGGAGGCCAACGGTTACAAAAGCCGCCTGATCGCCACCGCCGAGGGCGATTCTTCTCGCTTCAAGCAGATTCTCGTCGAATACAACAAGGCGCCCGAAGTGACCCGTACCCGCCTCTATCTCGATACCGTGCAGCAGGTTTATTCAAGCACCAGCAAGGTGTTGATCGATGCCAAGGGCCAGGGCAATCTGCTCTACCTGCCGCTCGACAAGCTGATGCAGGCAGCCGGCGCCCAGACGGCGCAGGCCGTCGCGGGCGATACGACCGCCACCGCCGTGCCGCGCAACGCGCCATCCGGCGCCAGCACCACCGAGGTGCCGCCGCAACTTGAGAAGACCGTCCCCGATGGCCAGACCGGCATGTACGGGGCCAGCGGGCGTGGCTCGCTGGGTTCGCGCGAACGGGGAGGTCGCTGATGATCCGCCATCTGCCTTTTATCGGTTCGGCCTTCATGGCCGCACTCGTCGTTGCCTCGATGACCCTGTTCACGGTCGATCAGCGCCAGTACGCCATCATTTTCCAGCTTGGCGAGGTCAAGGAAGTCATCAAGGAACCCGGCCTCGCCTTCAAGTGGCCGCTGATCCAGAACGTCCGTCTTTTCGAGAAGCGCATCATGACCATGGATTCGCCCGAGCCCGAGCGTTTCCTCACCGCCGAGAAAAAGCCGGTGCTGGTCGATTCCTACGTCAAGTGGCGTATTCATGACGTCAAGCAATACTACATTTCGGTCGGTGGCGACGAAATGGTGGCCAAGACGCGACTGGCGCAGACGGTCAATTCGGGCCTGCGCGAGGAGTTCGGCAAGCGCACGGTGCATGATGTCGTGTCCGGCACGCGCGACAAAATCATGACCGACGTGCAGAAGAAGGCCGATGCCGACATGCGCGCCATCGGTGTCGAGATCGTCGATGTACGGCTCAAGCGCGTTGACCTGCCTCCCGAGGTGTCCGAGTCGGTCTATCGCCGCATGGAAACCGAGCGCAAGCGCGTAGCCAACGAATTGCGCTCGGAAGGCGCGGCCGAAGCCGAAAAGATTCGCGCCGACGCCGACCGCCAGCGCGAGGTAATCGTGGCCGAGGCTTACCGCGATGCACAGAAGATCAAGGGCGAGGGTGACGCCAAGGCTGCCGCCCTTTACGGCCAGGCCTTTGGCCAGAATGCCGAGTTCTATTCCTTCTGGCGCAGCCTTGAAGCCTATCGCGCCAGTTTCAAGAACAAGAGCGACATCATGGTCATCGAGCCAAACTCCGACTTCTTCAAATACATGAAGAATCCGGGCAAGGGCAACACCAAGGGCGGCAACTGAGCCGTCATGCTGCAAACCTTCGTTCTGGCGCTGGCGTTGATGCTTGTGATCGAGGGCCTGCTGCCCTTTCTCGCCCCGCATGTCTGGCGCGAAACCTTTCGCCGCGTCACTGAACTGGCCGATGGGCAGATCCGCTTTCTCGGTCTGTCGTCAATGCTGGTCGGGTTGCTGCTGATGGCGTTCGTTCAATGAGGCCGGCATGAGCTTGCCGGCTGCCGCGGTTACCCTGGGTTCGCCCGTCTGGCTGTTGCCCGAGGCCATCGAAGACCTGCTGCCGGCCGAGGCCGCCCACGTCGAGCGCCTGCGCCGCAAACTGCTCGATGAGTTTGCCCGTCATGGCTATGAACTGGTTGCGCCCCCCTTGCTCGAATATGTCGAGTCGCTGCTCACCGGCAGCGGGCGCGACATGGATCTGCGCACCTTCAAGCTGGTCGATCAGCTTTCGGGTCGCACCATGGGCGTTCGCGCCGACACCACGCCGCAGGTGGCGCGTATCGATGCCCATCTGCTCAATCGCAAGGGTGTCACCCGCCTGTGCTACTGCGGCAGCGTGCTGCACACTGTGCCCGACGGGCTGCTGGCTTCGCGCGAACCGCTGCAAATCGGCGCTGAACTTTACGGTCATGCCGGGCTGGAAGCCGACATCGAAATCATCCGGCTGCTGGCGCGCTCGTTCGAACTCTGCGCGATACCATCGCTGCGGCTGGATGTTGGCCATGTCGCCATCTTTCGCGCGCTTTGCACCGCTGCCGGCCTGTCCCCCGACCGCGAACAGGAAATTTTCTTCGCGCTGCAAGCCAAGGACATCCCGGCGTTGCGAGAACTTACTGCCGACGTGGCTGAGCCCGTCCGTGGCGGCTTTCTTGCGTTGCCCGAGCTCTACGGTAGCCGCGCCGTGCTTGAGCGTGCCGTGTCGCTACTGCCGACTTTTCCGGAAATCACCCGGGCGCTGGCTGAATTATCGCGGCTGGCCGATGCCTTGGCCGGCCTGTCGGCAAGCTTCGACCTGGCCGATTTGCGTGGTTATCACTATCACAGCGGTGCCGTCTTCGCCGCCTACGCCGACGGTTCGCCGGGTGCGGTGGCGCTGGGTGGCCGCTACGACAAGGTCGGCCAGTCTTTTGGCCGGGGTCGGCCGGCGACGGGGTTTTCGCTGGACTTGCGCCAGTTGGCCCGGCTGGCGCCCGCCGAACCGGCGCGGAGTGCGATACTCGCGCCCTGGCCCGAGGACGATGCACTCAACGCAGAGACGGAGCGACTGCGCGCGGCCGGCGAAATCGTCATTGCTGCGCTGCCCGGGCATGAAGATACCTGGCTGGAAACTGGCTGCGACCGCGTGCTGGTGCGTCGTGGCGAACGATGGATCATCCAGAACATTAGCTAATTCATTTTCGAGAAACTCAGGGGAATTTGATCATGGCAAAGAACGTAGTCGTTATCGGTACCCAGTGGGGTGATGAAGGCAAGGGCAAGATCGTCGACTGGCTGACCGATCACGCCCAGGGTGTGGTGCGCTATCAGGGCGGCCACAACGCCGGCCATACGCTGGTCATCGGTGGCAAAAAGACGGTGCTGCATCTGGTGCCATCAGGCATCCTGCGCGAAGGCGTTACCTGCTACATCGGCAATGGCGTCGTGCTGTCGCCCGACGCTCTGATCAAAGAGATGGACGGATTGAAAGAGGCGGGTATCGATGCCGATGCCCGGCTGAGGATTTCCGAGGCCTGCCCGCTGATCCTTCCCTATCATCAGGCAGTGGATATCGCCCGCGAGGTTGCCAAGGGTGCCAAGAAGATCGGCACCACCGGTCGCGGCATCGGCCCGGCCTACGAAGACAAGGTGGCGCGCCGCGCCCTGCGCGTGCAGGATCTGTTGCGACCCAAGCGTTTCGCCGAGAAACTCGCCGAAGTGCTCGACTATCACAACTTCATGCTGAAGAACTATCTCGGCGCCGAAGAAGTTTCTTTCCAGAAGGTGCTCGATGGCACCATGGCGCTGGCGCCGCGCCTGACCAAAATGATCGCCGACGTGCCGCGCTCGCTCTACGATGCGCACAAGGCTGGCGCCAACATCCTGTTCGAGGGCGCGCAGGGCACGCTGCTTGACATCGACCACGGCACCTATCCGTATGTCACCTCGTCGAACTGCGTCGCCGGCGGCGCTTCCACCGGCGCCGGCGTCGGGCCGAGCATGCTGCACTACATTCTCGGCATCACCAAGGCCTACACCACCCGCGTCGGCAGCGGTCCCTTCCCGACCGAGCTTTACGACGCGCTCGATAAGCAGGACCCCGCCGGCAAACATATGGCCACCAAGGGCCACGAATTCGGCGCCACCACTGGTCGTGCCCGCCGCTGCGGCTGGTTCGACGCCGCCGCGCTGAAGCGCGCGATCCAGATCAACGGCATTTCCGGCCTGTGCGTGACCAAGCTCGACGTGCTCGACGGCCTCGAAGAAATGAAAATCTGCACCGGCTACAAGCTCGATGGCGGTTTCACCGACATCCTGCCCGTGGGCGCCGACGACCTGGAGCGCTGTGAGCCGGTATACGAGTCGATGCCGGGCTGGTCTGGCAGCACCGTCGGCGTCAAGACGCTTGACGGCCTGCCCGCCGCGGCGCGCGCCTACATCAAGCGCATGGAAGAACTCTGTGGCGTGCCTGTCGATATGATTTCGACCGGCCCCGACCGCGAGGAAACCATCGTGCTGCGACACCCGTTCAAGTAAGGGCGTGCAAGCGTCGGCGACATGACAAACTTTCGCCGCAAGGTTCTGCTGGCCGACGATAGCAAGACTTTCCAGAGTCTGTTCAAGGCGTCGTTGGACCCAGGCGATTGCGATTTGTTTGTCTGCAACGATGGCCAGGAGGCGCTGGACGTCATTGGCGAGCATTACATCGATTTCGTCTGCTCCAGTTTCTATTTGCGCGACATGGAAGGGATCGATCTTTGCCGGCGAGTGCGTCCGCTGACGAAATACGCCGGCAAGCCCTTCGTGCTGCTGACCTCCGTTGATAACGCGGATGCCCTGAACAAGGCGCTGCCGGCGGGTGTCACCGATATATTTCACAAAAACGATGTCGGACAGTTGCTGGCCTTCATCAAGCGTTTCCCTTCGCGGTATACGCACATCGAAGGGCGCATGCTGTATGTGGAAGACAGCAAAAGCCAGCGCGCGGTGCTCAAGGCCATCCTGGAGCGGAAGGGATTGGTCGTGGATGCCTTCGCTTCGGCTGACGAAGCCCTGCGGGCGTTTCAAGAGAATGACTACGACCTGGTGCTGACCGACATCGTACTCGATGGCTCGATGAGCGGTCTGTCCTTCGTCAATCAGATCCGCCGCCAGACCAACGCGAAAGGTGACACCCCCATCCTCGCGGTGACGGCTTTCGACGACAAGACGCGCCGCATCGAGATGTTCAATCTGGGCGTCACCGACTACATCCTCAAGCCGGTGGCGGAGGAAGAGTTGTTTGTGCGCATCCGCAGCCTGCTGGCGATGCGTCAATTCGCCAAGGAAAACCAGTTCAACGCCTCGCAACGCCACGCCGAGGAACTAACCCGCAGCGAGACCCGGTTTCAGACCCTGTTTGCCAATATGACCGAAGGGGTGGCGCTGCACGAACTTGTCCTCGGTCCCGACGGTCGACCGATCGATTACCGCCTGTTTGATGTCAATCCGGCCTTTTCGACACACACCGGCCTGATGCCAGCCCATGTTTTCGGTAAACTGGCGACCGCGGTTTACGACACACCGGAAGCCCCTTTTCTCGACATCTATGCCCGGGTGGTGGAGACGCGCCAACCGGCTGCTTTCGAGCCTTATTTCGCTGCATTGGGAAAGCACTTTCGGGTGCGCGCCTTTGCCACGCAGGACAAGCATTTCGCCACGGTATTCGAGGACATTACCGAGCGCAAGAATAATGAGGAAACGACCCGCATCATGGCGACGGTCTTTTCCAACAGCAACGAAGCGATTCTGATCACCGACGCCGATAATCGCATCATCGCCGTCAATACTGCCTTTACCCACTTGACTGGCTATTCCTCCGAAGATGTTGTCGGCCAGAACCCCAGTCTATTGTCGGCGGGCAATGCTTCGCCCGAGACCTATCGGCAAATGTGGGAGAGCTTGACAACGAAAGGCGCCTGGCAGGGCGAACTGTGGGATCGCCGCAAGTCGGGCGATATGTTTCCGAAATGGCTGTCCATCTCGGCCGTGCCCGACACTGATGGCAAGATTGTCAGTTACATCGGCAGCTTCGTCGATATCTCGGAGCGCAAGGCCTCCGAGGAGCGCATCCGCCACCTCGCCCACCACGACCCGCTGACCGGCCTGCCCAATCGCTTCAGCCTGCACGAGAGCCTGAAGCAGTCGCTGGGACTGACCCGGCGTAACGAAAGACAGCTTGCGTTGATGCTGATCGATCTCGATAACTTCAAGTCCATCAACGATACGCTTGGTCATCAGACGGGCGACCGCCTGCTGGTAGAAGTGGCTCGGCGACTTGGCGCGTCAGTTCGCCAGAGCGATTTCGTCGCGCGACTGGGTGGCGATGAGTTCGTCATCGTCCTGCCCGACATCGATTCCCCGACCGATGTTGCCCACGTCGCCGACAAAATTCTATCCACGGTGTCGGAGCCTTACCTGATCGACGGCAATGAACTGCGCACCTCGCCAAGCATAGGCATCTGCCTCTATCCCGACGACGCCACCGAGAGCGACGAGTTGATCAAGAAGGCCGACGTGGCGATGTATAACGCCAAGGCGAACGGCCGCTGCAACTATCAGTTCTTCACCGAAGAAATGCAGGCGGCTACTGCCATGCGGCTCGCCATCGAGGCCGATTTGCGCGTTGCCATCGTCAAGCGACAATTCGTGCTTCACTACCAGCCCCAACTGGATCTGCGCAGCGGGCGACTGGTTGGCGTCGAGGCGCTGGTACGCTGGCAGCACCCCGTGCGCGGGCTGGTGCCACCCCTGGCGTTCATTCCTATCGCGGAAGAAAGCGGACTCATCGTGCCCTTGGGCGACTGGGTGTTGCAGGAGGCGTGCCGGCAACTGGCCGAATGGCAGGCCAGCGGTATCAACCACATCCGGGTATCGGTTAACCTCAGCGCCAGTCAGTTTCTTGATCGGGAATTACCTGACCGCATCCACGCCATGCTGCGGCAGTACGGTGTGGGCACCGATAAACTCGATCTGGAGGTGACCGAATCCATGTCGATGGCCTCTCCCGACGCAACCATTGCCGCGATGAAGGAGTTGAATGCGCGCGGCCTGTCGCTCTCCATCGACGATTTCGGCACTGGTTATTCCTCGCTGGCCTACCTGAAGATGTTTCCGATTCACACGCTGAAGATCGACCGTTCCTTCGTCAAGGACATCGAAACCGACCAGAACGACGCGGCTATTTGCGATGTCACCGTTTTGCTTGCCCACAAACTGGGTCTGGATGTGGTCGCCGAAGGCGTGGAAACTGAAGCGCAGCTCAAGTACCTGCTTTCCATTGGCTGCGAAAAAGTCCAGGGTTATCTGATCAGCAAGCCCCTGCCGGGCGATATGGCCGGGGAATTCATTCGCAATGACCTTGCCATGAAAGGGCTGGGCACGATCGACATCTGGCACTCATGAAGGGCATCGGCAAAGAGTCAGTGAACGCCTGCTACCACTGCGGTCTGCCGGTGCCGTCCGGCGTCGATTTCACAGTCCGGATCGATGGGGCGGCGCGTGCCATGTGCTGTGCCGGCTGTCAGGCCGTGGCACAGGCCATTGTCGATAACAATCTGAGCGAGTATTACCGGCACCGCGATGCGCTGCCGGAGAGTCCGCGCGAGGCGCTACCGATCGAATTGCAGGAGTTGGGGCTGTTCGATCACCCCGAAGTGCAGAAGAATTTCGTGCGGCCAGTGGGCGAGCATGAACGCGAAGCCGCGCTGATTCTTGAGGGCATTACCTGCGCGGCCTGCGTTTGGCTCAACGAGGCGCATATTGCCCGGCAAAAGGGCGTGACGGCAGTCGATATCAACTATGCCACCCGCCGTGCGCGGGTGCGTTGGGATGAGCGGCTGATCAAACTTTCGCAGATTCTCGAAGCCGTGGCGGCTATCGGTTATCGTGCTCATCCCTATGATGTGTTGCGCTCGGAGCAACTGGCGCAGAAAGAGCGGCGCGCGGCGCTGTGGCGTTTATTCGTCGCCGGTTTGGGCACGATGCAGGTGATGATGTACGCCCTTCCGGTTTACCTGGCCGATGGCGACATGACGCCCGCCATCGAGCAGTTGATGCGCTGGTCCAGCTTTGTGCTGACCCTGCCGGTGATGCTCTACTCCGCCGCCCCATTCTTCGCGTCGGCCTGGCGCGACATCAAACTGATGCGTGTCGGCATGGATGTCCCGGTGGCGCTGGGCGTGGGCGCGGCTTTCGTCGCCAGTACCTGGGCTACATTGACCGCGGCGGGCGAGGTGTATTTCGACTCGGTGACGATGTTCGTGTTTTTCCTGTTGTCCGGGCGTTATCTTGAAATGATGGCGCGGCAGAAAGCGGTGCGCGGCATCGAGGCATTGGCGCGGGCAATTCCCGCCTTCTGTACGCGGCTGCCACGCTACCCGGCGATGGATGTCGAACGTATTCCCCTGGCCGAAGTCGGCGTTGGCGAAACGGTGCTGGTCAAACCGGGCGAGGTGATCCCGATCGATGGAACCGTGCTGACGGGCGAGAGCAGTACCGACGAGTCGTTGCTGACGGGCGAGAGCCGTCCGGTGACCAAAGTCGCGGGTGCGGTCGTGGTGGGTGGCAGCGTCAATGTCGCTAGCCCGCTGGTGGTACGCGTGGATAAGGTCGGTGAAAGCACTCGGCTGGCGACCATACAGCGACTGATGGAGCGTGCCGCCGCCGAAAAGCCGCGCATGGTGGAATTGGCCGACCGCGTGGCCTCGCGCTTCGTCCTGACGCTGCTGGTGTTGGCGGCGGTGACGGCGCTTGTCTGGTGGAATATCGACGCCTCGCGTGCGCTGTGGATATGCGTTGCCGTGCTGGTGGTTAGTTGTCCCTGTGCGCTTTCGCTGGCGACACCGGCGGCGCTGACGGTAGCCACCGGCGGCATGGCTCGTCACGGCGTATTGGTAACCCGGGGTCATGCGATCGAAACGCTGGCGCGCGCGACTCACATTGTTTTCGACAAGACCGGCACGCTGACCGAGGGACGGCCGGAGGTTACGGACGTACTGGTGCTGGGTCCGCAGACTGCTGGCGAGGCAAGAGCGCTGGCGGCGGCGCTGGAAGCTGGCTCGGAACACCCAGTTGGCCGCGCGCTACGCGAAGCGGCGGTTGGTATAGCCGTACCGCTACCGCCGACTTTTTCAGGCCGGGCGGTGACGGGCATAACTACAGGCGCGGTGACTGGGCTATTGGCTCGCACGGGACGCGGCGTCGAAGGAAACCTGGCGGGGGCCGTGTTGCGGGTGGGGACGCCAACTTTCGTGGCGGAACTGCACGGCAGGCCGGTACCCATCGAAGCGCTGGCATGGGCAGATGAAGGCGCGACAGTGGTAGGCCTTGGCGATGCGGATGGCTGGATTGCGCTGTTCCGCCTGGCCGATACATCCCGGCCGGGCAGTGCGCAGGCGATCGCCGCTTTGCGCGCGCAGGGTTTTAAAGTCAGCATGCTGAGCGGCGATTCGCCGGGCGCCGTGGCGAAAATGGCGGCCGATCTTGGCATCGCGGAGGCGCATGGCGCGCTGACGCCGGAAGACAAGCATGTCGCAATCAAGACGCTCCAGGACGGCGGCGCTATCGTGGTCATGGTCGGTGACGGGGTCAATGATGCCCCGGTATTGGCGCAGGCGCATGTATCGATCGCCATGGGCAGCGGCACCGAACTGGCCCGCAGTCAGGGTGACGTGGTGCTGCTGTCGGACGATCCCGCTCATCTGGTTGAGGGCATACGGTTGGCGCGGCGGACAATGCGGGTGATCCGCCAGAATCTCGTCTGGGCCTTCGCCTACAATGTCATCGCCATTCCGCTGGCGATGGTGGGATGGATTACCCCCTGGATGGCCGGCATCGGCATGTCGGCCAGTTCGCTGTTTGTCGTCTTGAATGCCCTGCGCCTGCAGAGCCAATCGAAAAAATGAGCGGAGCCTGAGCTATGGATGGCATGGAAATTCTTTATCTGCTGATCCCGTTCTCCATCGTGCTGGTGTTCGCCATTGGCGCCGGCTTCTGGTGGTCGCTGAATGGCGGCCAGTTCGACGATCTTGACGGTCCGGGCTATCGCGTTCTGATGGACGATGACCGGGCCGAACCGAAGCAGGCGGAGGATAGATCTTCCGCGCCTGATGCAGGTGAGTTGAAATAATTGTGCCGTTTTGATTCAGGTCAAAGAATGGTGCGCGGCTAATGCCCATACTCACTGCTTGGTTTTGGGGCGACATGCCAGATTGCTGCATGACGGCGTTCGTTCCGCAAAGGGTTAGTCTCTCTGTTGGGGTTGGGGGTGCGCGAAGGCGCACCCTTTTTTTTAGCTTTTTCCGGCAAATTGCCTGATAGTTCAGGTGGCAGGCTGGGCAAGCAAGTGCTGGCGAATCGTTTCGTTTATTTTCTGTGATGAAAATTTTATTGATTTGCATCAAAATGTAAGGCGTTTTTGGGAGTATTCTTCCCGACGGGCAGTTGGATACTATATTCGCCAGTAGGGGTATTGGCATTCAACGTACTGATTTCTTTAGTCTATGAGGTGATTCCATCATGCAATCGCAAGCGACTTACAACTACAAAGTCGTGCGCCAGTTCACTGTGATGACCGTAATTTGGGGCATCGTCGGCATGCTGGTTGGCGTTATTATCGCCAGCCAACTGGTCTGGCCTGAACTCAACGTCATCGAGTATCTGTCGTACGGGAGGCTGCGTCCGCTTCACACCAACGCTGTAATTTTTGCATTCGGCGGCAGTGCCTTGTTTGCCACCTCCTACTATGTGGTGCAGCGTACCTGCCACACCACACTGTTTGCGCCAGGGCTTGCTACATTTACGTTCTGGGCCTGGAACCTCGTGATCGTCCTTGCCGCCATATCGCTACCTTTGGGCTTCACTCAAGCCAAGGAGTATGCCGAGCTCGAGTGGCCGATTGACCTGCTGATCACCGTAGTTTGGGTGGCGTACGCGATTGTCTTCTTTGGCACCGTCGGTACCCGCAAGACGCCACACATCTACGTGGCCAACTGGTTCTTCGGCGCCTTCATCATCGCCGTCGCCCTGCTGCACATCTTTAACAGTGCCGCAATCCCGGTCTTCGAAGCCGGCGTCCTGACACCCAAATCCTACTCTGCCTATGCCGGCGTGCAGGACGCAATGGTGCAGTGGTGGTATGGCCATAACGCAGTGGGTTTCTTCCTGACTGCTGCATTCCTGGGCATGATGTACTACTTCGTGCCGAAACAGGCTGGTCGTCCGGTGTATTCCTACCGCTTGTCGGTGGTGCACTTCTGGGCGCTGATCTTTACCTACATGTGGGCCGGTCCGCACCATCTGCATTACACCGCGTTGCCTGACTGGACTCAGTCCGTCGGTATGGTGTTCTCGCTGATTCTGCTGGCGCCAAGCTGGGGTGGCATGATCAACGGCATCATGACGTTGTCGGGTGCCTGGCACAAACTGCGCGATGACCCGATCCTCAAGTTCCTCATCACCTCGCTTTCTTTCTACGGCATGTCGACCTTCGAAGGTCCGATGATGGCGATCAAGACGGTGAACGCGCTGTCGCACTACACCGACTGGACGGTTGGCCATGTGCATTCCGGCGCGCTTGGTTGGGTGGGCATGGTCTCGATCGGATCGATGTACTACCTGATACCGCGCCTGTTCGGCAAGCCCGAGATGTACTCGGTCAAGCTGATCAACGTCCATTTCTGGCTGGCAACGCTTGGCACCGTGCTCTACATTGCCGCACTGTGGATCTCTGGCGTCATGCAGGGCCTGATGTGGCGTGCCACCAACGTTGACGGTACGCTGACCTACTCCTTCGTCGAGTCGGTCAAGGCTTCCTATCCGTTCTGGACTATCCGCGTGGTTGGCGGCCTGCTGTACTTGAGCGGCATGCTTCTCATGGCCTTCAACATGTTCAAGACTATCGCCAGCGGCAAAGCGGTCGACGACGCCAAAGTCCTCGCACCCGCCCACGCCCACTGACTGAAAGGGAGCTACCTATCATGTTGACGCATGAGAAAATTGAAACCAGTAATACGCTGATGATCATCCTCACGACCCTGGTCGTGAGCGTCGGCGGCCTGCTGGAAATTGTTCCACTGTTTTTCCAGAAGTCCACGACCACGCCGCTCAACGAACTGGTCAAGCCCTACGAGCCGCTGCGCCTTGCGGGTCGGGACATATATATTCGTGAAGGCTGCTACAACTGCCATTCGCAGATGATTCGTCCCTTCCGCGCCGAGACTGAGCGTTATGGCCACTACTCTGTGGCGGGTGAGTATGTGTATGACCATCCGTTCCAGTGGGGTTCCAAGCGTACCGGTCCCGATTTGCACCGTGTCGGCGGTCGTTACTCGGATCAGTGGCACAAGATTCATCTGCTGAATCCGCGTGATGTCGTGCCTGAGTCGAACATGCCGGCCTACAAGTGGCTGGACCGACCGCTCAAGGACACTGCAATTGGCGCCAAGATGAGTGCTTTGCGCAAGGTAGGCGTGCCTTATACCGACCAGGAGATTGCCGATGCGCCCAAAGCGCTTGAAGGCAAGACCGAAGTCGAGGCCGTTGTCGCCTATCTGCAAGGCATGGGCTTGGCTCTCAAGCAATCGCGCTAAATCAAAATGGATATCAATGACCTGCGTTCGATCTTCACGGTGCTAGTGGTAGTTATGTTTGCTGGCATCGTGAAATGGGCATACTCTGCGAAACAAAAAGGTTCATTTGACGCGGCGGCCAAATTGGCCATCGACGACGATGATTCGGCGGTTCACAGATAGTAGGTCAACAGCACAACTGAAAGGAATTCGTTATGGATTTCAACAATACAGGCGACCTCGTAGGTTTCTGGAACCTCTTCGTCGTCGTGATCGTCGCGGTCAGTGTCATTGGCTGTGGGGTTTTTTTGTGGATGCAGGACTTTGCAAAGCACAAACCCGGTGAAGTGACCGGGCATGTGTGGGACGAAACTTTGGAGGAGTACAGCAACCCGTTACCGAACTGGTGGCGCTGGATGTTTTACTTCACCGTTGTCTTTTCCCTCGTCTATCTTGCGCTTTATCCTGGTATGGGAAGTTACAAGGGCCAGTTCGACTGGACCATGCGCGGTCAGTACGATGCCGAAATGAAGGCAGCCGATGCGCAGTACGGTCCCAAGTTCAACCAGTTCCTGAAACAGGACATCATGACCGTGGCTGCCAACCCGGAAGCCAAGCAAATGGGTGGCCGCCTGTTCCAGACCTATTGCGCGCAGTGTCATGGCGGTGATGCCGGCGGTCAGCCGAGTTTCCCCAACCTGAAAGATGGCGACTGGCTGTGGGGTGGCACACCTGAGAAAATCAAGGAAACCCTTACCCAAGGTCGTATGGGGATCATGACACCGAAGGGTACCAAGCCGGACATGGATGCCGAGCAGACCAAGGACGTGGTGCATTTCGTGCGCTCGCTGTCTGGTCTGTCCTCCGATTCCATCCGTGCGCAGCGCGGCAAGGAACTGTTCCCGCAAGCTTGCGCGGCCTGTCATGGTCCGGAAGGCAAGGGCAATCAGGATGCGGGCTACCCGAACCTGACCGACAAGGTTTGGCTCTACAGTTCGCAAGAAGCCAGCATGATCGAGACCGTCACCAAGGGACGTCAGAACCAGATGCCTGCTTTCGGTGATTTCCTCGGTGAAGCCAAGGTTCATCTGCTGACTGCGTATGTATGGGGGCTTGGTGGTGGCGTAAAGGCTGCCCCGCCTGCTCCCCCGGCTGCTGCCGAGGTGGTTGTTCCGGTTGCTCCTGCCGAAGCCGTTCCGGCCGAAGCCGCCAAGCCGGCTGAGAAGAAGTAAGTTTCAAGCTTAAAGTTGTCTGAAGTTCCCGGCCAGGTTTTCCTGGCCGGGGTTTTCGCCGGAAATCGGGGGGGTCGTGCAAGCGATCATGGGCGAAAAGACAGCTGGGTAATTACAGGGGATTGCCCGCAAAGACTGGATCAGAGCATCGTTGCAAAATATCGCAAGCTACCCATCTACCTACCCTTGATTTTCAAGAAAAAATGAGCCAGGAATCTCCCAAGACCGATACCGCCATTCCTGCGGAAGAAATCGCGTCGCTGTACAAATCCCGCAAGAAAATTCACCCGCGCTCAGTGACTGGCCTTTTCGCCA
>JAIFMO010000150.1 GCA_020048435.1 Sulfuritalea sp.
GATCTGTTCGCCGGCGGGCCACGACGCCGGCAGCGACGAGCCCGGCTTCACCCTGCCGACCTCGACCGATGCAACCCGGGTTGACGCAACCCCGGCCGACAAAATATCGACTGACTCAAGCGCCGCCGCCACGACAGAGAGCGAGCGCCGACTTGTATACATCTGCGACGACGAGGTGCTGACGCTCGAACAACTGGCTACCCAACTCGGTTGTTTCGGCTACGCGCCGGTAACTTTTACCGATCCGCAACAGCTACATGCGGCGGCGCTGGCGCGGCGACCGGCGGCCATCATCATGGACATCGTTTTTCCGCAGGGCAACGATACCGGCACCAAGGCGCTGGTGGCCTTGCGGCGCGAAACCGGCAAGGCCGTGCCGGCGATCTTCCTCTCCGCCCGCGACGATTTCGCGGCCCGGCTGGCCGCGGTGCAGGCCGGCGGCGAAGCCTATTTCCGCAAGCCGGCGCCCCCCCTTGAACTGGTGGCTGCGCTCGACGAGTTGACCCGCCAGCAACAACCCGAACCCTACCGCATTCTCGTCATCGACGACGAACCCGAGATCGCCAGCTACCACAGCATCATCCTGCAGGAAGCCGGCATGGTCACCTATCAGATCAGCGAACCTTCCCGCGTGCTGGACGTGCTCAAGGAATTTCGCCCCGACATGGTGCTGATGGACATGTACATGCCGGCATGCAGCGGCCGCGATCTGGCCCGGCTGGTCCGCCAGGTGCCCGATTACGTCAGCCTGCCCATCGTTTATCTATCGTCCGAAACCGACCAGCAGAAACAGTTTTCCGCCCTGCGCGTCGGCGCCGAGGGCTTTCTGACCAAGCCGGTGATTCCCGCCGATCTCGTCGCCGCCGTGGCGATCCGGGCCGAGCGCATGCGCACGCTGCGCTCGCTGATGGCGCGCGACAGTCTCACCGGCCTGTTCAACCACACCACCACCACCCAGTTTCTCGAAAACGCCATCTCGACGGCCAAGCGCGGTGGCGGCTCGCTGTGCTTCGTCATGATCGACATCGACCGCTTCAAGTCGGTGAATGACACCTACGGCCATCCCGTTGGCGACCAGGTCATCCTCGCCTTGTCGCGCGTGTTGCAGCAAAGGTTGCGTAATTCGGACATCGTCGGCCGCTACGGTGGCGAGGAATTTGCCGTGATTTTGCAGGACGTGACAACCCAGCGCGCCTTCCAATTGATCGACGAACTGCGGCAGGATTTTGCCCGCGTCGTCTTTCATTCGGCCAATGGCGACTTTTCATGCACGTTCAGCGCCGGCATTGCCACCTACCCCGTGCATCGGCGGCTGGAACTGCTGCGCGAGGCCGCCGACAAGGCGTTGTACGAAGCCAAGCGCAGCGGCCGTAACCGCGTGGTCGTGGATTAGGTCCCGACCAGGCCGACGAGGACCCCCCATGAGCGAAACCACTCTCGAACAGGTACTGATCCAGCGCCGCGAAGCCAACAAGGAAATCGTCAATGTCGACGAGCCGGCGGTAAAGCTCGTCATCTTCGAACTCGGCGAGCAGTGCTTCGCCTTTCACGGCGAACGCATCCGCGAAATTCTCGCCCAGGCCGACGTCTTTTTCGTGCCGGGCTGCCCACCCTCGCTCGAAGGCGTCATCAACGTCCGCGGCGACATCGAATCGGTGATTCGCCCCCACGAATTGCTGCACCTGCCCGACGGCGGCGCCGGTCGCAATTCATCCATCCTGCTTGGACGCGGCGGCGGCATGAGCAGCGGCATCCGCGTCGACCGCGTCGTTGATGTCGTCGACGTGCCGCACAGCAGTATCCAGCCACCACCCGCCACGCTGCCCGAGCACATGCGCACGCTGGTGCTGGGCGTACTGCGCTTTCAGGAACGGCCAGTGGCCGTGCTTGACCTCGACAAGATGTTCGCCGACTACGCGCGCGGGCTCGGTTGAGTTACGTCGGCGCGCCCGAAACCCGCCCCGAAATGCTCTACGAATCCCTCAATGGCGCGCTGGATGGGCCAATCGCAGCATCAATTGAGGCATCAATCACGGCATCAATCGCCGGGCCGCTCGATATGGTGCTGTTTTCAGCCGGTGGCTGGCGCGTCGGCTTTGAAGCACGGGGGGTGCGCGGCGCCCGCCCCGCCCCGACGGGCGCTACCACCAACGAAATCGAAGCACTGCTCGGGCTGCCCGCCGCCGTCGCCCGCGCCCCCCAGGTGCTCGCCATCAAGCGGCCGGCAAGGGATGGGCAGCGTGGGGATGAGCACGACCGGGACATCATCGTCGACGGCCCGGTCGAATTGATCGGCCTGCCCATCACCGCCATTCACCCCCTGCCGCCCCTGCTGGCCGCCCGCACCCGGCTGCACGAACTACGGGCGTTGGCGCTGCATCCGGCCACCGCCGCCACTGCCGTCCTTCTGCTGTTCGACGGTGAAGCCGCGTGCGCCGACTGATCGCGCCAGCGTCAATCATCGCCGCGATTTTGCTTGCCGTGGCAGCGCCAGCCGTTGGCGCCGAATCCCCGGAACCCGAGGCCGGCCCGGTTGCTGCTGCCCCCACCCGAAAAGTAACCCAGCCTTCACTCAAGCGCGGCCCCCGCAAGCCGCAGACAGGCAAGGCGTCTTACTACGCCAAACGTTTCCAGGGTCACAAAACCGCCAGCGGCCATCCCCTGCATCAGTCGGCCTACACGGCAGCCCATCGAACCTTGCCACTCGGCACCTGGGTCAGGGTCACCAACACCCGCAATCAATTGTCGGTCGTGGTGCAAATCACCGATCGCGGACCTTTCGGCAACAAGTCTCGAATCATCGACCTTTCGCAACGCGCCGCGAGCGAACTGGACATGCAGTCACGCGGTGTCGTGCCCGTGCGTATCGAAGTGGTTGAAGAAATGGTTATCCGGAACTTGTGATTGATATTGCCATGACATGCTGCGGCACAATGAACTTGCGTTCATTTTTGACCGAGGCTTGAGGCCACGAATGTCTCTTGCCCCCCAAGCTGCCTGATAACCTTTGCATTGGCCACTTCCGCTCAGTGCCCTGAGCTGACGGTGGAGAGAATGGAAGCGGCCATTGGTCCCGAAGCTACCAACTACTTATTCGGCAATAAGTACGGTTACTTGCGTCCGCCCAAGCAGTTTCTTGAAATCGGCGTCAAATGTGACAAGGTGTTCACCAAGTTGAATGACCACCGCCGCAAGCCACGCATCAGGAATATCATTGGCAGCCAGCTTCTTGTCTATGCAAAGTTGCCGCAATAAGGGCCATTCGCTACCGAGATGGGGCATGTCGACGCCAGGCACGGCAAGGAGTGAGTCCAGAAATTTGATGGCATCGACTACGGGAGTTGGTTGAATGAATATCTTGGAATTAGTTACTAGCCTCAAAAAGCTGGCAGTAACCATGGGCATCAGTTTCAGGCTTGCGCCATCCGCACATGCAGCAATGGCCTCATCCAGCCAAGCATAGGCTGTTCTGTGGTGAGGATGATCGCCACGCGATGCAGCAATTAAAACATTGACATCAGGCGTCATTGTCAGCGAAATCCAGCATAGCTTTATTGCTGCTGGGGTCTAGTCCGGCAACCAATCCACCTCGTCCCTTGAAGACAGGGATCTTTCGTTTGCTTACCTTGGTTGAGGAGAAAGAAGATCGGAGGCGGAGTTGCAATCCTTCCTCGATCAGTCGCGTCAAACTGGTTCGCTGCTGCGCTGCTAACGCTTTCGCATTGGCAAGGAGGGAGTCGTTAATATCGAGAGTGGTCTTCATGGACTTAATATACAGATTTCTGTATTCACCTGTCAATCCGGCATTTTCAGTGGCCGATTTATGCAAACCATACCACTGACTCTTGATGGCCGAACCTTACCTTCCAATTGGCTCACGCTAACACGGGCCCCATGACCGGATTGTGGTGGAAGGCCGGCCTGCAATCTTGCCGAGAACGATGAACTGATGGCGTTGCGCACTGCATGGTTGGTTTTCAATCACAAGCTCCGGATACCCGAATAAATTTGATACCAGCAACACTTTTATCTATCATTGGCCACCCCAACCGATAAAAAGAGCCAACATGGAACACCTGACCCCCAAAGAGACCGCCGAATTTCTCAGCCGCAATGCCGACGCCCTGTTCGTCGATTGCCGCAGCGAAATGGAATTCTTCTTCGTCGGCCATCCCGCTGGTGTCCTGCAAGTGCCGTGGATCGAGGGACCCGACTGGGACATCAACCCCAACTTTGTCGCCGATGTCAGAAAACTGGCCGACGACGCCCACTTGCGCCCGATCGTGCTGATCTGCCGCAGCGGCAACCGCTCGGTCGATGCCGGCAAGGCGCTCGAAGCCGACGGCTTTGGCAAGGTATACAACGTGCTGCACGGCTTCGAGGGCGAACTCGACGACAACCACCATCGCGGCAGCCTGGGCGGCTGGCGCTTCGACGGGCTGCCGTGGGAGCAGTGCTGAGGTTCTCTTCAGGCGTCAAGCCCAGCCAGCCAGTCGCCGGCGCAGCGGATGGCGATGCGGCCACGCTGTTCTTCCTGCCGTAACTCAGCCACCAGTTGCGTGGCGCCGGCTTCGGGGAAAGTCTCGGCAAAGCGCACCAGCGGCCGATGCAAGGCGGGATCGGCCAGCTTGCATTCGATCAGGTGCGTCAGCGCGCCGTCTTCAGCCACGGCGAAATCAACCTCGGCGCCGTCCTTGGTGCGGATGTAGTGCAGGCAGGTTTCGCGGCCGAGCGAGTCGCGTCGAAACTGAACGTGCTTGAGCAGCATCGCGGCAACGGCGTTCTCGAACCGGGCGCCGGCGTTGTCGACGCTGACGCGCACCATGCCGGTATCGAAAAAATACACCTTGGGCGCTTGCAACAAGGCACGACCGACATTGCGGTGCCAGGGCTGCACGGTGAAGACGATGAAGAGCGCCTGCAGAATGTCGAGGTAACGCTTGAGCGTGGCCGGCGCCACCGCCAGATCGCGCGCGATCGAGGCCAGCGAGAGCGGCGACCCGACGCGCGAGCGCAACATGTCGAGAAACAGTCGCATCGCGGCGACTTCTTGCAGGCGCGAAAACTCCAGCACGTCTTCGCGCACCAGATCGGTGGCGTATTGGACGCGCCAGCGTTCGGCCTCGTCGTCGGTGGCGGCGAGGCAGGGCTCGGGGAAACCGCCGCGCTGCATCAGATGGCGCGGTCGTCGGCAACATCCCAGTTGAGGTACTGCGCTGGCGCAAAGTCCGCCATCAGCCGCCGCGCCAGCGTGGTCTTGCCGACTTGCCGCGGCCCGGTCAGCACCACCAGCTTGCGATCCAGGTCGGTGACGATACGTTCGTCAAGATAGGATTTCATGCGACTATTTTGACTATCAGTGACAAATAGTCGCAACTTTTTTGCATTACCAGATCGTTTGGACGGAAATGGCAGCGTACCCGCTCAGGATGGGTTTATCGCAGGTAACTGCCGTCCTCACCGATTTTTCCGGGGCCGTCCAGCACATAGATACCCGCCGAGTTTCCGCAGACATGGAACGATAGCGTGCCGTCGCCAATAGCGACTTCCCGCCCGGTGACCGCATCGC